>JANOKL010000481.1:0-6803 GCA_031419215.1 Luteolibacter sp. | reverse complement strand
AGCCGACGCGGAACAGCGGTATGAGGCACTTCAGCAGGCGCTGGCCCTGCGTCCGGACTTCCGACTGGAGCAAGCATCCGTGCTGGCGGCGGGGGAGTTGGCAAAATCCGATCCTGATCCGGTGCGGGGTATGTGGCCGATGCGGGTGCTGGACCATCAGCGATCCGTCGTGGGGCGTCATCCTTGGAACCATGCCAGTCGACTAGGGCTCTCGCGCCAGCTCGATGAGCTCGGACAGTTTCGTGAAGCCGAGGAGCACTATCGTCTGTTGCTGCCGCTGCTCGACAACCGGGAAATGTTTTACCACGGACGTTTCGCCTACGGCAGTCACGCCTTCCGCCGAGCCTATGCGCTTTGGCAGGCCAGACGAACGAGCGAGGCCATGGCATGGGCACTCGAGGCCAGGAAACAAATGGAGGCCAGCCGGAAAAACGCCGTGTTCGATGCGGACCGCAGCGCCGAATTCAAGAAACTCGAGGAATTCATCAAATGGCTGGAAGGCGCGCGTGTGACACCGGAGCCCGGAGTGGTTCCCGAGTTAAAGTGAGGGTCCTTTCGAAGCAATCTGCGTCCAGTCGATGTTGTTATCCGCCAAGTCCGAAAGGAACTGGCGGATTTCTTTTTCCGCGTTGTCGCGTGAAGTGAGACCGTATTCTCCCGCTTCGGAAAACCACATGGAGGCGGAAACGTAAGCCCAACGCTGATCCTGGCCACGCAGCAGGCGGTCCCGCATGTCGATAAACGTGCGACGAAGGTGGTCTTCGGTGATCTCTTTTTGGCCAATGAAGAAGTAGAGCGTGACGCAGTTGAGCTTTGCGGTTTTCTCGCCCTTTGGATCAAGAGGCACTACCTGTAGCGAGGTGAGGTCCCGCACGGGGAAAGTCTTGCCAGCGGCTGTCGTGAGCAAATCGCTCTTCGCATCGTAGATCTGGTGGCCTTGCGAGGGCATGCAGCGTTCCGGGCGGTGAATCGAGTTGTTGATGTCGGTCCCTGAAAGCACGATGGAGAGGTCGATCCGCTTCAGATTCCTCATTCCGTTGGCCTGATAGGAATAAGGAATGGGAGCGAGGCAGACCGCCTTGCTGAACTGGGTTTCCTTGTCGAGGATATCCACCTCCTTCTTGCTGGCCTGTCCTTTCTCGAATTCCCACTCCCCCAGTTTATCGGGAAGGCTCATCTGGACGGCGGACTCCGCGATTTTTCCAACCTTCGGCAGAAGGAACACCGTGAGCATCACGCACCCCAATAAGATGGGCAGCAAGATCGGACGTGTCATGGCGTGGCGGGGTCTGGGGTTTTGTCGACAGTCTGCGTGACGACGACACTTCGGACGATGTGGCGCTTCGATCTTTTCCACGGCAGCCCGCCTTCAAGGATCGAATGGACGGTCAGAAGCAGGAACAGCGAGAACGGATAGAAAAACACCAGCGGCGACCAATCGTGCCAAGTGCCTTTGGCGAAGTTCGTGTCGCCGTACTGCGCCATTACGAATACGGATATCAGTCGCAGCGCGTTGCCCAGGATCGCGATGGGAAACGAACTCACGAACAGGAGCGCCTTTTTCCACAAGGGCATCTTCGCGACGTAGGTCCATGCCGCCGCGATCAGCATCAGGGCCCACAGTGAGCGGATGCCGGAGCAGCCTTCATCGACGTCGTAGCCCGAACCGTCCGCCATGGTGATCTTGTTTCCCATCAACGTGGTCGTCACTCCACACAGGGAGGATCCCGCATGGGCCAGTTTGCTGGCGATCAACTGAAGGCCGCCGGTGCCTTGTTGCAGAAAGCCCACCGGAATCGCCAGCCAGGTCAGGAAGAAGGGAAATGCCAGCAACAAGGCTGTTTTCCTGCCCCACAAATACCAGGCCGAGCCGGTCAGGAGAAACGGCAGGCCGATGATCGCGACACGCCATTGGATCGTCCGGTAGGAAAGCACGTAGAGAACCGCCCCGCCAAGAGCCACGATCAGCCCCAGCCATTCGCCCGTGCTCCTTGAAGCCGCGATTTCCTTCCAGCGCCAGAAGATGAGCCCGATGACCAGGGGCGGGAAAATCCAGCCGTGCTCGAAATCGCTCTCCTTGTTCCAGGCGCGTGCCCAGGTCACCACCGCTGGTTCGCCCTTCATCGGGCCGAAGTGCTTGAAAACTCCATAGAACACCATCAGCACCAGCGCGGTCAGACCGATGGACAGCCACTCTCCCCGACTCACGGTGGATGGTGGGGGTTCGGGTGCCTTCGTGTCCGCGCTCATGTGTGGGCTGGGCTCCATGATCTTTTTCCGAGGAAGATCGCAAAGAGTTGCCGAGCCCGCTGCCACTGTCAACAATCGGCCTGCCGCTACGCCCCATGAAACTCATCAGTGGAACCGCCCATCGGGCCCTTGCCGAACGTATCGCCGATGTCATCGGGCAACCCCTTGCCGACGTGCACGTTACCGCCTTTCCGGACGGTGAGACCTTCGTCAAAATCAACGAAAACATCCGCGGTGCCGACGTCTTCATCATCCAGCCGTCCTGCCCGCCGACGAACCACAACATCATGGAACTGCTGATCATGGTGGACGCCGCCCGCCGCGCCAGTGCCGGTCGGATCACCGCCGTGATACCCTTCTTCGGATACGCCAGACAGGATCGCAAGGACCAGCCACGCGTGCCGATCACGGCCAAGCTCGTCGCCAACCTCCTCACTTCCGCCGGCGTCGGCCGTGTCCTGACGATGGACCTCCACGCCCCGCAGATCCAAGGATTCTTCGACATCCCGGTCGACCACCTTTACGCGAAATCCGCCCTCATCGGCTACCTCCGCGAGCGCCACCCGGACACCTCGAACCTTACCGTCGTCTCGCCCGATGTCGGCGGTGTGAAAATGGCTCGCGCCTATGCCGATGCCCTGGGGGCGGACCTCGCCATTGTCGCCAAGCACCGCGTCTCCGCCACCCGGGTCGAGGCGATGAATGTCATCGGTGACGTCGAGGGCCGCGACGTCCTGCTCGTCGACGACATGACGGAAACCGCCGGCACGCTCACCGCCGCAGCGGAAATTTTGCAAAAACACGGGGCCAAGCGCGTCTTCGCTGGCGTTTCCCACGCCATCTTGGGCGATTTGGCTCATGAGCGACTGCGTGATTCCGTCATCGAGGAAATCATCACCACCGACTCCGTGCCCCAGGCCGCCGGGGCGAAAGTCCAGGTCGTCGGCATCGCGCCCCTTCTGGGAGAAGCCATCCGCCGCATCAGCGGAGGCCAGTCGGTGACCTCCCTCTTCGAAGTCTGAGCCCTGCCCGGGATCCAAAATCCCCGATCCCCGATTCTCTTCCGGCGAGTTCCCGACAACAAAATTTTGACAAGTCCGGATTCTCCCTCTAAAGACCGCCCCCCGGTCTGGGGGTTGGAACCTCCGGCACTTCCGCAATACTCATCATTTCCCCGTCATGGCCACCAAGCAGACAATCAAAGCCGCCCCTCGTGCCCGCACCGGTTCCGGCCGCCTCAACCAGATGCGCCGTGAAGGCTGGCTCCCATCCGTGATCTACGGCCGCAAGACCGAGAACAAGAACCTCAAGGTCGATGCCAAGAGCTTCGCGGAACTGCTGGCCCACAGCACCTCGGAAAACATCCTCATCAACCTTGAGATCGAAGGCGAAGGCACCAGCCTTGCGTTCCTCCAGGCCATCCAGCACGACCCGCTTTCCGGTTCGGTTCTGCATGCCGACTTCCTCGCCGTCGACGATACCACCGAAATCACCGCCCACATCCCGATCCACCTTCTCGGTGAAGCACTCGGTGTGAAGGCTGGTGGCATCATCGAGCAGTACATGCACTCGCTCGAAATCCTCTGCCTTCCGAACGATCTTCCGGACACCATCGACTTCGAAGTGACCGCCCTCGAAATCGGAGCCTCGCTCCACATTTCCGAGCTCATCCTTCCGAAGGGTGTCCGTCCGACCCACGCCGGTGACGTCGTCGTCGCCCACGTCGGCAAGCCAGCCGCCGCCGTCTCGGAAGCCGCCAGCGCCTGATCGGTCCCGGCTTGTCTCATTTCCAACGCCCGGGTCGCTTCCAGCCTCCCGGGCGTTTGTATTCGTAGCTGGAGCGTCCCGCTCCAGTCCGTCACTGGAGCATCCTGCTCCAAGTCTCCCTCTTCGTTTCGAATTTAGGATTTAGAATTTCGTGCTTCCTCTCCAGCTCATCGTCGGCCTCGGAAATCCGGGGCGGCAGTATGAAATGACCCGTCACAACGTCGGGTTCATGGTGCTGGACCGTCTCGCGGCGCAGGCCGGGGTCGCTTTCGAAACCAAGCCGAAATGGCAATCCCATCTCGCCAAGCTCCCCAACGGCACCCTGCTGCTGAAGCCGCAGACCTTCATGAATCTCAGCGGTCGCGCGGTGCAGCAGATCCTTGCCTTCCACAAATGGGAGCCTGCACAGATGCTCGTCGTTTATGATGACGCCGCCCTGCCACTGGGAAATCTCCGCTTCCGCGAAAAAGGCTCCCACGGCGGCCACAACGGCATCCGCTCGATCCTCCAGCACCTCGGCACGGATGGCTTTCCTCGCCTGAAAATCGGCATCGGCGGCAGCGATGAGGGCGAGATGGTCGGCCACGTTCTGGGGAATTTCCGCATGGAAGAACGCGACCTGCTTGAAAACACGCTTGCTAGTGCCGTCTCCGCCGTACAAGTTGCGCACTCCCAAGACGTCGCGACTGCGGCGAACCGCTTTAACACACGTAACTCACCACCATTACCATGAGCCGCACTTACGAAGGACTGATCATTCTGAACACCAAGGGCGCCGAAGGCAGCGTTGACGAACTCGTCAGCTCCGTCGGCAAGGAACTCGAAGCCGAAGGCGCCAAAATCGCCGCCGTCAACCAGGTCGGACGCCGCAAGTTCTCCTACGAGTCCCGCCATCTCGATGCCGGCCACTACGTCAGCTATCGCTTCGCTGCCGAGCCTGCCGCCGTTTCCAAGATCCTGGCCCGCCTCGCCCTCAACACCAAGGTGCACCAGCACCACTTCCAGCGCGTCGCCTGAGCTGGACTGTTCGATCGAACAGATTCCGCTTGAGCTTCCCCGCCTGAATTCGTAGGACTCTTCCTGCCATGGCCAATCTGAACAAAGTCCTCCTTCTGGGGAACCTGACCCGCGACCCCGAGCTCCGCTACACCCCCAAGGGTACGGCGGTGGCGGACATCGCCCTCGCGATCAACCGGGTCTGGACCAACGAGCAGAACCAGAAGCAGGAGGAAACCACCTACGTCGACATCACCCTCTGGGGACGTCAGGCGGAGCTGGCCCAGCAGTACCTCACCAAGGGCCGTGGCTGCTTCATCGAAGGCCGCCTTCAGATGGATACCTGGGAGGACAAGGCCACCGGCCAGAAGCGCAGCAAGCTCAAGGTCGTCGCCGAGAACCTCCAGTTCCTGCCCGACGGCAAGGGCGGCCCCGGCGGCCCGCAACAGCCCAGCGGCGGTCGTCCGGCCCCCGCCCAAAGCTCCGGCCCGCCGCAAGGTGGCTCCGCCGCCCCGCACACCGACTTCCACGAGGAAGACGACATCCCGTTCTGAACGGCGTCTGCTTCAGATCATTTTGAAAACCCGCTCCGGATCTCCGCAGCGGGTTTTTTGTGGTCCGCATGCTTCAGACTCCCTAGGTTCCAGTCAGCTTGGAGCCGAAGTCAGTTAGAATCCTCAAGTTTACTTTGGTGGCTGCCATGCTCGTCCTTTTGGTCGTAGCGTTGACTGCCCCTGATTCTTGGCGATATCGCGCTGGAAGGACTACCATCAAACCCATGGATTTGCTGGTCCTTGCCATCCCATTGGCTGGATTACTGTTGGTCTATGAATGCGTGCGCTCCATTTTTCGCAGCTTGGGCAGGCGACGCGTTGCCACAGTCTCCGACCATTTGTTTTTGAGGCGACTGGTTTCCGGGGAAGGCAGCTATCGGATCAATCGAAGCCCACTGGGTTCAAAGATCATCTACAAGGAACGCACGGGTAGTGAATGGCACGAACTGATACTTCCCGCGAATAATTGGGGAAGGGGGAAGCTCCGCTACGATTGCCTTTCGGTGGAGGAGTGGAAAAAGCTGACCCCGCCTTGGGCGTGGCCTCGGAAAGACGAGATTGAGTATCGGATCAAGACAGATTGGCTCTGCGATTGCGATTAAAGCCCAACCGCGAGCCACTCCTCCAGAATCGGCCCGTCGGCCTCGGCCCAGTCGAGTTCGTGAACTGAGCCGGATGTCACCCATCTAACCTCCGCATGATCGAGGGCTTTCGGCTCGCCGTTGGTGATCCGGCAAACGAAGGGGATCAGCCGGATCGGGCCGCGACCGTAGTCCCAGAGCACCGGGGTCAGGGGGCGGAGGATCTCCACGACAATATCAAGCTCTTCCCATAGCTCGCGGATCAGGGCGACCTCGGGCGACTCACCGGGCTCAACCTTGCCGCCGGGGAATTCCCATTTGTCAGCCAGATGTTTTCCCGGCGCACGCAGGCAGGCCAGGGCGCGGCCAGATTCATCGACAATGATGCCGCAGACGACGTTTATTGGGGGAGTAGGCACGAAATTCTAAATCTGAAATTCGAGAGGAAGAGGGCAACAACGGATGCAGGGAATCTTTTCCCTTCGTCATTCGGGTTTCGTCATTCGTCATTATCTCCCGCCACCTGGCAAAATCCGCGGCTCCAGCTCACGCGCAATGGCAGGTCATAGAGCCCCGAAAGGATGGGAGAGGTGAGGACTTTCCGCGGCGGTCCGTCGGCGAAGATTCGGCCTTGTTTCAGGAGGATGACACGTTC
>JANOKL010000480.1:0-6733 GCA_031419215.1 Luteolibacter sp. | reverse complement strand
ATCGCCACCGTCGAGATCCAAGCCCAGCGCCTCATGCTCCACCGCAACGGCGACTACATTCTGCTCGAAGGAAAGCGTTTTCCTAGACTCACCAAGGACAAACCGCTCGCGAAGTTGATCGAGGTCGAGGAAATGCTGCGGCTGCTATGAACCGGATCTCGCCCTTCGCATCAGATGCAGTAGCATCACGTGAATGAGAACGACTTTGGACATCGAAGACGACGTGCTCTTCGCGATGAAGGAGCTGGCCGCGAAGGAACACAAGACGGATGGAAAAGTCCTTTCGGAGTTCTTCCGTGGGCGATTCACTCGGATGGAGTTGCTGCCGGTCCGATCAAATCGAACGGAGCCTACCCCATGAGAAACAGCATCCCCCTTCTCCCCTCGCGCGGTGAGATGGTGAGTTCGTAACACATCCAGCGTCTGATGGAGGAAGAAGGAATCTGACTGCCATGCGCCGACGGCTTGATGTCAACGTCGTCATCGCCCTGAACGGACTCCGATCACGCGTTCCGTCCCTGGCCATTTGTGGCGGAGAAACGAGTTCCTACGCCGTCGACAGGCCGCCAGCCTCCGCGATTGATCTTGAAGCCATCAAGCTTGATGAGCTATGGACAGTTCCATCTCCAACGCGCATGCCTATTCACGTATTTGGCCCTCTTCCACCCTTCAGAGCACCCTATCCAGCTCTCATCAATTTGCAGTGGCAAATCCTTCGTCACAGTCTCGAAGGACAGATAATATAAATCCGCGAGGACGGGCACCTTTTACGCACTGTCATATTACTATGAAAACAAGTTCTCTAATGACACTTATTGCGGCCCTCTTGGTGGACTCTGCCTGCGCCCAGTCCACCATTGGCTCCACCGACCACTGCGCTTATGCGGCGAATGCTGGGTGGCTCGACTTCCGGCCCACAACACCCGATGGCGTGCGCGTTCTCGATACCGCCCTGACGGGCTATTCCTATGCTGCGAATTTCGGCTGGATCCACTTCGGCGATGGCGCGCCGGACAATGGACACACTTATTCCAACACCACCGCCACCGACTACGGGGTAAATCTCTCCCCCACCGGCCACCTCAACGGCTACGCCTACGCGGCCAACGTCGGATGGATCAACTTCGAGCAGGCCCGCGGCCAACCCAAGCTGGACCTACGCACCGGGAAGTTCACCGGCAACGCCTACTCCGCCAATCTCGGCTGGATCGCGCTGGACACCACCTTCTCCGATCTCGCCACCACCGCCATCGCCCGCCCGGATTCGGATAACGATGGCATCGCCGATACTTGGGAAAATTTGCACTTCGGCAATTTCACCACCGCAACCAGCATTAGCGACCAAGACGGTGACGGTGCCACCGACCTCGCGGAATACAACGCCGGCACGCTTCCCAACGATGCCGCCTCCGTCCTCAAGATCGTCACTCACACCTACTCCGCCGGCCATACCCAGGCCGACATCAGCTTCACCAGTGTGCCCACGCGCAACTATCGACTAGAATACGACACCGACCTCATTGGCCTATGGACGGACTCCGCCCTCGGCATCATCCCGCCCACCGGAGCGATCACGACAGGAACCCTGAGCAGCCTGAGCCCTACCCCCCGTCGCTTCTTCCGCGCAGTCGCCGTCCCCCTCCCTACCGCGCCCTAGTTTCCCACTTCCGAGAACTTCAAAACTACCGAACCACGATGAAAACCACACTCCTCCTCGCCCTCCTCGCCGCGAACGCGCCCCTCGCCTATTCCCAAGGGCCCATCTCCCCTTCCGGAGCTCCGGCCCCCACCATGAAAAGCCTGCAGGAGCTGTGGGATAACATGGAGGAAGTAAAAGCGCAGAATACCTTTACCGCCTTCAAGCTGGATCTGGTCCAACAGCAAAACAGCCTCCTGCAGAGCGATATCGCCACACTCCAGCAGCAGAATCAGGCATTGACATCACTCCTTGCTGCCAATGCGGCAGCGGACTTGCCTTGGAGTTTCCGCTCGGCAGGGGGAACTTACTCCTCGAATGCTGGCAGCTATTCCTCCCTCGCGATCACTCCGGACGGCCAGATCCGTGTGAGCTTGGTGGACGAGGGCGCCAGCACTCTAAGCTATGCACGTGCCACCGCTTGGAGGGCTGGCTCCAGCTTAATCCTCGAGCCGATCACCACGGGCGATACCTTCAGCAGCACATCCATCGCCCTCGATGCCGCTGGCAACCCAGCCATCGCCTACATCCAGGGCGATCCATTGTCGGCAGCGCCCACCCTCAAATGCGCGCGGTTTAACGGCACCGCTTGGTCCTTTACCACCGTGCAATCGCTGCGCATCGGGTTCTATAAACCCTCCATCGCATTCACCCCCTCTGGCCAACCCGCCATCGCCTATGAAGACTACCCAAATGCTTCCAACGTGGGACCCAAAGCCCTCCGCTATGCGGTGCTCGATGGCTCCACATGGACGATCAACACGGTACTGGACCCCACAGGAGCGTTTTATGGTGGCACCGCACTGGCCTATTACCCAGATGGCCGCGCCGCAATCACCTATGGTGGCTCCACCACCATCCCAGCATTCCACCGCACGCTCAATTTAGCCGTGCTTGAGTCCGGCACATGGACGCATAGCGTGGTAGAGCATGACAGCACGGGTGGGCAAGGCATGGGGGAAATGTCCCTCGCCATCAGCCCGGGCGGAAAATGCGCCATCAGTTATTTCCTCGGGGGCATCGGCATCAAATGCGCCATTTCCAACGGAGGGACTTGGGATGTGAGCACCGTAGCCGCATCTGACATCTACCCTGCCCAATACTCCACCGTGAGCTTCTCCCAAAACGGCCACCCGGCAGTGGCTTATGCCCAGCGAAACAACATCCTATTTGCATCCTACAACGGAGCGTGGTGGACGCGCACCACCGTAGATACCGCCGTCTCAACCGCCAGTGGCTTCAACCCCTATTCAGCACCGTCCTTGGCATTCATGCCAGATGGAGCCCCCGTCATCAGCTATCAATACCAAGGCGCACTGAGACTGGCCAAGCGTCATCCCTAGCGCTTGAATTGTCCTCATCTGATGCTGGAAGAGCGCGTCAAGATAGGTACTGCGGAAAGTGCGGTTTCGGGCAGGCTCATGCGGGCCCATGGCACAAAAAATGACGAGGGAATAGCCAAACAACTTTCCCAACCCACTTGAACCGGCTTTGCGTCAGCTTTGCTGGTGAAATGCTGCGTGGATGGCCGCAGGCACCGAGGAAACAGGGATCGCGAGGGAGTCTGGAATCCTGATACGGTGTAGAAGGCTGCTACGAGGGGCTTCGAGTCCATTCCCTTTCTTCGACCTCCTCAATCTCTTTATTCTCCGTGGTTCTCAAAGTGCTCGCGCCGCCAAGCGACCCTCGAATCCGACGGAGAGCCCCCGATTTCACAAAAGCATCACCAGTCGTCATGGGCAAAGTTCTGGTGCTCAGGATGAGGACATTTGGCGGCGAGTTGCCCGACATCCGGAGTCAAAGTGGAAAGTTCATAGGCTCCACCGGAGGGGCAGTCGATGGCATCAGGATTGATGAAATTGCCTTTGCCGATGAGCTTGCTCCAGTTGATCGGTTGACGGGTTCCAAGTCCGTTCATTCCCGACCAGCTGCGGACTGCTTGCTGGATGTTTCTGATCTGCAACTGGCACCCTGCCTTGGCGCTGGCGGCTCGCGATCTCATCGCGAGAAAGATCGTGGCGCTGGCCAAAGCGACAACAAGCACAGGCAGACCTACCAGACGATTCAGTGACGGTCGACGATACGGAAATTCCCTCCCAACTTCGATCTTGGATAGCCGCCAGAACTTCACCTCGCAAGCAAGGCCAATCGCCATCCAGACACATAGAAGCCCGGAAGTTGGAATCGCAAATGTGATGCGTGAGTCATGGAGCCTCCAATCGGCGTAGGTAAGAATTCCAAGCCACCCCGGACCTTTGATGATCTGCTCCATCATTTCGTCGGAGAAAATGCTTCCACGATAGACACAGTCTAACCGGGTGAGTGCCGCCGAATCACGATTCACCGCACCTACGATAGCGCCGGAACCACTTCCGAGCCCGAGGGTTCCCCATCCCTTGATGCTCGCTTCGTACTGCTGATAACAGCAAACCGACCCTATCCAAGCGACGATCCAAAAAGCGATCCCCCATCGGAACAATCTCGACCGGCTGAAACCCGCTTTCCCTTGGCTTGCATCCACAGTCTGACTCATGCCTGAATGAAGTGCGTTCGACAATGCAATTGGCCCCATGAAGCGACTCCTTTTTGCCCGCATCAAGGCTCTCTCCGCCGCGAAAGGCATCGCCACCGTCGAGATCCAAGCCCAGCGCCTCATGCTCCACCGCAACGGCGACTACATCCTGCTCGAAGGAAAGCGCTTCCCGAGACTCACCAAGGACAAACCGCTCGTGAAGTTGATCGAGGTCGAGGAAATGCTGCGGCTGCTGTAAACGGATAAAGGGTCTCACCAGCGTTCAATGCCCTTTTTGAGTATGTATTCCTGATGCTCAGGATGAGGGCATTTCGCTACATGTTGCCCGTTCGCAGGAATGAGCGGGGAAAGAATATACTCGCCTCCTTTGTGACAACGAAAGCTTCCTGGAATGACGAAGAATGGATCGCCACTCCACGGAATCGGCTCGCCGCTTCCCTGTTTCTTCACGCGAGCCCAAGTTTCTATCACTTGCTGGATATCTCTGATTTGCAATCGGCACCTCTCCTTGTCTTCAATTTCCCGGACCCAGATCGCTAAATAGGTCGTCGTAATAGCCAAAGCAACCAACAGGATCGAGAGAATCATGAGACTTCGATCCGAATGAGGACCGCAGACGAATTGACCACCCACCTTGATCTTGCACCTCCGCCTCCGCTGGATCTCCGAGGCCCATCCAAGGGCTAGCCATAGCCATAGAAATCCGGAAGTTGGGAATGCGACGTAAGTCATTCCGGGACTCACTCGCCATCCGGCATTTGATAAACGTCCCCAAACTCCTGTCGGTTGCTGTCGAATACTTGAAAGAATATTTTCAGAGAAAATGAAGTAATTCCGAGGTTTGGCCAGAGAGGTGGACGTGGCAATAGAGTCGAACACCGTGAAATTCACCGAACCGCTATGGGCCCCTACCATCACCTTTCGGCATCCCTTGAAAGCAAGATCGAAACTTTCAAAAAAGCACACCGACCCGATCCAAGCGACGATCCAAAAGACGATCCCCCATCGGAACAATCTCGACTGGCTGAAACCCGCTTTCCCTTGGCTTGCATCCACACCCTGACTCATGCCTGAATGCAGTGCGTTCGACAATGCAATTGGCCTCATGAAACGACTCCTCCTCGCCCTGCCGCTGATCGGACTCGCCCTTGCAGGAACCGAGCTCGAACTCACCACTCCCACCGGCGTCCTCCGCGGCACGCTCGAGTCGCCAACCACGCCGGACAAGTCCTGCATCGTCCTCATCCTCGCCGGGTCCGGCCCGACTGATCGAGATGGCAACTCACTCGGGCTGCCGGGAAAGAATGACTCGCTGAAGAAAGTGGCCGAGGACCTGGCTCATCGCGACATCGCTTCGCTGCGCATCGACAAGCGCGGCATCGGAGCCAGCAAGGCCGCCGGACCGAAGGAGGAGAACTTGCGTTTTGACACCTATGTCGAGGATGCGGTGGCCTGGATTGAGTTCCTGCAAGGGCCGCAAGGCTTCAAGAAAGTCATCGTCCTCGGCCACAGCGAAGGCGCGCTGATCGGACTGGTCGCCGCCGTGAAAAAGCCGGTGGCTGGTTACATCTCCCTCGCTGGCACTTCGCGGCGGGCCTCGGTGCTGCTTCGCGAACAACTCGCCACCAAGCTGACCCCGGAACTGATCACCGAATCGAACATCATCCTCCAGCAACTGGACCAGGGAACCCCGGCGAAAAAGGTTTCGAGCGCCCTCGACCCGCTGTTCAGGAAAAGCGTCCAGCCCTACCTGATTTCCTGGTTCAAATACTCGCCGACCGAGGAGATTGCCAAGCTCACCTGCCCCAGCCTCGTCGTCCAGGGCACGACCGACATCCAGATTCCGCTGACCGATGCCGAGTCTCTCCACGCCGCCCGCTCCGGGTCGAAACTGGTGAAAATCGAGGGCATGAACCACGTCCTGAAAAAGGTCGCCTCCGACCAGACCGCCCAGATTTCCTCCTACTCCAATCCGGATCTGCCACTTCATCCCGGGTTGATGGCACCGATTTCCCAGTTCATCAGGGAAAGCAGCGGCACGAGCGTCCCGTAGAAGCACTGCCACTCCCCGCTTGCAATCGGCGGACGGGGAAAAGACACTCACTCAGTCGTCTCAACGATCATCGGCCTTTTCCCGGGTTGCCCCTATTCCCATGAAGCTTTGTTCCATTCTCGCCTCCACGTGCCTTGTCGCCGCTGCGGCTCACGCCCAGCAAGCGCCCCCGTCTGCCCCTCCGCGGCCATCCGGTCCAGTCGAGGTCAACGGCATCGCCGCCAAGGTCAACGGTCGCGTGGTCACCAAGAATCAGGTGTCCTTCATGCTGGCTCCCGTTTACGCCCAGCTCGTCACGCAGTTTCCCCGCCGTGGGCCGGAGTTCGAGCGCATTTTCAACGAGTCCAAGAACAAGGTTCTCTCCGAGCTGATCGACCGTGAAATCATCATGGACGAGTTCAAGCAACTCGGAGCCAGCATCAAACCAAACGTCATCGACGAGGAGGTCGAC
>JANOKL010000479.1:0-3501 GCA_031419215.1 Luteolibacter sp. | reverse complement strand
GCGGCGAATCTTGCGGCGAAACTGCCGTTCAAGCCCGGCGTCTGGGCCGAGCATCCGGAGCTTCTAACAGCTGAGAAGCTCGATGTCTCACTCCGCGTGCCGAACCTCGAACTCGCCCGCTTCGCTTCGTTGGTCCCGACTTTGAAAACCCTCAGCGGCTCCCTGAAGGCGGACATCACCGTCGGCGGCACGATTGGAAAACCTGAGCCCCTCGGCGTGATCGAGCTGAAGAACGGCGCGGTCACGCTCAACAATGAAGCGGTTCCTCCGATCGAGAAAATTTCCCTGAAGGCCAATGCTACCGAGAAGGCGATCGAGCTGCAATCACTCGCCCTCACGATGTCCAGCGGCACACTCGACGGTCGCGGCAAACTCACCCTCACCGACAAGCGCAAGCCCGGCGATCTCGACGTCACCCTGCGCGGTCGAGCCCTGCCGCTGAAGCGCGACAACTCGATGATCGTCCGCAGCAATCTCGACCTCAACGTGCGCGGTCCCTGGGCTACCGCCACCGTCAGCGGAAAGGTGGGCATCGTCGACAGCCTTTTCTATCGCGACATCGAACTGCTTCCCATCGGCGTGCCGTTCAACCAACCGTCAGCGCCGCAGTTGCCCTCGGTGGACGTCGCGAAAACCGATGCCGCCGCGTCCGCCCTTCCGGATCCATTCCCAAACTGGGCGCTCGCCGTGAAAGTGAAGACCGAAAATGCCTTCCTCATCCGTGGCAACCTCGCCACCGGCTTCGTCACCGCCGATGTCGATCTTGGCGGCACGCTTGGAAATCCCGCCCCCCGAGGCAAGGCGATCCTCCATAATGTCGCCGCCAGGCTCCCGTTCAGCACGCTCACCATTGAGGAGGGCGAGGTCAATTTCCGGCCGGAAGCGCCCTTCGATCCCTTGCTCAACATCCGTGGCCGCTCGATGGTCAGGCCCTACGAGGTGAACCTGTTCATCTACGGAGCCGTTTCCGATCCGAAGGTCCTCACCACCTCGAATCCTCCGCTGCCGGAAACCGAGATCATGACGCTCCTCGCCACCGGCACCACCACCAAGGGCATCGAGGACCCGCAGGCCGCGCTCAGCCGCGCCGCGCAGTTGCTTGTCGAGGAGATGCGCCGTGGCCGTGTCCGCTACGCGAAGCGCCTCCAGCCGGTTTTGAAACTGCTCGACAAGGTGGACTTCCAGATTGGCCAACAAAACCCCTACTCCGGACAAAAATACAACTCCGCCAGCATCAATCTCGATGACAACTGGATCCTCAGCGCCGGTGTCGGCGAGGCCGGAAACTCCCGCGCCATGCTGATCTATCTGATCCGTTTCCGATGATCCGAATCGTCCAGTCCATGCTGCTCGTGTTCCTGCTGCTTCCTGCGCTGCAGGCAGCGCAGGTGCGCACGCACGTTCGGATTGCTGGGATGAAATCGCTTACTGAAGAGGAGGCGGTCAATCTCATCGGCTCCCGGCTTGAGCACGTCTGGAAACAGCCGCGCAGCGCCTCGCGCGCCGACGATGCCGCGTTCATGGCGCAGCGCCTGTTCCGCACCTATGGCTTCAGCAAGTGCCAGGTCTCGTGGAAGTTTTTCGGACCGGATTCGGTCCAGTTGATCGTCAGTGAAGGTCCCCGCCAGTTGCTTGGCGAGGTGAAGGTAGAGGGCCTGGATAGCAAGAGCGCGAAGCAGCTTTCACGCCTCTATGAGCTCCCCGCCGACAAGCGCGGCGGCGGCTTTGGCGGACGCCCGCCGTTCATCCAGGAGGACGTCCCTGCTGGCATCGAACTGATCATTTCCGACTTTCATTCGCGCGGCTACTGGGCGGCGACCGCGACGGTGAAATCACAATCCGTCAATCCGTCGAGTGGCCGGATCGACCTCATCATTGCGACGAATCCCGGGCCACTGCACGTCATCAGCGAGCCCACCGTCGTCAGCGTCATCAGGCGCAGCGACGCGCTTGCCGGTGACGCCCGCAAGTTCATCGGACAGACCGCCGACACCGGCGCGGTCAATGGCCTCCGCGCTGCTGTGGAGGACTTTTACCGCGAGCGTGGCTTCACCCAGGCGAAGATCCTGATGACCAGCCGGATCGACAATGGACGCTTCATTCCCGGCTTCATCATCGAGGAAGGAAAGAGCTTCCAGCTCGGAAAGTTCCGCTTCGAGGGACTCGGAAAAACCAAGCCCAACCGCATCCGACGCCGCTTCGTCGACCTCGAAGGCAAGACCCTCGACAACACCGTCGTCGACAAGCGACTGCGTGAAATGATGGCCACAGGAGCTTTCGAGTCCGTGCGCATGGAGACCACCGAGCGCGATGGCAATGTCCTCGATGCCACGCTGCATTTCGTGGAGGCTGACGCGCGTGGATACAGCGTCTCCGCCGGATTCGGCAGCTTTGAGGGGCCGATACTAGGGATCTCGTATTATGACCGGAACTACCGCGGCATGATGATGAACTTCAGCAGCGGCTTTGAAATCACGGCCCGATCGCTGCTGGGGGAGGTCAGTCTCACCGATCCGTGGCTCTTCGGATCGGATGTGAAGGGAAGCCTGCGTCTCTTCATGCTTAGCGGCCTCAACGAAGGCTACACCACCTGGAAGGCCGGAGTCGAGGGTAGCACCTCATGGCAGGCGACGGAGCACTACTTCCTCGATCTGCGTGCCGGTTGGTCTTTCGTGAACACCAATGAAGACGGCATTCCTACCAACCTTTTGGGCGAGACCGTCTATCAGAATCCCTACATCCGCTTCAACCAGCGCCTCGACTACCGCGACAGCAAGGTCCTGCCAACGAAGGGCTGGAACGTCGAGTTCCCCATCGAGATCGGCGCGGCGCTTGGGGAAATTTCCTCCACCTACGCGAAGACCGAACTCTCTGGTGCGTGGCATCACCCGCTCGGTGAGGATGCCAAGATCGCACTCGGAGCCCGTGCCGGATTTCTGATGGTCAGCGGTGCGCCGAATGATCTGCCGATCGATCTCCGCTTCTTTCTCGGGGGGCCACGAAGTGTCCGCAGCTATTCGGAACGTGAACTGGGGCCACGCTCACGCACCGGCTTCCCGATCGGTGGCGAAGGCTACTGGGTGGCGAATGCCGAGTACATCCGCAGCATCGCGGGGGCGGTGAAACTTGTCGGTTTCGTCGATGCCGGCTCGCTATCCCGGACGTGGGACAGCCTCGGCAGTGCGACGCCCGATGTCGCCGCCGGCCTCGGCCTGAGGTTTGATCTGCCGGTCGGCCCCGTGCGCCTGGAATACGGCCACAATCTCACTCGGGACCCCGGTGAACCCAGCGGTGCCTGGCACTTCGCCATCGGCGTGGCGTTCTGAAGAGATGGGATCGGACGGATCTGTCAGATTGGACGAATCAGACTGATCTGTTAGGAAGAAAGACAATGACACAGCCGCACAAGAAACTCCGCCCCAGTGGAGGCTACCGGAGCACTGCAAGTTTTCAGGCCTCCACGCTCATCTACGATGCCACGGTCTGGTTCTGTGAAAAGTT
>JANOKL010000478.1:0-3043 GCA_031419215.1 Luteolibacter sp. | reverse complement strand
TCGGGATGCGCATCAGGATCCACGGTTGGGCGAAGTTGATGCCGTTCTTGGTGAAGACCAGATCGTCGGCGATGTAGACGGCGGAGTGGATGACCTCGCTCTTGCTGTTGAGCAGGAAGACCAGGTCGCCGACCTTGGACGGCTTTCCGATCTGATAGCAGTTCTCCTTGATGAAACTGCTGGCGTAGGCGTTGTCCTGAAAGCGTGGGTCAGGAGTGTCGTTGAAGAAATTCATCGCCGTCCAGTGGCAGTCCATTTTCACGCCACCTGCCTCGGTGGGGAGCGGGAAGGTGTAGAGCCGTTCGCGGGCGAAGGGTGGGAGGAAATAGAGCAGGCTGATGGTGCCGCCTTCCGGGGTTTTCCGGATGGAATCCAGCAGGGGACGTAGGTCCTTGGTGCGTACGCCGGGCATCGCACCCCAGTAGCCGAGAAGCTTGTCGACGTCACTATCCGGACGCAGCCTGAGACGGGCAAGTACGGCGGTTTGATAGGTCAGCAGCTTCATCAGATGCAGCCTGCCCTCTGCGGTGGCGATCTGGTGGAGCACCACCTCCGGGTCGCTGAAGACCCTCTTTCCAGCCTGCATGTAGGTGAGCTTCCTCACCAGTTCGAGCGCGGCGGGCGGCACGTCCTTGCTCGTCAGAATGGCGGAGAAATCTTCGCTCGGCAGCTGATAGGGATTCACCATGTAACGATTCTCGGGCCACTGGGCGAGGGTGTTGTAGAGCCTCGCCCGGACTTCGTCGGGAAGGGCGATCACCACCTCGTCTCCAGGCCTGACAATGGTGGCCTTGGGAGTGTCCTCGACATTTCCCGCAGCCAGCGTCGTCTCGATGAGGCCTGCCGACATGCCGCTGCCAGCCAGGATTTCACGCGTCTGGTTCAGGGTGCTGTTGGTGAAGGTCCACGAGGTGACTCGATCCGTGGTGGCCTCGAAAGAGACATATTCCTCGGGCTGCTCAAGATCGATATCGAGGGTGAGTAGCTCACCCCAAGGCGGAAGCTCTCCGGCGGGAGCATTTTCAAGGCTCAAAGCTGTCACGCTGGCGGCGGCTGTTGCAGGGCGTTGTCCTAGAAAGTGAGTGAGCAGAGAGGACGCCACGATCAGTG
The DNA here is from genome assembly GCA_031419215.1 of Luteolibacter sp. Lineage (GTDB taxonomy): Bacteria > Verrucomicrobiota > Verrucomicrobiia > Verrucomicrobiales > Akkermansiaceae > Luteolibacter. Next base: position 1,933 of record JANOKL010000478.1, on the reverse strand, counting down.
AGACGCAGAGGGCGATCAAGCCTGTCTGGGTGAGGCGGAACCCGATTGGGGTGCCCGCCGTAGGGACGTTGGTAGTCATGTAGGTGATCCTGTTGGGTCGAGCGCCGCGAAATCCATTTGCCCGAATCCGGCTGGGTGATGATGAGCACCAACCACTGAATCAAGCATGAAAGCATCGGGCCGCTCATTCCGACAAACAAGGGGAAGATTCCGTTGTCGTAAGGTGTTGAGGTCATTGCATTATGCCTGAAATCAGGCTTCAGCGCCCGATTCGCGCAGGCAGCCATCCGATCTAACAGAAATCGGCAGGCTGCCCTCGCCTCAATCAACGTTGCTCAAAGTCGACCACCAGATCGTCGAACAATCCGTCCCCGCCGGTTCTGCCGCTGCGGTCGAGGCTGAGGTGATCCAGCTTTCCGATCACGGATTCTGCGACGACCTTTCGCTCGGTAAAAACCTTGGTGCCGTTGCCGATCGTGGCTTCCAGCTCGACCTTGCCACCTGGAATCCGTTTCACGCTGAGGCTCATCTGCTGGAGTTTTCCGCCTTCCGGATCAAATCCAAGCGAGCTGTTCTCGCTGAGCTGCAGCTGGTTGTCGACGCGTTGGAAGCGGAAGCCTCCGGACTGATAGCCGGGGTGAAACAATGCCCGGACGTTTCCGACCGAGACGCCGACGTGATAGGCACCGGCTCCTTTGGCCTCGCCTCCCAGCTTGACCTCGATTCGGAACGAGTCAGGGAAGGTCTCCTGGCCAGTCAAGGATTTCGCGTCGAGCCGCAAGCATTGATCGCCATCACTGGCATGGTTGCCATTCATTCGCAAGGTGCCATCCGAAACGCTGCCGGTCAGTCCCTGGTCCGTCTCGAAGCGGAACTTGCGGTAACCTTTCTCCAGCGACGGGGCGGGATCTCGGAAAAATTCCACGAACAGCGGTGGCTCCGCAATGGCTCCATTGGGTTTCAAACGCTCGCGCAAGAGGCTGATCACCGCCTTGCGGATCAGGTCTTCCTTCGCCCAGCGACCGCCTGCTTCGAGTGTCCTCTGGATGATGGCCAGTCGCTGGCGGACCTCCGGGTCATCCGACTGCGGGCGTTGCTGAAGAAGTGGCAGCACCTCCTTTCCCATCAGCAGGATCTCGCGCTGGGCCTGTTCCCGGGTGGCGAACTTCTCCGCGGCGAGTTGGCCGATCGCCTGGGAAAGCAGATCGTTCGAGACCGAAAAGCGCTTCTCCAATTTTTGCAGAGATGGGGTCTCGGTCGAAATGCCTTCCGCCTTCAGAAGGCCGAGCCTCCAATCGGAGACTTCCTCCGCAGTTGCAAAAGCGGCCAGCCCGAGCGCGACCACTCCGGCCAGATGTTTCCCCAAACTCATGCGTGAAGGCTACGCCGGATCAGCAGCCGGACTCAATCGCTGATTCGAGTTGCGGTCGGCGTCTTCACGATCCCCGCATCATCGAGAAGGTAAACCGCGAACGAGGCGAGCCAGTGATCGCCCTCGTAGTGGCCGCTGGCCACCAGCGAGAGTCCGGCATCGGTGTGCTTCGCGGCTGACTCCACTAGAATCTTTTTCCGAGCATCCCCCTCCGGCAAGACGGAAGCGATGCCACGCATGGTCCAGGCGCGGCTGAGATTGAGCCCGGCGAGGTGCACGAGTTGCCCGTCGGTGAAGTCGCTCACGGAGACAGGCGTCAGGAGATTTCCCGCGCGGCCGTCTTTCAGATCGGGAAAATAGGCGGACAGCCAGTCACGGAACTCCTCCGCTGACAGCACCCGTCGCATCAGGTCGGCGACGTTGAGACCCGGTGAGAAGAAGTCATTTCCGGAGGGCTCGTAGGCGGTCGGATAGGCTTTGTCCTTCAAATAGAAGGCCCGCGATTTCTCTGATAGAAGAGTTTGAAATTCCCGGTCACCGGTCGTGCGCGCGTAGTCCAGC
>JANOKL010000477.1:0-4440 GCA_031419215.1 Luteolibacter sp. | reverse complement strand
ATTCAGACCATTTCAAAAGCCGCAGTGGAGAGATCCGCTGCGGCATTTTTGTTGGTCGATGATGACCAATCCGTTTAGCTAGAGACAGATGCTCTGGGAAGTGCAGAACCAGCATTTGGATAGACGAAGAATCCGCCAGATTTGGTTCGGGAGAATTTGGCAATTTCTCTCCGTCATGGGGATGTTTCGTGAGTTAGGCTGGCATCAAGGCTTAAGGGTTTAGGTGGAGTCAAAACGGCTGTGTTGCGGTTCCATTTCTGGTTGATTCCGAGCATGAACCTCACCGTCAAAAGCCTTCCCGATGAACTCGGCGAGGCTTTGAGAATGGCTGCCAAGTCCTCCAACCGCAGTATGAATCGAGAAATCATCGAGCGTTTAATACGATCGTCTGATGCGGATATCTCCGATGTGAACAACTTGGGAACAAATCCGCGTGTGAACGAATCGCCGGACGAAGTTGCGGATGCCTGGAGCAGGTTGGCCGGGAAGTGGAAATCGACGCTTTTCGTGGATGAGGAGATCGCCGCGCTTTACGAGATGCGTTCCGGTGGTCGGGATCTGGACCTATCTTGATAACCGCGATGTATCTGCTCGATACCGATACCTGCGTGGCGATTCTGCGCGGAAACGAGAAAGTGATCCGGCGTCGGCGAGCCGTCTATGCGCCTGTGGTGACGACCAAAATCACGGCCTCAGAACTTTTCTGCGGAGCGGCAAAATCGGCGGATCCGGCGGGAAATCGACTGGTGGTGCTCCAGTTTCTCCGGACACTGGAAGTGATGCCGATCGGGCTGCGTGGCGCGCAGTTTTTCGGGGCCTTCAAGAAGCAGCTGCAGGAAGAGGGAAGATTGATCCCGGACGCGGATTTGTGGATCGGCTCGATCGCGCGGTCTTTGGAGGCGAAGCTGGTGAAAGGAAATACCAAGCATCTCGGTCGTGTGCCGGGATTGGTCTGCGAGGATTGGATTCGAGGCTGATCCTGCTCATTTCTCCGCATTGACTCTTCGGGATTGAGTCTGGGGCGGGTTTCCCGGAAAACCCCTGCGGATGAAAATTCTGGTTGTTGGCAAAGGTGGACGCGAGCACGCGCTGGTTCGGGCATTGGCGGAGTCTCCGGGGCAGCCGGAATTGTTCTGTTTCCCGGGAAGCGATTCGATCCATGAGCTTTCGAAGCCGGTGCCGGTCAACGGCTTGTCCTCTCTGATTGCCTGGATGAAGGCCAACGCCATCGACCTCTGCGTCGCAGGCGAGGAAAGCTACCTCGTCACCGGCGAGGGCCTGGCGAATCTTTGCGAGCGCGAGGGGATTCCCTGCTGGGGACCGCCGAAGCAGTCGGCCCAGCTCGAAGCCTCGAAGGAGTTCTCGAAGGAATTCCTCCTCCGCCATCAGATCCCGACCGCGAACGCCGCCGCCTGCGGAACCTTGAAGGAGGCCCGTGCAGCGATCGGCGGCGTTTATCCGACCGTGCTGAAGTTCGACGGACTGGCTGCCGGAAAAGGCGTGGCCGTTTGCCCGGACGACGAATCGGCCGAGCGTTTCCTCCATGAAGTCTTCACCGAGCAGCGCTTCGGCGAGGGCCGGGTGCTGGTCGAAGAATGCCTGGTCGGCCCTGAAGTCTCGATCTTCGCTGCCATCGTCGACGACCGATTCATGATCTTCACGCCAGCGCGCGACTACAAGCGCGCTCGCGACGGCGATGAAGGCCCGAACACCGGCGGTATGGGCGCGGTGGCGAGCAGGCGTCTCATTGATGAGAAACTGCTGGCCCGGATCGAAACGGAGATTGTCCAGCCCACCGTCGATGGCCTGAGAGCTGATGGGTTGCCCTATCGTGGCTTCCTCTACTTCGGCCTCATGCTCACTCCGGATGGCCCGAAGGTGATCGAGTACAACTGCCGCTTCGGCGATCCCGAGTGCCAGGCGGTGATGCCGCTGGTGAAAGGCGACCTCGCCGCCTTCTGCCTCGCCGGGGCGAAAGGTGACCTCCAGGAAAACCTCATCCGTTTCGACGAAGGCTGGAGCGTCTGCGTCACGCTGGCCTCCGCCGGGTATCCGGAAAGTTCCCGCAGCGGTGATGTGATCAGCGGGCTCAACGACCTCCCGAATGCCCGCGTATACCATGCCGGGACCAAACACGGCCCGGACGGCCTCTGGGTCACCAACGGCGGACGCGTGCTCTCGATCGTCTCCACCGGTGGCAGTCGCGAAATGGCCGTCAACAACGCCCATCGCGCCGCCAGCCAGGTTCGTTTCGACGGCCTCCAGCGCCGCCACGACATCGGCATCCTCAATTTCTAACACCCCCATGAACCGCACACTCGACGCCGATGCCATCGCCCAGGCCGTGGAAACCCTCGCCACCGCCATCCGCGAGCGCACCAATGGCCAGCCGATCGCCCTCGTCGGCATTCGCAGCCGTGGCGACGAGGTGGCGGAGCGACTCTGCAACCTCCTCGCTGATGACGACCGCGAGCTTGAGCTCGGCATCCTCGACATTTCCCTCTATCGAGACGACTTCGAGCACCTCCACGAGAACCCGAAGCTCCAGGAAAGCGACATCCCGTTTCCTGTCGACGGCGCGCACATCATCCTCGTCGATGACGTCCTCTTCACTGGTCGCACCATCCGGGCTGCACTCGATGCCCTGTCCGACTACGGTCGACCGGGAAAAGTCGAACTCGCCGTGCTGATTGATCGCGGCCACCGCGAGATGCCGATCCAGCCGGATTACGTCGGCGTGAAACTGGAGACGAATCGTCTCGATCAGGTCCACGTTTCCCTGGAGACTACCGACGGTCAGGACCGCGTCGAGATTGTCGAGAAGCCAATGCCATGAGCCCGCTGCCGCAAAAGAAGAAGTCTGCCGAGGAAATCGCGAAGCTCCGCGAGGACATGGGGCTTCCTCCCGGCACCGGTGAAACGACTCCTGAACCCGAGCCCGCCCCAGAGTCCGTCGCCGAGCCCGAGCCTCCGCGTCCCCGCGCGGATCCGAAACCAGTTCGCTCGCTCCGGCGCTCCGAGCGACAAGCTCCCGCCGAGCCGCATATTTCCTCCACCGAATCCTGGGCCTCCTCACTTCCCGCCCAGCGCCGCAGCGAGAATGAGCTCGAAAAGATCCGTCAGCGCGAGGCTATGCAGGCGCTGGTCACCGATGTGCCGCCCGCCGTTGCCCAGCTCCAGGCCATCACCGCCCATCCGGTGGTGCTTGCCCTCGGCTACGTCCTTGTCGTCGGTGGTGCCACCGGCTTCTTCGCGGTCGAGGACTACGCCCGGATCAAGCCCGAGGTCTATGCCCTCAGCGGCTCGATCGGTGGACTGCTCGTCGCGCTCTTCATCGCCTTGAAAAAAGTGCGCTCCCGCCACCACGCCGGCTTCATTGCCATGATCGCCCTGGTCGTCATCGTCTTCACCGTCTTCCATCACTTCAACAACTTCAACCCGACCAATGCCTCGTAAGGACCTGCTCGACATCGCCGGACTGGAACGGGAGGAAATCGACCACCTCCTCGATCAGGCCGTGCCCTTCAAGGAACTCTTCACCCGCTCGGTGAAAAAGGTCCCGGCGCTCAAGGGCAAGTCGGTCCTCATGCTCTTCTACGAGCCGAGCACCCGCACCCACTCGTCGTTTGAAGTCGCGGCCAAACGCCTCTCCGCCGACGTCACGAATTTCGACGTGCCGCATTCCTCGATCGTGAAAGGCGAGTCTGTTAGAGAGACCGTCGAGACCCTTCAGGCGATGCGGACCGACTACATCATCGTCCGCCACGGTCGCTCCGGGCTACCGGGAACCATCGCGAAGATGACTCGCGCCAGCGTGATCAACGCCGGCGACGGCGCCCACGCCCACCCGACGCAGGCCCTGCTCGATGCCTTCACGATCAAGGAAAAGTTCCCCGATCCCACCGGCAAGCGCGTCCTCATTGTCGGCGACATCCTCCACAGCCGCGTCGCCCGATCCACCAGCACGATCCTGAAAAAGCTCGGCTTGGAAGTCGCTTACCTCGGACCTGGCTCGCTCGTTCCGAAGACCGGTCCGGAAAACATCCAGCGCTTCACCAACTACGACGAAGCCATGGTCTGGTCGCCGGACATCGTCTACCTTCTCCGCGTCCAGATGGAGCGTCAGGAGGTCCAGTATTTCCCCAGCCTCCGCGAATACCATCGTCTTTACGGAGTCACCGATGAGCGCCTGAAAGCCATTTCCGACAAGGGCCTCTACCTCATGCACCCCGGCCCCGTGAACCGCGGCGTGGAGCTCTGCGACGCCGTCATGGACTACGAGCGCGCCCTCATCAACGACCAGGTCGAAAACGGCATCGCCGTCCGGATGGCGGTTCTGTACTGGCTGAAGCCGGGCGGGGTGGGGGGAGAAGCGTGAGTGGTGAATCGTGAATGGTGAATGGTGAATGGAAGGGAAGATGACGGATCTCAAACCAGGTG
>JANOKL010000476.1:0-19730 GCA_031419215.1 Luteolibacter sp. | reverse complement strand
GCATCGCCTCAAGCATGGCGGACTGGGTCTTGGCCGGGGCGCGGTTGATTTCGTCAGCGAGAACGATATTGGCGAACACCGGTCCCTTGATGAACTCGAACTCGCGTTTTCCGCCGACTCCGGACTCCTGGATGATGTCGGTGCCGGTGATGTCGGCCGGCATCAGGTCGGGCGTGAACTGGATGCGGTTGAAGGAAAGGTCAAAGGTTCTCGCAACGGAGGAGACCAGCAAGGTCTTCGCCAGGCCTGGAACTCCCATCAAAAGGGCGTGGCCTTTGGCGAAGAGCGAGATGGCCAGCAACTCGATGACCTGCTCCTGGCCGACGATCACTTTTCCAAGCTCCTCGCGGAACGCCTGGTAGGTTTTTCCAAGTTCGTCGATGGCGGCAACATCGTCGGGCGGTAGCTGATAGGCGGGGTCGATCGGGGATTCCATGGGATACAATTGCGAAACCGTAGCGACGCTAGGGAGCCTCCTTGTTTTGTCGAGACGGGATCGGGAGAATAATGATCAGGCTCGTCGATTGCCTGGAAGTGGCGAAAGCCCTTTTCCAGAGAGGAATCTCCGAGGTTCGATCCCTCCGCGATTTGTAGCGAATTTTTGCGATTTACCACTTGCCAGTGGGGGGCGGTCTGCTAAACCACCCGCCCCGCGGCGAATTCGGACAATTCCGGACTAGCGGGTACACGCGAAAAATACCGCACACATGGCACGCATCCTAGGCATCGAAATCCCAAACGAGAAGCGCATCGAAGCGTCGCTTCCTTACATGTTTGGTATCGGGACCTCGACCGCAGCGAAGATCCTCGATCACGCAGGCATCGACCCCAACATCCGCACCGGTCAGCTGACCGAAGAGCAGCTCGTCAAGATCGCCCAGGTGATCCAGGCCGAGGGCGTCCTCATCGAGGGTGACCTTCGCCGTGAAAAGCAGTCGCAGCTCAAGCGCCTCACCTCCATCAACTGCTACCGCGGCATCCGTCACAAGCGTGGCCTGCCCGTTCGTGGCCAGCGCACCCGCACCAACGCCCGCACACGCAAGGGCAAGAAGAAGACGGTGGGCGTCAAGAAGTAACCAGTAGCACCTTACGAACATGGCTGACGAAGAAATCACGGCTCAGGAAACTGAAGCCCCCATCGAAACTCCCGCTCCTGCTGTTGCAGCAGCTCCGGCTCCTGCTGCTGTTGCGGCCCCTGCCGCCGCCGCCGCTCCGGAAGTGCCCGCTGAAGGTCCCAAGAAGGACCAGAAGCGCGACATCTTTGCCGAAATCGCCGGTGGAGAAGAGGAAATCAAGATCCACAAGGCGAAGGGCTCGAAGAACATTACCCGCGGGATTGTTCACGTGACCGCCACCTTCAACAACACCCTTGTCAGCGTCACCGACGCGAATGGCAACTCGATCGGTTGGTCGAGCGCCGGCAAGATGGGCTTCAAGGGTTCCCGCAAGAGCACGGCCTACGCCGCGCAGGTGGTTTCGCAGGACGCATGTCGTCAGGCGATGGGCCACGGCTTGAAGGAAGTCGAAGTCCGCGTCAAAGGCCCCGGCTCCGGTCGTGAGGCTGCCGTCCGTGCGGTTCAGGGCCTCGGCCTTGAAATCAGCGCGATCAAGGATGTCACCCCGATCCCGCACAACGGTTGCCGCCCCAAGAAGGCTCGCCGCGTGTAATCATCTCCAACTTTTAAACGATCATGGCACGTTACACCGGTCCCCGCACCAAGATCAGCCGCCGCTTCGGCGTGGCTCTCTTTGGTCCTTCCAAATCCCTCGAGCGCCGCAACTTCCCGCCGGGCCAGCATGGCATCCGCGCAGGTCGCAAGAAGAAGAGCGAATATTCTGTCGCCCTTGGCGAGAAGCAGAAGCTCCGTTTCCAATACGGCGTCCTCGAAAGCCAGTTCCGCAAGTACTATGAAGAAGCCGCCCGCCGTCGTGGTGTGACCGGCACCATTCTTCTCCAGATCCTGGAACTCCGCCTCGACAACGTTTGCTATCGCCTCGGCTACGGCAACACCCGTCAGGCCGCACGCCAGCTCGTCAACCACGGCCACGTCCTTGTGAACGGCCGCACGGTGGACATCGCCTCCTTCCAGGTGAAGCCGGGCGACGTGATCAAGGTCGGCGCCAAGCCTTCCTCCCAGCAGTTCGCCCTCCGCATGATGGACCTGACCCAGTCGGTGCCGCTTGTCGATTGGCTTACTGTTGATCGCGACAAGCTTGAAGGCGTCGTCGCCCGCGTTCCAGAACGCTCCGACATCGACCCGCAGGTCAACGAGCAGCTCATCGTCGAGCTTTACTCGCGCTGATCTTCATCGGACATCCGATTTGCAAAAACGCCTTGGGGAAACCCAAGGCGTTTTTTGTTTGGAAGGATCTCTTGAAAATCCGATCTCTACTTCTCCGGATTTTCCGGACTCGCGGCCACGGGCATCAGAATCACCTGCCGCAGGTCCATCACGGCTCCACCTTTCTTGGTGCGGGGACGAACTTCGAGAGTTTGTGGACTGGCAGCTTTGAAGGTGACGCGACCGATGACGCGCTCCTTGAAATTTTGAAAATGCCCGGTGTCTTCGACGGTGAAGGTCGCGGTCTGGTCAGCCGTGGTGACCGCCACCTCGCTGCCGCCGCTGCCTTTTCCACAGCCCTGCCAGACATGAATGTCATAGGTGCCGGGACGGCTCACCTCAAACGCCCATGACGCCCAATCGGCTGGGTTCGTCCAGTAGCCGAGGGTGTTCTTCTTTTCCTCCGGCTCATAGCGGAGCTTCTCGCCTGTGACCTTTGCCTGGCTGGAGTGCAGGACGATGCGACCGCCAGTGAGCTGGGCGGGCAGGATGTATTTCTTGGAAACGTGGTCGCCCTTTTTGAAATCCTCATGGCAGGAGGCACAACTCGCGATCTTGCCGCGCGCGACAATTTTGGAAGCTGCGGCATCAACCTCGAAAAATTCCCAGTCGTTCGCTTCCGGGAAGAAGCCGGACTCCCGTTTCCACATGCAGGTGAAGAGTTCAGACTTGTGGTCGGAGTTGAGCTTCTCCTTCACCAGCAGGCTTCCCTCCGGGAATTTTCCCCAAGGATCGAAAAGCGGGAGTACGGCGGATTCGTTTGCAAAAACGCGTATGGCGAAGCCGTGGGGGCTAGCAGGCTTGATCGGGCCGACGCTGCAAGGGAGCTCGGGCGGCTCATAGCTCGACGTCTCTGATGTCACGCGCTCCAGCGATGAGGCGCGATCCTTCACGAACTTCAGCAGCTCGGCATCGGTCGGGGCCGCCGCGAAGGAAACGACCGGCAGGGCGAGAAGACAAGACCGCATCCACATGCCGCTCAGGGTGGCAGGAATTTTCCGGCTGACGAGAAGTATGGATGACGCGTTGGCTACCTACTTCAATTTGTGACGGAAGAACTCCAGCGTCATGCCGAGTCCTTCTTCCAGGGTGTGCTTCGGAGCCCAGCCAGCAGCACGCAGCTTCTCGGAGCTGGCACGTGAGTTTCTAACATCTCCGGCACGCTCGGGTGCATGAAGCACTTTCGAACTGGAGTCCGCTGCCTGGATGAGTCCGTTGGCGAGATCGTTGATGGTGATCTGACCGCCGTAGCCGGCATTGAAGACACCCACCACGCCCGGAGTCTCCACGGCGAAGGAAAGCGCGCCGACGATGTCCTTCACGTAGATGAAATCACGCGTCTGCCCCCCATCGCCGAAGACCGTGATGTCCTCGTTCTTCACGGCCTTCTCGATGAAGATCGGCACGGCGGCGGCATAGGCCCCCTTGGGATCCTGGCGTGGTCCGAAGACGTTGAAGAAGCGGATTGCGGCGGTTTCCAGTCGGCCTTCGCGCTGGAACATGCCGAGGTAGTATTCGCCGTCGAGCTTGGTGATCGCATACGGGCTCTTCGGCTCCGGGATCATGGTTTCCAGCTTCGGCACCGTCGGGTTGTCGCCGTAGATCGCGGCGGACGAGGCGAAGACGAGCTTCTTCACGCCGGCGGCCGAGGCTTCCTCGAGAACGTTGAGCAAGCCATGGACATTGATGTCCACGCACTCGCCGGGCTTCGCCATCGACTCAGGAACACTGACCAGCGCCGCGAGGTGGAAGATGTAATCCACGCCCTCGACGGCCTTCTTCACCAGCTCGCGATCCGTGATCGAGCCCTCGATGAAGGTGTGTTTCAGGCCCTCAAGATTGTGCCGGTAGCCGGTGCGGAGATTGTCCAGCACCCGGATCTCCTCCGCCTTGTCCTGATAGTGCTCGACGATGTGGGAGCCGATGAATCCCGATCCACCCGTGATGAGAATGCGCATGGAAGTAAATGGTGAGTGGTAAATTGTGAATGGTGGTCAGGAGCGGGGACCGCAGAAGGAATCGGCTTTGTTCTCCATGGTGCGCAGCATTGAGCCGATGTGAGCACACTTTGAATCGAGAGATTGATGGGTGGAATCGTCGAGGTATCCGGCTTGTCGTGCTTGATCGAGCCAGGATTGGGTTTCGAAAACCTCACCGAGTGAGTCGCTGAGCTTTGAAATGAATGCCGCTGGATAACGTCGCTTTGCCCAAGCTTCCGTGAGGTTCGCTGCCACTGCTCGGGATGATCTTCGGATCTGGTCAGTCAGTGAGAACCGCTCTTCCTTCGGAAAAGATTTGGAGGCTTCGAAAATGGCAAGTGAGAGTTCAAGTGATGCTTGGTAAACCCGCAGGTCTCTGAAGGAGGCTGCATAATCAGGCTGCCGTTTCGATGTGCCTTCTTCGCTCACAAGGTCTGTGGATTCTCACCATTCACAATTCACAAATTACCATTCACAATCTTCTCCATGTCGGAAAGCTTCCGCTCGATGGCGGCGACGAAGGCGAACTGGTTGCGGCAGCGCTCGATGTTGTGGCCGGGGCGCTTGATTTTGAAATAGACGTCTCCTTGGAGGTAGTCGGTCAGGAAACGGATGCCGCATTCCAGGGTGAGGAGCTTGCCGGAGAAGGCGAGGTTGGCGACCTCGGCTTCGTTGAGGAAGGACTTCGCTGCGCCGAGGTAGCCTTGGACGAGGCACTCGAAGCGATCGAGACGGATGTCGAGTTTCTCAAGATCGACGTCGTCCTCGCGAGTGGTCGGCGTGGCGGTGCGGACCATGTCGCCGAAGTCATACAAGGCGGAGCCCGGCATGGTGGTGTCGAGGTCGATCACGCAAACGCCCTCCGCCGTGACATCGTCTAGTAGGACGTTGTTGAGCTTGGTGTCGTTGTGGGTGACGCGCTCGGGGATTTCACCGGATGCGATGAGGCCGGTGATGCGCGCGCAGTCGGCGGCGCGGGCGCGGGCGAACTCGATCTCCTTCTTCACTTCAGCGGCGTGATTCGAGGAATCGGCCTCGATGGCGGCCTGGAGGGCTTCGAGGCGCTTCGGCGTATTGTGGAAATTCGGGATCGTCTCGTGAAGGCGTTCGCCGCCAAGATCGGCGGCCAGTTTTTGGAAATTCCCGAAAGCCTGCGCGGCTTGGAAGGCCTGTTCGTTGGTCTCGAGCTCATCGTAACCGCGGGCACGCTCGATGAAGGGATAGGTGCGCCAGACATTGCCGGCGGAGTCGATCGCGTAGGGCTTTCCTTCGACTGAGGGCACGCAGGTCAACGTGCGGCGGCGGGCTTCGGGATTTCCTTCGGCCAGCAACCGCTCGAGCGAGTGCTTGGTCACCCGGTCGACGTTTTCCATCAGCTCGATCGGCGTCTTGAAGACGTTCGTATTGATCCGCTGATGGATGTAACGAAGCCGGATTCCGGCCTGATCGTAGTGGGCGCAGTAGGTGTCGTTGATGTGACCGGAGCCGTAGACATAGCCGTGCACGAAATCGGCACGCATGTCAAAAAGGGCGGAAACTTCACGAAGGGTCTGGGCGACGGAAACGGTAGCCATGGAGGTAAACAGATGAACGAAGGACAAAAAGAACTCAGGAGAGTTTCTCGGGATATTCGCCGGCGTCAATCAGCTTACGGATGGAAGTGACCACAAACGGTTTGTCGTCCGGGTAGGTCACGCCGAACCAGGGGCTGTTGGTCTTGAGAACGGCGCATTGGGTATGGCCGCCGTGGATGAGGTGGTCGACGACGGTCGGGATGTAGCACTCGGACTTCAACTCACTGCCGGATTCGGAAAGAAAGCGGGTGAATGCCTCTTCAAGCTGGCCGAAGAACGCGGGTCCAAATGCCCAGAAGTTCATGGAGACCGGAGTGCCTTCCGTGACTTCACGGCGGGTACCGTCGAGGGCATTGCCGCGGACGATGCCGTCGGATTCACGCTCGATGTCCAGATACTCTTCGACGTTGCTGAGGTGGCCCTCGGCATCGGTCTGGCACACGCCGCGATTGACGTGGCCGTGGTCGGAGAGGGTGTTTTCAAGCGGATAGCCGACCATCGCGCTGGAGTTTAGATCGCCCTCTGGGAGCCCCTTGAAAAACTGCGCCGCACAGACGTAGGCATCGTGCCCGTAGAAATCGTCGGCATTGATCACCGCGAAGGGGCCGGTGATGGCATGGCGGGCGGCGCGGACGGCGTGGGCGGTGCCCCAGGGTTTCACCCGGCCTTCGGGAATGGTGAAGCCCTCTGGCACGTCTTCCAGCTTCTGGAACACATAATTGACCTCGATCTTTCCTGCGAAACGACCGCCGACCGAGTCCTTGAAAGCCTCGGCGAAATCCTCGCGGATGATGAACACCACCTGACCGAACCCCGCACGAATCGCGTCGTAGACCGAGTAGTCGAGCACCGTTTCGCCATTGGGTCCCATCGGGTCCATTTGCTTGAGGCCGCCGTATCGGCTGCCCATGCCTGCTGCGAGAACGAGGAGCGTTGGTTTCGTGGTCATGGTAACTAGAAAAGTGCGGGCGCGTTATGGTCGAGGGAGTGGGCGAGGGCAATTCGAATCCGGTGGCGGGTCTTTCGGCTTTTCCAGGAGCACCCTTCCGGCATGATCCCTCCATCATGCTCCCGGAAACCTCGTTTCTGCCCTCGCACCTCACCATTGAGCCGGAATTGTCCGATCAACTGAGCAGTCGCCCCGGCCACCAGCGCTGCATTGAGGGCGATGGCGAGCTGCTGCTTGTCGCTCATGAGGTTCCGCGCCCTTCGGTTCCGGAGCGCGAGGCACTGTTTTTCTGGAAACGCCGTGATGGCCGCTGGATCGGGCCTGCCGGGACAACCGGCCTCGTCGCCCTCGAAGCCCTCCTCGATCGTTATGCCAAGGCAATCGACGTCCATGAGGAAGTCATTGATGAAGCGGACACCGCCTCCGAGGTTTTTGCGATTCTCCGCCATGCGGGTCCACTTGCACGTTCCTCACGGAACCTTGTCGGGGCTCTGGAGCATGTCCTCCTCATTGATCACGATGACCGCGCCATCCGTGCCCTGCGCGACCGGGCGAGAGAGACCGAGCGCGCGGCCGAGTTGCTTTATGCCGATGCCCGGATCACGCTGGAATTCTGGCAAGCCGAGCGCTCCGAGGAGCAGGCACTCGCCTCCGCCCGCCTGAACCGGATCGCGTTCCGGCTCAATCTTCTCGCTGGATTTTTCCTGCCGCTCGTCGCCCTCGGTGGCCTCTTCGGCATGAATGTGGACATCCCGCACTTCGTCCAGCACGGCTTCTGGGTCATCGTCTTTTTCGGCCTTTCCATCGGTGCCACCATTCTCTTTTTGGTCGGACGCCAAACCGGCCGGAAGGCGGACTTCGAAAGCGAGATGGAGGAGCCGTGAATCAGGAGTGGTGACATTTCTGTCGCCACCCGATAGCCACAGGACCATTCATCACAACTCAATCCCATGACAGAACTGGCAATCACCTTCGGCATCCTCACCACGCTCTTCTGGATGGTCATCGGCTGGCGGGCCATGAGGGCCCACGAAAGGATCGCAAAGCAGATGGCACGTTACATCGATCTCGTCACCGCCGGAGATCTTGCGAACCTTCGGAAGGAAAACGCGGCGCAGCACAAGCAGTACAAGCAATTCCTCTCGCAGAATCCCGAATTGGAATCGCTGCCTTCCAAGGAGCGCCACGAGCGATTCCGCGAATGGCTGAAGTCCAGAGGAGAGACGTTGGAGGAGGAATGATGCATCTCTTGGGCTTGGATGTTCATGGCCACTCTGATGGAAGGCGGATTTTGAAAGAGAGATGGGGCTCGATAAAGGATTGCCGAATCAATCAACCAATCTGAAATGAAGAAGCGAAAGGCGTTTGGTGTGTTATTCATCCTGCTCGTCGTTCTGGTGGCGATTCTTTGGATCAGAGGCAAAGGAGTGGGCTACATTGAGAGCGTAACAGGCATCAATGTTCCATGGCCTCGTGAATCCTCTGAGCACTATGACTGTGACTTTGGACAGTATTCGTTCGTGGTGCTGAAGGTGGATTCGATGGCTTACTTTCTTGCTGAGCACGCGTGGCAAAAGGGCCCTCCATCAAGGGAAGTCCACAATGATCAGCTTGTATTCCGTTCCCTTAAAAGTGCGCCGCCCCTACCCGCGCCTGAAGAGTTGTTGTGGTTGCAAGGGGCCACGAAGCACAATGTATGGAGGCTTTACCTTCACACGCCGACACGCCATTTTTGGGCTGTTGTCGAGCATGCGGATCCTTCCGGTGATTTGCCTGCAGGAGTTCCTCGCGAGTGATGGGAAATTAAACGCATTGTTCCTCCGTTCATGAAAAACGCGACCTCCCGGATGGAAGGTCGCGTTTGGAAAAAGTCCTGGGCCGGTAAAGACTTACTCGAAGGTCGGGGTCTTGTGGCGGGTGAAGTAACCGTCGCCGGTGTACATCGTGCCTGCGTAGTCCGGAAGCGGACCGGAGTCAGGTGGCAGCGGAATATTTCCGAGGGTGGAGTCTTCAGGCTGCGAGTAGGAAATGCTCACCGGGGTGCCGACCTTCACGAGCTTGAAGAACTTCGGAGCGAGGTTTTCATGCATGCGGATGCAGCCGTGGGTGCAGGGGTGATGCTTGATCCAGCCGGTGTGGAAACCGTAATTCGGCTTGAACTCGCACCAGTAGGGCATCGGCGTGCCCTTGAAGGCCCAGCCTGAGGGCTTCTTGGCGAGCATGGTCTTTTTCACCTGGTTGCCGCTGTAGGCGTAGCCGTGGGTGTTGGCGCGGTGCTTGGCTTCCTTGTTGAAGATCCTGAAGCTGCCGGCAGGAGTGGAGGTGCCGGGAGCGCCGACCGAGACGGGCATGACCAGCAGGGCGTTGCTGCCTTCCATGACATAGACGCGCTGCTTGCTGAGCGAGACCTTGACCCGGACGGCCGAGGGGTTTGATGGAAGCTTGGCGGGGCGATCATAGGCCTGGTAAGTGCCGAGGCCGGAGCCGATCGGCAGATTGCAGGAAGAGAGTGCGAGCGCCGCCGTGGCGAGCCCGACCGTGCTGAGAATGCGGAGAAGTTTCATGGTGTGATTGGATGTCGTCGGCAGTCTTGCGCAAGCGAATGGGAGATTGCAAGCAGCAGGCGCAGGCCGGGATCAATGTTTCCGCTCCCAGCTCTCCACCCGACTGTTGACGAACAATACGCTGGCGCGGTCCTCGGGGATGTAGTCGAACCGCGGAGCAAGGCCGACGCCGTAGCCGCGATAACCATAGCGACCGTATCCGCCCCAGCCGAAGCCGGAAACGAAGGTGGTGGTGTAAACAGGGGTCGAGCTTGAGTAGACCCAGCGCTGGGTGGCTTTTCCAGCGCGCGATCCATCGTAGCGGCGACTTGGATTCCCCCAGGCCAGTTGCACGCCTTCCATCGACATGCCCCGATCAATCTGGCCGCGCTGGACGAGGTCCTTTTCACGCTCGGTCAGACGGAGGAAACGGCCGGGATTGTCCTCGATGCGGGCCTTCGGCGTGGAAGGGGCGCATGAAACGGCGACGAGCAGGGGCGCGATCATTGCGAGGAGAATTTTCATGGGACCAGACTAATGGGGAAGGGGTCGTCTTGCAACGTGTGGTGAAGGAATTTGCACGATGTCTGAAAGGGGCTTGCCAAGATCGAAGCGGGCGCAGCAATGTCGCGCCGAACTCCCTAGATTCCCTGATGTCAGACCTGCTCGAAGACGACGACCTTACCTCCGCTCTCAAGAAGTGCCCCGAGTGGGAGCTTGAGAAAAATGTCATCACCCGCACCGTTGAATTCGAGGAATTCATGGACGCGATTGATTTTGTGAACGACCTCGCCGAGAGCGCCGAGGAAGCGCAGCATCACCCGGACATCACGATTCGCTACACCAAGGTCTCGCTGAAGCTGACCACCGACGATGCTGGCGGCATCACCGAGCTCGACGTCGAACTCGCCCAGCGTATCGACAATCTGATCGACTGATCGAGCCGGAGTTCATTTCCGATTTTCAAAAGCCCGCCGCCGTGAAGGTCGCGGGCTTTTTTAAGTTCCAACTTCCAAGGGCCAAGTTCCAACGGGGCAAGAAAGTTCGAAAATCAAAACGAAGTGCCTGCCCACTTCGATGTTCAATGTTGGACGTTGAATGTTCGATGTTCGGTTCTGTCACCGCGGCAACATGATCTCCTCATCGCTCAGTCCGGTGAGTTGCTTCAGTCCGGCGACGAGGCGTTGCAGGGTGAAGAACAGGAAGCCGATGATCGGCACCATGACCACGGCGACACCCCAGCCGGTGATCTTCGCGATAATGCCGTTGTAAACTTCGAGGGCGTCGGGAGCATTGTGGTCAAAGGAGCGGAAGAGGAACCAGGAGAGTCCGAGGTTGATGATCGCGCTGATGAGGAACGAGGTGGCGAAGAGGCAGGTGGATTTGAAAAGCAGCGATTGGTAGCCGGTCTGCAAGGAGTTCTCTTCGATTCGTTTTTCGATCTTCGGGATGTCGAAAATCGTGTCGTTGTAGAGGAAGGTGCGAAGCAGCGAGTTCGGCGTGCGGGCGGAGAGGACGATGGCGATGCCGAGCACGAGGGGGATCGAGGCTTCCTTCAATCCGTAAAGCATGCCCGCGCCGGGTTTTACCGTGCCGTCCTTGTTCCAGAGATAGAGGGTGAGTCCGCCGGTGAGCAGCACCGAGATCAGTCCGATGGCGGAGAAGAAATTGGCCTTCCGTGTTTTGACGAAAAACCAGATCCCGTAGCCGAGCGGCAGCACCAGCGCGAGGATCAGCGCCTTCATTGGCCCGAGGTGCCAGGGCTTCACGGCCTTTCCAAGATGCTCCTGCACCGCCGGGTCCTTGCTGAGATAGCTGAGGACCAGCACCGGGATCAGCACATTGATGAAAATATTGGCGAGGGGATGTTCCTGCTTGGTCTTCGGATCGGCCATGTGGCGTGTTTGTGACAGACACACAAAAAAAGGCACGGAGGAAATCCCCGTGCCTTATGTGACGAACTTGTCAGCGGTCAGACGGTGCCGAAGATCGTCTTGCCGCTCGAAAGCAGGTCGTCGCAGGCTTCCTTCATGCGTGCGCAAAGACCCATCTCGGCCTTCTTGAGGTAGGAACGCGGGTCGTAGGATTTCTTGTCGCCGACTTCGCCATCGATCTTGAGCACGCCTTCGATGTTCTGGCACATGTGGGCGACGATTGGGCGGGTGAAGGCGTACTGGGTGTCGGTGTCGATGTTCATCTTCACCACGCCGTAGTCGAGGGTCTCGCGGAGATCACTCTCGGACGTGCCGGAGCCACCATGGAAAACGAGGTCCATCTCGGCGGCCGGGCCGTGCTTGTCCATGACGGCCTTCTGGCCATCGCGAAGAATCGTCGGCTTCAGCTTCACGGCGCCGGGCTTGTAGGAGCCGTGGACGTTTCCGAAGGTGGCGGCGAAGAGGAAGCGGCCGATCGGTTGGAGTGCTTCGTAGACTTCGACCATGTCCTCAGGGGTGGTATAGAGCTTGTCGGCAGGGAGGCCGGAGGTGTCGTGACCGTCCTCTTCGCCACCGACGCAGCCGGCTTCGACTTCAAGGATGATG
Organism: Luteolibacter sp.; assembly: GCA_031419215.1. Lineage (GTDB taxonomy): Bacteria > Verrucomicrobiota > Verrucomicrobiia > Verrucomicrobiales > Akkermansiaceae > Luteolibacter. The sequence continues at coordinate 7,803 of JANOKL010000476.1, read as the reverse complement.
TCGAGCTCGGCGCATTCCTTGAGGAGGGACTTCGAGATTTCGAGGTTCTCGGCAAGCGGCACGACCGAGCCATCGAACATGTGGCTCTGGAACAGCGGGCCCTTTCCGGCAGCGATGCGCTCGCGGGAGGCCTGGAGGAGGGGCTTGAGGAAACCGTCGACCTTGGCGGGGTGGCAGTGGTCGGTGTGGAGGGCGACGAGGATGTCGTATTTCTCGGCAAGGCGATGGCAGGCCTCGGCCAGCACGATGGCACCGAAGGCGGCGTCCTTCACGGAGGTGCCTGCGGCGAACTCCCCACCGCCAGTGGAGACCTGGATGATGCCGTCGGACTTGGATTCGCCGAAGGCGCGCAAGGCACCGTTGATCGTGGTGATTGAGGTGACGTTGATCGCGGGATAGGCGTAGCCGCCTTTCTGGGCGGCATCGAGCATGGCCCGGTATTGGGCGGGAGTGGCAACTGGCATGACAGGGCAGGGGTAAACAGCCCGCGTGCCAACGACAAGGCCGAATCAGCTTGAGTCGACCGCCCGGTGTGTCGGATATACGTGTCATCATGCAGTGGATAAAGGCAATAAGGTGGCTCCCGGTTCTACTTGGGTGCGTGACCGGTCTCATTTCCTGCAACAAGTCCGACCCTATCTCCAAGGCCGAGATCGCCCGCCTGAAGGGAGATCTGGCGGATCTCGAAAAGAGGCATGAGGATGAAACCAAGCTGAAATCCGGGGAGTTGGAGGGCTTGAAAGAGGAGAACCGGGCGCTCAAGTCCGGACTCAGGCAGATCGACGAGCTCCGGTCCCGCTCGGAAGCGGCGGAAAAAGAAGCGCGGGAGCTCCGTCTTCAAGTTGAGGACCTACGGAAAAAATCCGTTCAGCGTGAGCGGCAGAAGGGCGTTGGGGAGACCATTGCCGCTCTAAAGCTGCCGGACGGACGCTCCTACGCCAATGTGAGGATCCGCGCGATCACAGATCACTCGGTTTCCATCCAGCATCAGGACGGAACCGCCACGCTGAGCCTCGAAGGATGCCCGAAAGACTGGGTCCGGCGATTCAGCATGATCCCGGTCCCGGTACTTTTGCCTGCCACAGTTCAGGCCTCGGTCACTCCAGGGCTTGGCCTCCCTAAAGCGACAGTGAACCCTGCTCAGGCCGCATCAATGCCATCAGCTCCGGCGGCATCGTCTCCGCAGAACCTTTCCCAGTCAGAACTCGATGAAATCGGAAGGCGCCAGATGTCGGCGGTGGTATTGATCAAGGGAGATCTTTCCGTGGGAACCGGATTTTTCGTTAACCATGACGGCCTGACCTACCTTTACACCGCCGCCCATGTCCTCAATGGCAACACCAAGCTGGAGATCAAGTCCACCTCCGGTCGGGTCTTTACGAAATTCGGCAGCTTCGAAGCGGCCGATGGCAAGGATCTCGTCAGGCTTGGTGTCAACGAGGACGTTCCAGCGACCGTCTCGATCTGCGCCCCAGGGGCAATCGCCCTGGGCAAACCACTGTTCGCCATTGGCAACAGTGGCGGCGGGGATGTGCTGACCGTGCTCTCTGGCTCGGTCACCGGAGTCGGCACCAGCGAGTTTGAGGTTGATGCCTCCATCATTCAGGGAAACAGCGGAGGTCCGGTCTTTGGAAGCGCCGATGGGAGGGTCATGGGCGTGGTCACCCGTGGCATGGCCGCGAGGACTGACGTCTGGGCGGAAGGCACCCGCTTCGGAGCGGTCCGCCGCTTCGCCTGTCGCGTTGACGGGGAGATCAAGTGGCAGGCCGGAACACTTTCCGGTTTTCTTGGAGAATCGAAGGCGATCAATGATCTGAATCGCGTGACCCGGCTCCTCTATGCCCTATCCCAGCTTAGGGCCCAGACCAACGGCCTACGAACCAGCTCAAGCTTCGGAGGCGGCTACACCGTGCTCAAGATCCTCACGGAAAACCAGGACATGGCGGCGGTCAAATCCCTGGTCGAAATGAACACCGCACTGGCATCGAGCAAGATGAAGGTTTCCGATCGGGATCTTCTCAAACGCTATGCCAGCTACTACCAGACCATCCTTTCCGCAGCGCTGCGTCAGTCCGGCTCCTTCCAGCCAGAGCAGTTCTCGACCTTCAACCGTGAGGACGCCCGGCTGTGCCTCAAATGGCGCTCCACCGCGGAGGCGGAAATCAAGGGGGTCCTAGAAAGCATGGGGCGTTGAGGGATTTTCCTCTGCTTTTCACTTGCAAATCCCCAGGCCGATCCATAGACCTCCGGCCCCGCCGCAAGCGGGCTTCCAACAAGAAGGGTAGATGCCCGAGTGGCTAAAGGGGGCAGACTGTAAATCTGCTAGCGTAAGCTTACGATGGTTCGAATCCATCTCTACCCACCATCTTGAACCTGAAAAGGTTGTGGAAATGAACAGCCCCGCACTGCGGGGCTTCTTTTTTTGTTCATTCAGTCTTTTGGCACTTCGGGTTACGCGAAATCCCCGCATTCTGGGATGTTTCAGAATGGAGGACTGGTTTCCTGGGTGGCCATTCGGTGAAGTGGGTTCGATTCCAGTCTTCGACAAGCTCATGGGACGAGTGGCAATGGACGGTCGGGAGGTGATTTTCGAAGCGAAGGGAACATCGGGCCTTAAGGATTGCGATCTCCATGGGGATGGATTGAATCGCCATGAATGATGAACCTGATGCTGGAGCCCCTGCCACAACACCGCGAACTGGTGGACTGGCTGAAAAATCACGAAAGGGAGGTATGGGACTGGTTTTCGGATTCCGAAAGGCAGGCTCGGGACACCGAGGCAGTGAGGCTCTCGCTGCTGCGGGACACCTACCGAATGGACGCCGAAGCACACCCGGAGCTGTTTGTCGAAATCAACGCAGCCAAGGAGGCGCTTGGCCTCGATTCAGTCAAGGTGCACGCCTATCAGGCCCAGGGAGATTCAAGGTTGAATGCGGCCATCTGTTACCTCCCGGGCGAGGCTCATCTGATTTTCTCCGGACCAATTCTAACACTGTTGTCGGCGAAGGAGATCCGGGCGGTTGTCGGCCATGAACTGGCCCACTATCTATTGTGGCATTCGGAAGACGGCACGTTCTACATCGCGGATCGAATCCTCCACCAGGCGGCCGATCATCCGAACGCGGAGGCGAGCCATTCGCAAAGCGCGCGATTGTGGACGTTGTCCACGGAGCTGTTTGCCGATCGAGGGGCTCTTCTGGCAACTGATGACATCGAGACAGCAGTGGCAGCCCTCGTCAAGGTGTCGACCGGACTGTCGCAGGTCAGCGGAAAAAGCTATCTGTCGCAGGCGGACGAGATTTTTTCGAAATCGAAGCCTAGAACCGAGCAACTGACCCATCCCGAAACCTTCATGCGGGCCCGTGCTTTACGACTGTGGGCAGAGCAGGATGAATCGCTCGAAGCTTCGATTACCAGAATGATCGAGGAGGATGAAGGGCTCGACTCGCTCGATCTGATTCAGCAGGCCCGGCTGACAAATCTCACTCGTCGCTTCATCCAGCATCATCTGGCTCCTCGCTGGTTTCGAAGTGACGCCGTAATGGCACACGCCCGGCTTTATTTTCCGGACTTCGCGCCACGTTCCGGAGAGGATCCAGAATTGGCAGGTGAACTGGAGGCTCTTTCAAAGCCGCGACGAGAGTTCCTCTGCAATGTCATGCTGGATTTCTGTGCGGTCGATCCTGATCTTGAGGACCTGCCGGTGGCTGCCGCGATCGGGCAGGCGCGTGAGCTGGAATGCCTGAGCCACTTCGAAAAAATTGCGACGAAAGAACTGAAGCTGAAGGCCCGGGATCTCAAGCAACTGAAGGAAAAGGCCGCCGGGATACTGGCGGCAGCTGAACCTGCCAAGCCATGAGTGACAGCCCATTTTCCGCATACCTGGACGGAGGTGTTTCTCTCGGCGGCTTTGGCGTGGATGACGTCCTTGCGGCCGTGCTTCCGCTGATGCGGGAAGTTGCAGCAATCCATGAGGTAGACAAGGTCGCTCCGCTGCGTGGGCTCTCCGCCGTGGTGATCCAGGAGGGACGAACGCTGGGCTTGACGTCGCGCGAAGGTGTTGCGCCGAAATACCAGGAGGCGAAAATCCGCGTCTTGCTGGCACCGGTCAGCGCGGGCCTGCAGGTGATCGGTGAAATTCGTAGAGAGGCCGAGGACGGCATTTCCACGCGCACCGCGAATCTCGATGTGGCCGCTGCTTCCGACGAAATCGCGCGGCCGGTTTATATGCCAGGGCACGTGAGCTGGGAGCACGCGGTGGATCATCACGATGAACTCACGGACATCTTCTCACTGGGCATGCTTCTGGCGAGCCTGGCGTGCGGATTGGATTTCGCCGATCGGACGGAGCTGGAGCAGTTCGTAGATTCGCGGGGGAATCTCTTCGCCCTCTCTTCGCGGCTGCACCCGGTGGTGGCCGCCGTGATCGTGGAAATGACGGAGCTTCATCGAGGCAGGCGTTCCCAGGATCTGCCGACGCTCATCCGCACCCTGGAGACCTACCGCGATCAGCCGGTGGACGAGGATGTCAACACCCTGCCCGGACTTGAGTCGGAAACGAAGGGCGGCCGCCGCAGGATCATCCAGACGCACCTCAGGGACCGCTTGTTCGATGTCTCGCGCCGCAACCGTCTGCTCTATTTCAAGAACTCCCAGTCCACGCTCAATCTCACCACTTCCAGTGTGCCGCTGGTGCTGGACTACAAGAACATCCGAGCGGATCAACTACTTTACTGGCATCAGACGGTGGCGTCCGAGATCGGAGCCGGACATTCGCTGGCCTTGCAGAAATGGCTGCGCTTTGAGGACGCGCCCTACCTCGGCGGCCAGCTTGACAAGCTGATCAGCGACGCCCGCCGCAGCCGCGCGGAGTATGGCTTTTCACAACTGCGGCTGGTGATCGCCTTTCTGCGCTGGAACAATCTCAAGGAAGCCCCTCGCGAGCGCATCCACTCGCCGTTGCTGTTGCTGCCCGTGGAGCTGCTGAAGCGAAAGGGGGTGAAGGACCAGTATGTTCTGGAGCCCCAGGGCACGGAACTCGAGGTCAACCCGGCGTTGCGCCATCACCTCAAGCAGCTCTACAACCTTGATCTTCCGGACAGCATCGATCTCCGCGAGACCTCGGTCACGGCCTTCCATGAAACGGTCCGCGCTGCGATCCACGCGACCGAGCCAGGCGTGAGCCTCGAGCTGACGGACAAGCCGAAGATCCAGCTCATTCACGAGAGCGCAAGGCAGCGATTGGATCAGTACAAGCGGAGGATGGCGAAGCAGGCGCGGTTGACCAGAAAGGCGGCGGCCGTGGATTACAGCTACGACCGGTCCGACTTCCGTCCGCTTGGCCTGCAGATGTTCCAGAAGCTGATCCTGCCTTCGCCGCTGCCGCTTCGAGAGATCGCCGGAGCCCCGCCTCTGACCCGCACGCCATTCCTGGTTTCCCCGGAGATGCAGGAGGTAGTCACGGAGAGGAAGAGATTCACCCTCATCGAGGAGGCGGAGGGTAATCCTTATGCGTGGGAGTTCGACCTCTGCTCGCTCACCCTGGCGAATTTCAACTACCGCAAGATGACGCTGGTCCGTGACTACGCGAAGCTCATCGACGAGGATATGCCCAGCACCGCCTTTGACCGAGTGTTTTCCCTCGAACCCCGGGCGATTGAGGAAGCCTCGTCCGCAGTCATCCCGCCATCGGACCAGCACCTTATCATCGCGGCGGACGCCACCCAGGTCGGAGCGATCGCGAAGGCCAGGCAGGGTGGCAGCCTCATCATTCAGGGGCCGCCGGGCACCGGGAAATCGCAGACCATCACCAACCTGATCGCCGATTATGCGGCACGTGGAAAGCGAGTGCTGTTCGTGTGCGAAAAGCGCGCAGCGATCGACGTGGTGTTTCATCGCCTTCGCCAGCAGGGGCTCGATGAGCTTTGCTGCCTGATCCACGACTCGCAGACGGACAAGAAGGAGTTCATTCTGAACCTGAAGCAGACTTACGAGCAGTGGCTTGCGGGCGTGGGTGAGGATGCCAGCGGAGCGAAACGCAGCGAAGCCCTGCGGACGCTGGAATCGGAACTCTCCGCGCTGGAGGGCTACACCTCGAAAATGGTCGACGCTCCGGCGATGGCAGGTCTGCCTGTTCGGGAGCTGATCGTTCGCCTGATCGAACTGCGCGGGACCTTCGATGGCCGGGCATGCCCGGACCTGGATGCGGTGGAACAGGAGAAGCTGCCGAATTACGAGGACTGGTTGAAACATGGCGATGCCGTCGTTCGCCTTGCCGGCGTGCTGCGGGACCTCGGGGCCGTGCCGCTGTTCGCGAAGCATCCACTGCGCTGGCTCGGGGATCCCGTCATCACCAGTGAGGCTCCGTTGGAAGGACTCGCGGCGCGGCTCGACGGGGCCGAGCGGCAGCTTGATGACCTCGGCGATGCCCTGCGTGAAACCGGGCTGGCGGAGGAGCATTGGGACACGCTTTCCGAGATCGGTCAGTTGCTCGATTTCGCCGCACGCTTGCGGCCGCTCGCGGAGAAGGGCTTGCTTGATCTCCTCGATCCGCACTGCGCGCGTTCTGGTTTGTTGGTGCGACTTCGCGCCGACCACGAGGCAAAGGTTCGTGATTTGGAGAGCGCCCGGATGAAGACGGTCCACTGGATTGAAAAGCTGTCCGCAGAGGACACGGCCAACGCCCTGGCGGTCGCACCGAAAGTCCAAGGAGTTTTCGGGTTTCTCAATCCCGCGTGGTGGCGGTTGAGGAAGGTGCTAAAAGCGCGCTATGATTTCAGCAAGCACGCCGTCGTCCCAACCTGGGAACGCCTGCTTGCGGATCTTTCAGCGGAGCACGCGGTGATGGCCGGGTTGTCCTCCATCCGCACGCGCTGCCTTGAGGAATTCGCCCTGGAGGATCCGACCGCATTCGGTGAGGACCTGCGGAACCTGGTGGCGGCTGACGCAGCACCGGCGGTGGTGGCATTGCGTACCCGGCTCCTGCAATCGGATGAGGGAACCCAGCTCGTGATCACACTCGCCGGACTGGCGGCCCAGTTCCAGTCGCTGCGTCGGGAAATCGCCGACTTGGTGGACCATCCGGAATTCCATGGCCTTGAGAGCTTGGCAGGGGCGATCCGCGAGATCCGGGAGGAGTCCGATGTCATCCCCGAATTGCTGCCGGCCCTGCGTGATCTGGCGGCTACGCCGGAGAAGTTTCGCCGCGCCGTACGTGAGCTGCCGTTCACGACCAGGGAATTGGAGGCGGCCTGCGCGCGCAAGACACTGGAAGCGCTTTATCGGGAGGATCGCCTGCTGCAGCGCTTTGACAGCCACCTGCTCCAGCAGAAGCTTGATCGCCTCGCCGGCGCACATCGTCAGTGGCTTGAGCGCAATGCCGATTGGATCCGCCATCAGGTGCGGAAGCGTTTCGTCGAACACGTGCAGACCGCGAATCAATCGGCGGCCGTGCTTTCGCCCGAGCAGAAGTTGTTCAAGAAATCCTACAGCGCGGGCCGTCGCGAGCTTGAGCATGAGTTCGGGAAGACAATGCGCTACAAGTCCATCCGTGATCTTGCCGCGGAAGAGAGTGGCGGGGTGGTGCGCGATCTGAAACCGATCTGGCTGATGAGCCCGCTCTCGGTGTCCGACACGCTCCCTCTCGATACCGGATTGTTCGACGTGGTGATCTTCGATGAGGCGAGCCAGATCCCGGTCGAGGATGCCGTGCCAGCCGCTTACAGGGCGCAGCAGGTGATCGTGGTCGGTGACGAGATGCAGCTTCCGCCCACCAGCTTCTTCAGCAGCGGGGGGGACTCGGAC
>JANOKL010000475.1:0-2301 GCA_031419215.1 Luteolibacter sp. | reverse complement strand
CATGCTGTCACGCACCTTGCGGGCCTCGGCATGTTTGCCTTCAAAGGCAAGATGCGTGCTCTTCCGATCTGAACAGCACCGCCGATCCGGCGAGGGCGGTCCGGAGGAAATCACGGCGGTGGCAGGTCGAGCAGTTCAGGGCACGCATCCGGTGAAATTGACCGGGCACAGTCACCGCTGCAACTCCACACTTGGGGGGAACGGAGAATTTACATTCCAAAAGCCGTCAGCCGGATTCAGGCCCCATCATTTCAATCCCCACTCCTTCACTGAGTAATAAAGCACCGTCAGTCCGACGATCAGCAGCATCGCGACGATGAACAGGTTGAGCCTCTTTGCACCCCGGCGCTCCGGTCGCTTCTCCTCTGGCAGGACGACCCTGCCCGGTCGGCGGACTCCGATATCGGGTCGATCGTATCGCGGATGATGGTCGTGCATGGGGATAGGAAATCACCACTCGATCCCAACTCCCGCTTCAGGGATCAGGACCTTTTCGCTGATCCCAAGACGATCCGCCTCGGCCAGCAGTCGCTCGACCGGTTCGCCGAGCGGTTCGTTGCCGAGGGGAAAGGTGCCGTAGTGCATCGGGATCAAGACCTGCGCACCGAGATCGGCGAAAGCTCTAACAGCTTCTTCGGGATTCATGTGGACGTCGCGACCGCTGGGCGCTTCGTAGGCACCGATCGGCATCAGTGCGACGTCGATGGAGTGGCGCTTTCCTATTTCCTCGAAGCCGTCAAAATAGGCGCTGTCGCCGCAGTGGAAGACGCTCTTCCCGCCCGCGCTGACGAGGTAGCCACCGTAGTCGCGATGGGTGTCATGGAGAAAACGCGCGCCCCAATGATGGCTCGGCGTGTGGATCACCTGAAGCTGATCAAAGGCGAGCTCGTCCCAGACCTTCATCTCATGGACTGCGGGAAAGCCGAGGCGTTTCACAAGAGAAGCACTGCCACGCGGGACCACGATTCCTTCGCGGGCCTGGAGGATCTTGAGGCTTGGTTTGTGGAGGTGGTCGAAATGCGCGTGGGTCACCAGCACGAGATCGACTTCAGGCACGTCAGCCAGTTTCAGCCCGGGCTTGATCTGGCGTTTCACCGGACCATGCCAGCCGGCCCAATTTGGATCGACGATCACCGAGTGCCCGGCGAATTGAAGGTAGAACGACGCGTGCCCAATCCACGTGATTCGCACCGCGCCCTCGGCGGGTGGCTCCGGCACCGGTTGCAGCATCTCTCCCCCAGCGCGGCGGAACATTCCCGGCACCAGACGATGCCGGAAGAACCGGTAGTTGCGCTGCGGCCAGCCCTTGTGGGGGAGCAGCCCGGCGTAATCGGCGCGCTTCTTGGATGGAGGGAGGTCTTCGCTCAAGTGATCCGAAGTCTAGCAGCGAGCGCTGCGATTTCAGCGGGAAATTTCATCCATTCGCTTCAAGTCCCGGCGTAGGCCACCGCGATCTTGTCCGACCACTCCTTCGCGCGCTCGGAAAACGACCGCTCGTCCCCCGCATACAGGATGCCCCGGGAAACATTGATCACATCCGGCGCGGAACGCCCCGCCCCGGCCAGAGAGGCCAGATCCCCTCCCTGCGCGCCGAGTCCGGGCACCAGCAAGGGCGCATCCGGGATACGTTCGAGCACGCCGGAGGTATTTGTCAGACCGACGACGTAGCCGACATCCGTGGCGCGGTCTTCCGACTTCGCGCGATCACCGAGGGCGGTCACCAGTTCGAACACCGAGCGTCCATCCGCCAGCATCTGGCGCTGGAAATCCGCCGATCCGGCATTTGAGGTCACGGCAAGGAGGTAGATCCCCTTTTCCGGCCAATCGAGAAAGGGCTCGATCGAGTCGTAGCCGAGGAAAGGGTTCAACGTCACCGCTGCGACCTTCCAGTGGCCGAAGTAGCCTTGGGCGTAATATTTCTGCGTCTCGCCGATGTCGCTGCGCTTCGCATCCAGGATCACCGGCACCTCTTCCGGCATTTCGGAAAGCAGGTCCTCAAGCACCTGGATCCCGGCGATCCCCATCGCCTCGAAGTAGGCCATGTTCGGCTTGAAGGCGGCGGCGTAGGGTGCGGTTTCCTCGATCACCCGGCGCAGGAAATTTCTAGCCTCCTTCGCACCGCCATCGCCCGGACGGGGATCGAGCCCGACGCAGAGACGGGAGCCGGTTTCAGTGATTCGTTGCTGGAGACGTTCGGTGTAGCGCACGGGGGGAGGAGAAAGTTCCAAGTGCCAAGTGACAAGTTCCAAGGAAGAAAAGGCACCGATCACCGATCACCGATCACCGGCTTTACGCTCCTCC
>JANOKL010000474.1:0-16368 GCA_031419215.1 Luteolibacter sp. | reverse complement strand
CAACTGATCGAGACCGCCGTCGAACAGGACGACGCCATCATGGAAGCCTACCTCGACGGCACCGAGCCGACTGTTGAGCAGATCAAGAAGTGCATCCGCAAGGGCACCATCGATCTCGCGTTCTTCCCGACCTACTGCGGATCTAGTTTCAAAAACAAGGGTCTCCAACTCGTCCTCGACGCCGTCGTCGATTACCTTCCTTCCCCGACCGACGTCAAGCCACTCCCCGAAGTGGACGCCGAAGGCACCCCAACCGGCAAGTTCGCCGTCATCGACCCGACTGCTCCCTTCCGCGGCCTGGCGTTCAAGATCATGGACGACAAGTTCGGAGCGCTCACCTTCACCCGCATCTATTCGGGCACCATCAAGAAGGGCGACACCGTTCTGAATTCCTTCACCGGCAAGACCGAGCGCATCAGCCGCATGGTTGAAATGCATGCCGACGACCGCAACGAAGTGGACACCGCCCAGGCAGGAGACATCGTCGCCATCGTCGGACTGAAGAACGTCCAGACCGGTCACACCCTCTGCGACGAGAAGAACCCGGCCACGCTTGAGCCGATGGTGTTCCCGGACCCCGTCATTTCCATCGCCGTCGCACCGAAGGACAAGGCCAACGCTGAAAAGCTCGCCAACGCCATCGGCAAGATGATCCAGGAAGATCCTTCGTTCCGCGTCGAGACCGACGACGAAACCAACGAGATGATCCTCAAGGGCATGGGCGAGCTTCACCTCGACATCAAGATCGACATCCTCAAGCGCACCCACAAGGTCGAGGTCACTGTCGGCGCCCCACAGGTCGCCTACCGCGAAACCATCACCAAGCCCGTCAACGACAGCTACACCCACAAGAAGCAGTCCGGTGGTTCCGGTCAGTTCGCGAAGATCGACTACACCATCGATCCCGGCGAACCCGGCACCGGCTTCATCTTCGAATCGAAGGTCACCGGCGGCAGCATCCCGAAGGAGTTCATCCCCGCCGTCGAAAAAGGCTTCAAGACCTCCGTCGATAAAGGACCGCTCGCTGGCTACCCCTGCTTGGACTTCAAGGTCACGCTCAACGAAGGTGGTTTCCACGCCGTTGACTCCAGCAACATCGCCTTCGAAATCGCCGCCAAGGCCGCGTATCGCCAGACCATGGTCAAGGCCGGTCCGCAGATCCTTGAGCCGATGATGAAGCTCGATGTCTTCGCCCCCGAGGAAAAGGTCGGCGACGTCATCGGCGACCTCAACCGTCGCCGGGGCATGATCCAGGGCCAGGAGCCGACACCCGGTGGTGTCCGCATCAAGGCCGAGGCTCCGCTTTCCGCGATGTTCGGCTACATCGGTGACCTGCGCACCATGACCTCCGGTCGTGGCCAGTTCTCGATGGAGTTCAGCCACTACGCCCCATGCCCGCGCAACGTCTCCGATGACGTCATCGCCAAGGCCAAGGCCAAGGAAGAAGCGCTCCGCGCCGCCAAGTAACGGAGCGCTGGCTTCAGCCGGCATTCCTCTCTAACCCCGCCGCCCTCCAAGGTCGGCGGGGTTTTTCGTTTCGCCCCATCCGAGAATGCGGCATTGCCAATCGCCTATTTCAGAGGCTATGAAGTCTAAGTATTCATGAAACAATACCGGCCCAACGTCGAACATCAGAAATGGCTTTACTCCATGATGAAGTCACGTGCCGTCATGCGTCGCCGCCAAGGCAAACCCGAGGGCAACGCCGATGTCGCCAAGGGGAAAAAACAAATCCCCGACAACTCGGAACCCTGGCTCCCCGGAGGTGTGCGCTCCGTCGCTGATGCCCTCTGGATTTCTGATCAAATCAAAGAGACGATGAGAATATGGGGAATCCCGTTGCCACCGCAGAGCTAACCCGAGAGCTGGCAACACGCCACCGGGTTCTCATGCTCGGTGGTCTAGCCGTCATCTCCCACGGGCATTCGCGACCCACCTATGATGCGGACATTTGGCTCGATCCCGACTACTCCTGCGACCACTGGGCCAAGGCTGTCACTGATGCCTTATCGGTCTATAGCGACTTACGCTTCGTGGCCATTGGCACTTGGTCGGAAATCCCGCCAGCCCTGTTGGCGGATCTGATCCAGCGGGACGGTGTCGTCCGGGTGATGGGTGCCAGCCAACCTCTCGACATCTTCCGCGATCCCAACGAGCTGGAGATTTCGGAATTCGACGACGTGTGGAATCGGGCGACTCAGCTCGATGACTGCACGCGGGTTCCCGATGCGATCGACCTGCTCGTCACCAAACAAGCCACTGGTCGAGACAAGGATTTACAAGACATCGCCTTCCTCGAAGCCAAGGCCGAGCGCGAATACCTGGCCAAACTCCCAACGGCCAGTGCGGACGAAGCCACTTTAATGCTCGCCCGCTTCCTCACCCCCAAAGTCGCCGAAGCCGGACTGCACCACCCAGAGGAATCTATCCGCGTTCTCTCGCTCGGCTATCTCAAGGAACTCGCCGAAGAAGGAGATCCGTTCGCGCGGGAAATTCTGGAGAAGTGATCCATCATTCACCACTTCTTCACGGCTTCTTTACTGCGCCAAGCCGCAGCAGACACGTCCCATAGTCCAGCACCCGCTCCTCCGTGGAAACCAGCCGCCCGGCCGGGATCGAATACTGCCCCGCGCGGTTCTGTGTCACCACTCCGGCGGCGAGCAGCACCTTCATGTGACGGGAAAGCGTGTTCGGCCCCATGCTCACCTTCTCGGAAAGTTCCACCGTCATCAGTGGCTCTCCCGCTGCAAGTTCCTGCAAGGCCCGCCAGCGGGTCGAATTGCCCAGCGCACTCGCCAGGGAGGTCATGGAAATCGGTGCTTCACTCATGAAATATCCCTGAAAGGTGACAAATTACGCACGGAAGAAAAGAACTAACGTCGGTTTTTTGAGAAATTACGCAGTTTAACGACTCAAATTCTCCTGTTTTCCACAAAAATACTACCCTCTACCCATCCCAATCTGTCGGACGATGACATCAATGAAAGAAACGATGACTTTATCCTCCCCATCGGTGCGCACAATCCATCGAAAGGAGAGAAAAAGCAGAGCCAAGTGTCACCAAACCTTCGCAGCCTCCTCGGCATCGGCGAGTTCGGCGAAGCGGCGACCGTAGTGGTGTTTGTGGATGAGGGCGGCGGCTTGGGCGAGTTCTGCGCGGTCACGGAACAGGCGGGCGCGGTGGAGGTGGACATCGGCGAGGTGCAGCGGCATCGGCCCACGGCGGGAAATGCGCTCTGCCTCGTCCAGCAGGCGGCGGGCTTCCTCCGGCTGGCCGAGGAAGTGGCGCACGTGCGCGGCCGTTAACAAGGCTAGAGAGAGCATATGTTTGGTGCCAGCATTGCGGAGACCGTCAAGAGCGAGATCAGATTCATATTCGAGCGTGCCCGTTTGCGGAGCTATTTTAGTGAGGATGCCCCTATAGAGCGCTACTCGCCCAAGCATCAAATGGTCAAGGGCCATGTCGAGGAGCCAGTGATTCATTCTCGCAATTTCGAAGGTCTGATTAGCACGGCGAGAGATTGCCGTGCATGCATCTATACATTGTTGACGTTCCCGTCGCACATCCTCATCGCCAGCGTCAAAAGCATTGATCCTCCACGCCAGACGCTCGGCTGGGGCAAGTATAAAGTCACAATGCTGGAAGCTTCTCATTGAGTAACGCAAGAGGTATTCGGGCTGCCGTTCCATAAGCATCTCCTCCGCCTCCGAGAACAAACTCCAAGCCTCGTCTCCCTCAGGAGAATCCACCCCGAAGTAATGATGGAGAGCATCGGCGGTGACAGGCCGATTGGATATCTGTTGGAAGGCATCACCGCTTAGGTCCGCGTAGGCTATAGCGCAGCGACCGTGCTCTACTGCCTCGTCTAGTAGCCCCATAGTAAGCTCAATCTCGCTCAGGTTAGCCGCAGAGACAGAGGCTCCACTCCAATGACAATAGGCAGCCCTTCTCTCCACGCAGACCAGCATCAGTTTGCGAGCTTCGACGAGACGCCCCAGTGCACGCAGACAGAAGGCCGCTTCGTGGAGTAGCCATGTTTGGACCACTTCGCTAAGATTAGAAGAGAGCCGGTCCCAAGCCTGATCGAAGAATGCCGCCAACGCCTCTAGACAAGGCCCAAATGCCCCTAATTTCTGCGTGCTAAAGTAAACCTCTAGACGCTGGATGCGATCACAATAGATGCTAGAAAAAGCTTCATTCTGCCGACCAGCAAAACATCCGTGTTTTATAGCTTGGTAGAGCGGCTGGAGGCCCCGAAGAGTCTCGGGACGATATTCCGTGTCTTTGCAAAGGAAGTCAAAGAGCCGTGAATGGCCATCACGGAAACCTGTTGAATTCGTTTCCAGCAGGCGGGTGGCGAAGTATTCGCGGAACAACGGATGGCAGTCCAGATCGCCATCGTCGTTTGCCTCCACGAGCTTGATTTCCCCGAGACGGGCGAGGGCGATTTTCCATTCAGTTTCCCGGGTGCCGGCGAGGGCATCGGTGAGGCCGGGAATGGCTGGCCCGGCGCGCAGGGCCTGAAGACAAGCGGCGGAGGCGGGCCGATCAAAGAGGCCGAGCAGGCGGAGGATGGCGAGCTGCCGCTGGGCCTGGGCATCTCCGGCAGCGAACCAGGTGGCGTAGGCCTCGATGGCCTTGAAGGCGTGGCCGTAGGGGCGGGTGGCGTCGTTTTGGTATTCCTTTTCCGCGTCGGCGAGTTTCATGCGGTCGCGGCGGCGGATGTCGCCATCCTCGGTGAGGCGCAGGAATTGGCCGATGAGGAAGAGCGTGAGGGCGTGGCCTTGCACTTCCTCGCTGGCGGTTTGCAGTTCCGCGTCCTCCGGGGAGATCTGGACTTTTCCGGCACGGGTGGCTCCGGCGTGGTGGAGCAGGCGGGCGCCGTCGATGGGCGGGAGGAAATCCAGCTCGTGATCGATGGCGCATTTCCCGTAGTGGGGATCGAGCTCGCTGACTTTCTCGCGGGTGGTGACGATGCAGAGGCCGGCATTCCGCCCGGCGAGTCCGTGGAGCAGGGCGGCCATGGCCTTGTCCTTGAGCGCACCGCGCATGGGGCCGGGTGGGTATTGGAGCGGCTCCAGACCATCCAGCACCAAGACGCCGCGCCGCTCGCCGATGAGCCGGGCCAGCCGCGCGGCGCGATCTTCGTCGTTGCCATTTCCGGGATCGGAATCGCCGAAGTGCTCCAGCGCGGCGGTGAGGAAGAAGGTGGAAGTGGCACTGCTCTGGTCCTTGGTGCCCTGGCTGTAGAAGCTCCAATCGAAGACAGTCTCCGCGCCGCGCCAGTCCTTCATCGCCATTTCCGCCATCCAGGTGGAGACGAGCGAGGTTTCCCCTCCCCGCCCTTGCCCCTGATGACGACGACGTGAGTGCAGGTGCTTTCCCAAGCGGCATCCAGCATGGCGAGTTCCTTCTCGCGGCCGATGAGCTTGGAGGCGGAGTGGCGGAGCTTGGTGGGCGGGACGTGGATGCGTGCCTCCAAGGAGGGCAGGATTTCCACGAGATCGCGCAGGACGGCGGAGCTGAGGCGCTCGGGATTGAGGAACTGGCCACGGTCCCGGCATAGATCGGCGATGCGGCGGTAGTGCTGCTGTTGGGCGAGTTCCTGCGCGGGATCGTGAACGAAGCGGGCCTCGCGCGTGCAATGGCAGGGAGTGGGCGGGGTGTCGCGTGAAGAGAAGTCGGCAGGGACGTAGAAGAAGATCGGGCGCTGGTGGTAGAGTGCGAGGTAGGCTTCCCACTGGGTGTAGGAAAAGCCGGGATCTGGCTGGGCGAGCAATGGGGCAAGAGCAGGCAGTCGGTCTGCTAGATCCGGGTAGGTTTTCTTCAGGGCTTCCACGGCGAGGGGCTTGGGGACTTCTCCCTTGGCCTTGCCGATGAGATGGACGACGCCGTTGCAGGCGCGGATGTAAGTATCGAGTTTCCCGAGCGTGGTGTCATCGAGCACGCCGAAGTCTTCCTGCACCGCGACGTCGAGCGTGGGCCGCTTGAGGTCGCCTGCGAGAAGCCTGCGATAGCTCTCGAATTCGCTGCTGACGGCGGAGAGGAAAAGTTTCTTGTTCACGCGAGGTGGCTAACAGTTACCGGCAGGCTCTCAGGCATTTCGTGTCTTGGCGAGTATATCGCCGATCTGAAATGAGATATCGGGTTCTCCCCTCTCCGTGTCGACCGGGAAGTTTTGGCTGCGATGCTTTCCAAGCGCATGGCATCCGCTTTAGCATCCACGTAGTTCTCCTCGGGTAGCGGAGATCATTGTTTCAGCCTATGATCCCCGATGAAATCCAGAGCCCGCGATTGATCCTGATCCGCACCTCGCCGGAGCAGCTCCGCTTGCTGGTGACGGGTGGAGATGAGCTCGACTTCGTCCTGGAACCCGGCTGGCTGGAGGATCTCTCGGACCTTGAAGAGGCTGCGGGTCGATGCGAGGTAAGCAGTTGGTGGCGACCTTTCCTGATCCGGTTGTGTGACGAAGAGCGGGTGATCGGCGTTTGCCTGCACAAAGGGCCTCCGGATGAGACCGGCATGGTTGAAATCGCCTACGCCATCGCTCCGACCTATCGCTGCCAAGGCTACGGTCGGGAAGCCGTCGCCGCCTTGTCGACAGTCACCCTGGCGCTCCCCGACGTGAATGTCATCCGCGCCCACACCCAGCCTGAGAGGAATGCCTCCAGCCGCGTCCTCGCGCACTGTGGGTTCATCCACGTAGGCATGATCAATGATCCGAACGAAGGTCCACTTTGGAAGTGGGAGCTGGGAAACTCATGATTGCTTGATTCACCGATTCAGCCTAGTTTCACTCATGGTCAATTTGGCGGAAATTGAAGCACAAGCCATGATGCTACCCGATTCAGATCGCGCTGCTTTGGCAGAGCATCTTCTCGGTTCGCTGCCAGGCATCCTTCACGAAGACGATCTGGGACTTGCCGAGGCCATGCGCCGTGACGCCGAACTGGACGAGAATCCATCCATCGGCATGACCATTGATGAACTCAGGAAATCCCTTGGGCGTTGAAGGATGGCTCGGTCATTTTTCACCCACTGATTCAGCGGGATTTCCCGGGATGATTTCACGTTACAACCGCGCACAGCTCGTTCGTGCCATCCTCGCATTGTTCGGCGGACTGACATGCTGCTACCTGGCGTTTCTGTTCTTCCGCTATGCGTCTGCCTTTGTGGCCTGGCGCTTTGATCGACCGCTCTCGTCCACTCTAACATTCGGAATCGGCCTGACCGGTTTGGCCGTCGTAATGATCAGCGGCTATCGCACCTGGAAATCCCAAGGCGGCCTGCAGAGCTATCATGAGTCCTCACTCTATCACGATCTTGGTGAGGAAACGGCAGGCGCTCTCGTGGTGGGGTTCTACGCCCATCGGATCACCGCTCCAGCCTACATTCTGACCCAGCTTTTCCTGTCTGGCCCGCTTCTGTTGCTCCGCTCGCTGACCTTGGTTTCCAGCCGAATTCCGGAATCTCCTGAACTTTCGGCCCGGCTCCAACAAACCCTGGCGTTTCTTCGTGCCGCCAACAAATGGCAGTCGCTCTCGGATTACCCAAGTCATCGACCCGAGATCCTTTATCTCGCTCAAATGGGTCTGATCGATTTCAGTGGTCGCAGCAACCCACCTCGAATCAAAGCCAACTGATCCCGATGGAAATCAATTTCACCCTTCGCCGTCTAGCGGTTCTCACCGCGCTCATCGGGCTGTTCTGGTTGCTCGGAGGCTTTTCCAATCCAGGACTCGATCCCGGTGGCTACCTCGATTCCCGCCGGATCACGAAGGCCTGGACTTACTGCATCATCCTCTATCTGGCGGGAGCGGGCAGCGCGACGATCGTCGACCATTTCGCCGGAAACCTTGATCGCTCAAACCTGCGGCTCATCTACCTCATTCTTGGAGTCCTGCTGATGCTCAGCAGTCTGCTCTGGCTCCACGTCCTGCGTGAAGGCGTCGAAGAAACCCGGGCTGAAAAGTCGTTGCTCGCGCTCTCGGTCAGACGCGACTCAGCACCTTTACCCGAACAGCGTCCCCACCGGCTTGAGCTCATGGCCGGGAAAGACCTCCTGCATCGGCGTTGCGGGTGAAAGGCGACTGAGAATCGGGGCCAACACGTCGCGGTAGTTGTTCGCGACGGATAGATCGCCCGGGCCCACTTGTGAGTTGTCGCCGAGTCCGGGCCACTTGCCGTGAACGCGGCCTCCCTGGATGCCGCCGCCCATGAGGAACATCGCGCTGCCGTGGCCGTGGTCGGTGCCGCCCGCGCTGTTTTCGGCGACGCGTCGGCCGAACTCGGTCATGACGACGACGCTGGTGCGGGCCAATCGTGCAGGTCCGAGATCTTTGGCGAAAGCCGCGAGCCCGCTGGCAAGACGGTTCATCGGGCCTTCCATGATCGTTTGCTGGGTCAGATGGGAATCCCAGCCATCGAGACTGATCGCCGCAGCCTGCAGGCCGACTTTTGCTTTCAGCAGCCGCCCGAGTTGCTGGAGTCCCTGATTGAAGGAGTCCTTTCCATACACCGCGCCGTGTTCCGGGGAAATGGCCTGCTTGTTGAGCTCGTCGATCCTTTCCAGAGCGGCGAGCGCGCTCGCGCCTGCCGGACCTAACAGACCTGATGTTCCTGAATAGAGCGCGGCGAGATGCTTCGCGAATCCAGGTGGGGCGTGGCGTCCGAGCCCGAAGTCCTCCAGCGACTGGACCGCCGCACAGGAAGGCGCACCACGGAGGCACTCGGGAAGTTGCGCCCCGATCGCCACGGCGGTCAGCGGGGAATTCCCCGCATCCGGACGCACCCGAAGAAAGCGCCCCAACCATCCGCCGGCCGCTAGTCCGCCGTGCTCCATGAAATCCTGGGCCTCGAAGTGCGATCGCGTTTCATCCTCAGACCCCGCCGCATGCACCGCGCCTAACAGACCTTCCTGCCACAGCGGGTGCAGCGCCGCGAGCTGGGGATTCAGGCCGAAGTAGCCATCGAGATCCGTGAGCTCGTTCTTCTTCAGACCGATGCCGGGGCGCGCCCGATGGTAGGCGTCATCCCCATGCGGCACGACCAGATGCAGCCCATCCGCCCCCCCCCGGAGGAACACGACGACCACCGAGCGATCAAGATCACGTTCATCGGAGAGGATGGCGGTGGTGGACATCTGGGAGGGTGCGTCAGTTTTCGGAAACCCTGAAGCGGAAGAACTCCTTCGGCCCGGAGGCAGGTGCGGCGAGGAAAAACGGGAGGGTGGGATTCCGGGAAAGGCCATCGTTGCCGATCGCATTCCATCGCTCCCAGGTGCCGAGGTTGGTCGAGCGTTCGACCCTCACCGAGCGACCCGGCAGCGCGGGGACGGCCAAGCTGACTTGCCCGCCGTTGAGAGAGACCGACGGCGTGAAAACATCCGAGCGGACGAGCGGGTTGGTGCGGAACAAGTATTCCTGAAGGTTGGTCTGTGAATCACCATCGGGATTCGCTTCCGGAGCCCCTGAGGCACTGGCGCCGAAATACTGGCTACGCCATTTGTCGTAGCTCGTGAGCGCGGAGGCCTCGCTCTGGATCCAATCGGTCAGGAGCTGGACGCCTTCCGAGTCGATGACATTTGAGCCCAGTGGAGGCATCCGCGTGTAGCCATTGGCGGCGGCGGCGCGGCTGTAGATCATCGAGCCATTGACGTTTCCAGGAATCACCAAACGGTCTCCTGCATGCAGTGGCGCATCGACTGACAGGGCGTTGATCAGTCCGGTCTGGTCGAGCGTGAGATGATGCCGCCCATCCCAGTTTCCACCACCGCCAGCGCCGGGCTGATGGCAGTAACCGCAGTTCACATCGAGGTAGGAACGCACGCGGGCCTCCAGAGAGTAGGCGGTTTCATCCGGGCGGACATGACGCGGCAGATCGATCGGAGCGCCCGGGTTCTGAGCGAGGTAGCCATTTCCGGAAAGGAGGCTGATGAAATTTCCCACGTCGCTGCCGAGTGAGCCACTGCGGTTGAGCTGCGGTGTATTGAACGAAAGCGCATGCCCGGCGGTGGGATTGTGACAGGTCATGCACTCGCCGCGTCCCGGAATGTGCCAGCGCTGCTGCGGTAGGACGATGTCGGTGCCATTCGGACCGACGAGGGTGGCCTCGGTCTGTGGCTGGCCGTTGGTGATGTTGTTCCACTGGTAAGTGACGCCGTAGGAGCCGCTGGCGGTCTTGACGAAGAAGCGGGTTTCGATCCGGCGCTTGGTCGCAGGATTTCCAGGAGTGAGTTCCAGATCGAAGTGCTTCACCCACACCATGCCGCTCGGAAACGTCCACGCGGCATCGCGTGAGTATCCGATGAGGTCGGTCGGGCTGTTGAGGAGAAACCAGCGCGACTTGTCGGCATTGTCCGACCAGAAGCGGAGGTTGACGTCGTAGGGCCACGCGCCGGGGTTTGGAGTGAGATCGGTCAAGTCTGCAAAAAATCCGGTGGCGGAAAGCGTGGCCGGAAAGGTGGTGTCGTCCGCCGTTTGAACGAGCCTCAGGATGCGTCCGGTGCCCTGGCTTGTGCCGGTGTTGCCGCGATCAAGCAGCAGCACGTCACCATTCGATGGATCGGCCGCGAACGAGACGATGGCAGCCTCGGTGGCAAGACGCTCCACGATATTCGTTGTACCTTTTTGAAGGCTCCAGATGTTCCCGGAGACGAAATCACCAAAGATGTATTTCCCCACGAGCGAGGGAATCCGGCTGCCTCGATAAACAATTCCGCCGGTGATCGACTGGCCCTCGAAGGCCGTGCCGCCGTGGCCGTATTCGTAAATCGATTCTGTCAGGGTCGCCGTCGCCTGGGCTGCGCCATTGATCAACTGCCCGGAGCGCGGCCCCGCGACGCCGCCCTCACGCCAAGCCCAACCGCCATTGTCGCCGGCCTCGAAGATGTTGACCTCCTCGCGATCATTTCTTCCCACATCCGCCAGCCAAAGTTCGTCGGTGGTGGGATCAAAGCTGAACTGCCACGGGTTGCGAACGCCGGTGACAAAGATCTCACTGCGGAGCGCGGACGGGCTAAGCGGACGACCGTTGAAACTCGTCGCGCCCACGAAGGGATTGTCCGAGGGAATGAGGAAGCCGACGCTGCCGGTGCCGCTGCCCGGGATGTCGGAGTCGGGATTGGGCGCGAGGTTTCCAGGCCGCTTGTCGACATCGATCCGGATCAATGAAGACCAGAGGTTCTTGTCGAGGTGCTGGGAGTTGTCGTAGCCATCGTCCTGCGTGCCGCCATCGCCGAAGCCGAGGTAAAGGTAACCTTCCGGGCCGAAGCGGCAGACCGAGATGTTGTGGAAGGTTCCCTGATTGAGCTGATCGATCAGCACCACTTCCGATGACGCACTGGCGGCGAGTGGATTTCCGACCGAACGCGTAAAGCAGGAAAGCCGCGCCGTGCGGACGCCCGATTCCAGGTGGTTGTAGGTCACGTAGATTTTTCCATTCGTGGCGTAGTCCGGGTGAATCGCGATGCCCTTCAGCGCGAGTTCATTGTCGTCGTGCTCCACGCGATCCGTGATGTCGAGGAACAGCGTCTTGACCGGAGAAACGGCTGTCGTGTCCGGGATCAACCACACGCGGCCATCGCCTTCAGTCACGAAGAGCGAGTTTCCAGAAACGGCGAAGTCATGCGGAGAATCGAAGGTCAGTCCCGGAAAGGCCTCCGTCAGAGCAAAACCGGTCGAAGGGGCCTGCCCCGGAAGATTGACGAAGCTCGAATCAAACCGGGTGGTGTTCGTGAACGTGATGGTGACGCTTCCCGGTTTAGAAACCGTGCCATCGAGGCCGCGCACGGTGTAGATGAAGCTATCCGTCGCGGGCGTGCCCGTCGTGTGGACGTAGCGGATGGTTCCATCCGAAAGGACGGTCGCTGTGCCGAATGAAGGCGGGCTGACCACGACCACACTCGCAGGATCCACCATGCCCGCATCGTTGCCGAGCACACGGATCGCCGCCTTTCCAGCCGGATTCATCGTGAGCGTGTCCGCCACGGGATAGGCTCCGTTCCGCGAAAGACCATCCCACGAGGTGGCGACCACAAGGTCATCCCAAGTCGTGCTGCCGGTTCCGCCGGAGCCGAAACGAATCGCACTGGAAGGAAACGCCGCCGTGTAGGAGCGGGTGGCGATCGGCGTCTGAGTCCCCTCCGTTTTCGCCAGATCCGGCTCGCGCCAAAGCGAAAGCAGGTCGCCGTTGAAGTCGATCTTCGCCACCAGCAGGACGTTCTCGTCGGTGGTCGGGGCGATGCCTGAATAGGAGTGGCCCTCGAACCCCGGAGAGTTCAGCACGTGGATGCCGAGTTCGCGCTGACCGCTGGCCGGGTTGACCGCGGTCGGCACGCCGAAAAGGATCCGCTCGGTGTTGAAATCGTAACTGCTCGCACCGCTCCACTCGGCACCGGCAGCGCGTTTCATACGGAACTTGTAGTAGATCACCTTCGCGCTTCGGTCTGCGGCTTGCGACACCGCGCCTCGGGATTCGCTGGTGGCGTTGAACTCCCGCTTCGCCGAGGAATTCTGCGTGACCAGCGCCTGATTCACGATGGCCGGTGCTCCAGCAACATTGTTCCAGTCCGCGCGCGGCCCTTCATGGCCGATGTAGGCATCGTCGGCGGTCGAGTTGTCGAAGTCAAAAAACTCTCCGGCGATCCTTCCATTGATCGGAAAGTTTGATCCGGAAAAATCATCGGTGCCGATCACATCCACCGGTCCCGGAGCAGTCGCCGAGGCCGAGGAAATGATCACCCCGGCGAGCGTGACGTTGTCCGTAACCCCGGTGAGATCGACGTCGAGATTTCCATCCGTCACCTCGATCACCTGGCTGAAAACAACGCCCTGAGTCGTGGAACCGGCTCCATGTTCCGCGACGAGGTCGAGATTGGACACGGAGGCCTGTCCTTCGACCGCGATGTTGAACACCCGCGATCCGATGCCGCCACCACCCTGGAGACCAAAGTAGGGCTCCCAGAAGAGGAGCTGCACCTTGTAGGTTCCAGTCGGCAGGGTGAAGTCGATTGCGATGTTGGCGCCGAAGCCTTGGGTCCGCAGGACTTCGTTCAAGGCGGCGTCGCCGAGATTTGGAGTGATGCCGGACGAGCCGTTCTGCATGCCACTGATGCTGCCAGTGAACGAAGGATTGAGCGGCGTGAAGGAGTCACCGAAGTCGATCCCGCCGGTCACGCGCACACCGTCCGAGGAACTTCCCGCCGCGCCGTCGTATGGGCTGCCGGCACTGATCACTCCGGAGCCGTCCAGATGACCCGGGCCCGTCAGCAGCGACACGGTTCCCTGATGGACCGTGGCGGCGTTCAGGAGCCCGAACGACAGGGCGAGCAAGGTGATGAAAATGAAACGCATGCAGGCATCAACTATAGTTCGGACCGGCACATTTGCCCGCCAATTCTGTGGGATCGTTGAATGCTGAAAATCGCGATCATGGCTAGGTCATTTGAAACGCCGGACTCGCCAACATCAGCGCCAGAGGAGCCCCGGATTCCAGCGCGGCGGAAACTTCAGCCTCCGTCGGCAGCCTTCCCAAAAGATGCGCCGCAAAAGCACGCTGGTCGCCAACGGCGGCAAGCAACCTCCCAGCATCAAGCGTCGTGCCTTTGATACCGTTCGCGGCGAGTTCAGCCGCAAATCTCCAACGCCAGAGCAGCGTGGCCATCCATGGTTCCGGCTCCTCGGGGTAACCGTCGGGCGTGGGATACTGGAACGGCGCATGCCCCATCCGCATCAGGTAGTCCTGAAGCTCCGGTCCGGCATTCGTCTCCGCAGCGGTGGCGCGCAGGGCGGAGACGACGAAGTGGAACGGCCGCTTCACCTTGCCACCGCGCGCAGACCAGAAGGCCTCGTGGTTGAAAAGGGCCGCGAGCACCTGACGGATGTCGCCGCGCGAATCGAGGAAGGCTTTCGAAACCGTCGCCACCACAGCCTCCGGAGGCGTGTCGGAAATGAAGCGTCGGCAGAGCTTCGTCGCCAGATGGCGCGCGGTCGATGGATGATGCGAAACGATGTCGATCACTCGTTCGAGATCCCCTTCCCCGAGCCCCGCCGGGATCTGAACGCCGAGCACGGTCTTCGCCCCGTCATCGTGACGCGCGGCCTGGAACTGAATCTTGCCGACGGCGAAACGGGCCTTCTTCCGCTCGTGGACCGTCCAGCCTGTTAGACAGCGCGCCACCTCCATCACATCCGTCTGCGTGTAGCCGCCATCAACGCCCAGCGTGTGGAGTTCCAGCAATTCCCGGCCGTAGTTCTCATTCGGCTTTTCCAGATCCGACGCCCGACGATTCACCCGCCCATCGAGATACCAAAGCATCGCCGGACTCAGCGCGGAGGCCCTGACGAGTTCGGAAAAATTTCCCAGCGCATGCTTGCGGATCACATGCCGGTCATCGAGCGGCTTCAGCCATCGCGAATCGCCCTTCGAGGGATCGATGTTGAAATGGTCCGACCAGAAATCGACCATCACTTCGAACAGTTGCCGCTTCGAGTGCAGCGCGCGCTGGATCTTGTCGCGCGTGAGCTGATCCAGCAACTCGGCGGGCGAGTATTCCAGCAGTTCCCCAGCGGGCCAGGCATTGAGCGCTTCGAAATGGCGGCTCTGCGCTTCCGCCTCGTGGTTCTCGATGGAGGCGTGATCGAGTTGTTCGACGATGAAATTCCGCGCCCCCATCGCGGTGATCCGCGAGTGATCACCTGGCCTTGGGCCGAAGGTCAGGCGATTGATCACGTGCGTGGCATCATCCATTTCCGCCGAAGTCGGGGCACGAAATGGAGTGAGCCCATCGGCCCCGTCGAGCCACAGCGAACCCAGCCACTGCGACATCGCGGAGAAGCCGCCAACGCCCGCCACCGCGCCACCGGCAGCCGCGGTCTGGAGGAACCGACGTCGTGTGGTCTCGTTCATGGCAGCGGCGGAGCAGGAACCGGCGGCGGTTCAGCGGGAGATTTCTGGAACCACGCCATCACGGAAGCTCCGAGACCCGCCGCGATCATCAGCGGCATCAGAAGCAACTGCCCCAGCACCGGCAGAAGAAGCGTCAGGGAAAGCACCACACCGCCACGCATCACGCACCGCCACGGTTGGTCGGCATCGACCGGCACACGCAGACCGGAGCCGATCCGCCGGGCAAGACCAGCACTGCCGATCAGCCCGCAGAGGATCGGCGCGGTGATCAGCACCAGGCCGATCCATTTCAGGGCCACCGGAAATACTTTCAAGATCGCGAAGCCCGCGATGATCGGAATCACCGCCAGCAACAACCCGACCAGCGACACCACCACCGGACGGGCAAAGAGCACCTCGCAGCGACCGACATGCCTTGGGAAAAGCGCGGTCGCCGCCAGCCAGTAGCCGACGAACATCAGGAAAATCCCAAGGGTCAGAAAAACCCAGGCGAGCACGTTGGCGGTCGTGATGTATTCCATGGCTGACCTCGAAAACTGGCAGAACCTGCTGGAAACGCAACGTCGCGAACGCGAGGCAACCGCATTTACGCCAGCCCCGACAGCGGCCTTGCGCGCGGCACTGGGATTGCCAGTATACCCAGCGATCCAGTCTTAAAACCAGTCTCTGACGCCTCCTGCATTTTCGGACAGATTCATTGCATCACCGTTTTCACCGGGATTGTCCCAATCCAAGCCCGCCAGCCGTCTCCAGAATCGGGATTAATCCCTGAATTTCAGTCGATTACCCTTCCAAATCACTTCATCCATCAAAGCAACTCCCCGCTTCCCCCGTGCTGGATCGAATCGGAAAAGCGACACCTGACTCCATCGCTCCTCATCCGGCTGAGAAATCGGTTTTTCACCCCTCGTAGTTCGCCACCACACTTTTGCCCCGGTTCCCTCACTTTCCTTGGCTCACACCTTTCCTCACCTCCGACCCTCCATGAAGCGATTGCTTGTCCCACTCCTCGCCACGGCTCTTGCCGTCTCCGCCGCGGCGGCTCCCCTGCGCGTCTTCATCCGCGGTGGCGAAAAGTCCCACGGTCCGAACGCCCACGAGCACGAGCGCTTCCTCAACGACTGGAAACCCCTCCTCACCCAGCGCGGCATGGTCGTCGATGGAGCGAAGGCCTGGCCAACCGCTGATCAGCTCGCCAAGACCGACGTGCTCGTCATGTATGCCCAGGACGGCGGCAACGCGACACCCGAACAGAAATCCAATCTCGACACCTTCACCAAGCGAGGCGGCGGCCTCGTCGTCATCCACACCGCCGCCGTTTCGAATGATCCGGTGTGGTGGAAGTCCGTGATCGGCGGAGCCTGGGTTCAGGGAAAGACGAAGTGGAAGGAAGGCCCGATGGACCTCTACTACGTCGAAAACCAGCGCATCGGCGAGCAGCACCCGATCACCAAGGGCGC
>JANOKL010000473.1:0-31536 GCA_031419215.1 Luteolibacter sp. | reverse complement strand
CAAAGAAGATCATCAGCACCGCGAAGAAGCCGCAGGCGAGGTTTCCGGCCGTCATCAGGTTCGGCAGGAAATAGATTTTCGGTTCGTCCGGGTCCCGTTCGTGAGGCATTGCGGACTACCTTTCACACAGGATGGCCCCGGGAAACAGTGGAAAATCCGCGCCATCCGCCTAGCATCCCGCCATGTCCGCTCCGCTGATCACCCCCGACTGGAAAATGGGGGCCATCCTCGACGCCCTGCCGGGGGCGAAACGAGCCCTCTTCGCCCGCTACCACCTCGGCGGCTGCCAGAGCTGCGCGTTCTCGAATGAGGAATCGCTGGCTGCGCTTTCCGCCCGTTCGGAACTGGATGCGGATGAAGTCGTGGCGCACCTGCTCGACAGCCATCGCCACGATCTGGAGATGCTCATTTCCCCGACCGAGGCGGAACTGGCGCTCGATTCGGAAAACCCGCCGCGCCTGATCGACATCCGGACGCGCGAGGAATTCGAGGCCGTTGCCATTCCCAGCGCCGAATTCTTCACCCAGGAACTTCAGCAGGCGCTCTTCGCCAGTGATCCCGCGACGCGGATTTTCCTGCTCGATCACAGCGGTCGGAACGTCCTCGACCTCGTCGCGTGGTTCCGCGGTCATGGCTTGAAGGAAACCTTTGGCATCACCGGGGGCATCGATGCGTGGAGCCAGCAGGTCGACCCAGCGCTGCCCCGCTACCGCATCGAACTGGACAGTGACTGACTCAGGCTCCGCCAGCCAGCAGCAGCGCGCCCTTGATGCCGGCGGCTTGTCCGAGTGCCGGAGGCACGACGAGGGACTCCAGCATGTCGGCGGCAAAGTAGCCGTTGGTGATTTCTGTTAGACGGGCGGTGATCTTCGCATGCAGGCCTTGGACCTGGGAAACTCCGCCGCCAACGATGACACGGGACGGGGAAAGGATCGCGATCAAGGCAAGGATGCCATGCGCGAGATACCAGGCCTCCATTTCCCAAGCGGGATGATCGGGGGCAAGTTCGGTGGCGGCTTTTCCCCAACGGGCCTCGATGGAGGGTCCGCTGGCCAGGCCTTCGAGACAGTTGCCGTGAAAGGGGCAGACGCCGGGAAAGGAGTCGCCCGGTGCACTGGGGACCTTTAGGTGTCCGAATTCCGGGTGCAGGGCTCCATGGACGAGTTTCCCGCCGGAAAGAATGCCCGCGCCGATGCCGGTGCCGACGGTGATGTAGGCGGCATTGGTGGCACCTTTCGCTGCGCCGAGTTCGACTTCAGCCCAGAGCGCGACGTTCACATCGGTATCGAGTCGGACCGGCACAGCGGGCAGGGCGGCTGAAAATTTCCGCACGAGGGAAAAGCCTGACCAGCCGGGTTTCGGCGTGGCGAGGAGGCTGCCGAAATCCGCGCTGGCAGGATCCACGCGGATCGGCCCGAAAGCGCCGATGCCGATGGCGGATGGCGTTCCTTTCCCGGCCAGCCAGGCGATCGCGCGGTCGAGTGTTTCATCCGGCGTGGTGGTGGGAAAACGGATTTCCTCCAGCACGGTGCCATCGGCGAGGCCGGTCGCGACGACGGTCTTGGTGCCGCCGAGTTCGAGCGAGGCGACGAAAGAGGAAGGTTTCAGGCTCATGGCAACGGAGGAATGCCACCCAACTGCAAATCCACCGGAAAGTCCACATCCCCCGCCCGCTTCGAACGGAAATGAACATTTCCCTGTAAAGCCGGTGGCGAGGTTCCGTAGAATGCGACGTCATGCGGCTTCCCACGATTTTTCTCCTCGCCCTTCTGAGTCCCATCCAGGCAGCTCCTCCTGAATCCGAAGTCATCGCTTCCGGACTTCGCGATCCGATGGAAATTTCCGTCGCACCAGATGGCGACATTTACGTGATCGAGCGCGAGGGCCGCGTGCTGCGCGTCCGTCCATCGACCGGCGGCTTGTTTGAAATAGGCACCATCCCCGTCACCGCCCTGCGCGAGACCGATGCGAAGAGCAACTGGGCGCGCGAGGATGGCTTGCTCGGAATCACGCTCGATCCTGCATTCGCGAAAAACCGGCGGCTCTATCTTTACTACAGCGATCCGGTGAAACTGCTGAACCGCCTGTCGCGCTTCACCTTGAAGGACGGCGTGATCGACATGGCCTCGGAGAAGATGCTGCTGGAAATCCCGACCGACCGCCGCGACAGGGTCTGCCACCAGGCCGGATCGCTGAGCTTCGGTCCCGGCGGCCTGCTGTATCTGAGCACCGGCGACAACACCAACCCCTTCGAAAGCAGTGGCTGTGCTCCCATCGACGATCGCAAAGGCCGCGATCACACCAACGCGATGCGCAGCGCGGGCAACACCAATGACCTTCGCGGCAAGGTTCTCCGTATTCGTCCGACCGAGAACGGCTACGAAATCCCGGAAGGAAACCTGTTTCCAAAAGGCAAGGCGAAGGCCCGCCCGGAGATCTACGTCATGGGCTGCCGCAATCCCTTCCGACTCTCGATTGATCCGAAGAACAGCACCCTTTACTGGGGCGAGGTCGGCCCGGATGCCTCCAAGCCAGGCGATCGCGGCCCGGCCGGACATGACGAGGTCAACCAGGCGAAGAAGGCCGGAAACTTTGGCTGGCCCTTTGTCGTCGCCGACAACAAGCCCTACCCGATCGTCGACTTCGCCACCGGCAAGCCGGGCGTGATGACCGATCCGGCTGCGCCGAAAAATCCGTCCACCTCCAACACCGGGCTCGTCGACCTGCCAGCCGCGAACAAGGCCTTCATCTGGTATCCTTACGCCGCGAGCGTGGAGTTTCCCGAGATGGGCAGTGGCGGCCGGAATGCGATGGCGGGTCCGGTATTCTACTACGATGCTGGTAGAAAATGGAACCTGCTGGACAAGGAGGACGATCACACCCTGCTGACCTACGACTGGATGCGCTCCACCATTTGGAAAGCGAAGCTCGGCAAGAACGAGGAATTCGTGAAGCTGGAGCCGCTGATGAAGGGCCTGCGGCATCCGATGGACCTCGAGACCGATGCCGATGGAAACGTGTGGCTGCTCGAGTACGGCACCGAGTGGTATTTCAACAAGACCGGCGCGATCAAACGACTGCGCCCGAAAGTCACCGGAGACGCGGCGGCACCGATGGTCACCGTCGCGGCCGTGGCAGGTGCGAAAGGCCAGTATGAAGCCAGTGTGCCGGAAGGTGCCTCGATCAAGTGGTGGCTCACCGAAGGCGCGACCGAGCGGATGATTGCCACCGACAAACGCATCACCCTTCCCGAGACCAAAGGCAGCAATCTGCGGGCAGTCGTCACCGACAAGGGCGGGCGCGTTTCGATTGCAGGGATTTCGCTAGAGGAGAAAAAGGTTGAGCCCCCACTTCTGGTCACACTGACGGGCGAACCGAAATCACTCGGCTTCGGAGAGTCGGTGAAATTCGCCATTATGAACACACCGGAGCCCAAGGCGGCGGACACCGTGATCCGCGCCCGCTACATCCCGCCGACCGGACATGACGCAGGTGGGCCGCAGTTCAGCGCGGACATTGATAAGCTCATCACCTCGAAGCAATGCCTCGCCTGCCATCAGGTCGACAAGGCTTCGGTCGGCCCGAAGTATGTCGATGTCGCGATGAAGTATCGGGGTCGCGCGGATGCCGTTGCCGTTCTAACAGCGAAGCTCAAGAACGGTGGCGCGGGCGTCTGGGGTCAGGTGCCGATGCCGCCCCAGGCCGCGGTGAATCCGGAAGAGGCAGGAACCCTGATCAAGGCGATCCTTGGACTCGGCGAAGGCATCAGCGAGAGTCGTGGCCAACTGCGGGGCAGTTTGCAACTTCCTCCTGCACCTGCCTCCGCTCAGCCCGGTGGTGCCTGGGAGATCAGCGTGGAGGCCCCCGGCCATCAGCCCGCAAAATGGAGGCTGCCCGCCAAGTGACAGAACCTTCACGTGGCGGATCGGACTTGACGTCATGCGTTTCCGCGACTCCTTGACGGGAGCGCATGGCCTTTCCCCACGGATTCCTTTTCGGCACCGCCAACGCCGATCATCAGGTGGAGGCCCACGATCCGGCGAAGGAAGACGTGTGGGATCTTTGGGAGCGCTGCCAGGGGCTCACGCCACGCGGAAAGGCGACTGATTTCTGGGATCGCTACGAGGAGGACGTCGACGCGGCGGCGGCGATGGGCTGCAAGCTGTTTCGCTTTTCCGTCGCTTGGGCGCGGGTGGAAACGGCGGACGGTGAGTTCGATGACGAGGCGCTGGCCCACTACCGGAACGTCGCCGCCTGCATCCGGGCGAAGGGCATGAAGGTGATGCTCACGCTGCATCACTTCGTGTGGCCGGTCTGGCTGGAGCGAGAGCACGGCGGGATGATCGGCGGACAATTTCCCGACCTTTTCGCCCGCTATGCCGATCACGTGGCGGCGGCGCTCGGCGACCTCGTCGATTACTGGATCACCTTCAACGAACCGAGCCAGCTCACCTTCGGCTTCATCAAGCCCTGGTGGCAGAACCGCTACTACATGCCGCCGGGCCTGCCCCGCGGATCGGACGTGGATGCCGAGGCCGAGGCGGTGGGAAAACTGGTCCCGTCCCTGTTCCTCGCGCATGCCAGAGCTCGTTTGGCAATCAAGCGGCATCATCCCGACGCGAAGGTCGGCGTGAACCCGCTGGTCACCGGCTTCCCGACGTGGCTGCAGATGCTGATGGATTTCGGGGCCTGTCACCGGGGCTTGTCGGAGGCGGTGTTCAAGTTCACCACCGCCGGGGCCCTGGTGAGTGAGAAGGGCGATGTCGATCTGGTGATCGGCGGTGTGACTGCGGCAAACCAGACCGGCTTTGAGTTCAGCGATCCGTACGTCCGCACCGGCAAGGCGGTGCTGGTGCAGGCGAACCACGATGGCATGGATCTCGCTTCGCTGGAGGGACTGAAGGTCGGCGTGATCGCCATTGGCAATCAACCGGAATCCTGGAAACGCGATCTGCCCGCCTCGACGAAGAAGAAGATCTTCGCCAACTACGACGCAGCCCGTAGTTCGCTGGCGGCGGGTGAGATCGACGCCGTCTATGGCGATGCTTTTTTCCTGCTCCCGGAAGGCATGACCGGCGGCGAGTGCTTCCGCTTTCTCGTCACCGGACTGAGTGACGAAGCCTACGTGGTCGTGGCCCCATATGGTCATGGCGACCTGCTCGTCCGCGTCAACCGGGCCGTGGCCGCTTTCCAGCGCGAGTCCGGCGAGTCCTTTGCCGCTCCGTGGCAATCCCACTCCGGCGCGGTGCCGCTGGAAGCACGGCGACCGCTTTCCCTTCAGGAGGTCTTGCAGGGAAATCCCGGCGAGGACGAAGCCGAGCCGCACAGCCGTGAGCTGCGACGCGTTCGTCGACGCGGCAGGATCCGCATCGGCATCCGCATTGATGCACCGGGGGTTTCAGAAATCTCGACCGGAAATGGATTGGAAGTGAAGCTTGCGGGACTGATCGCGCGCGAGGTACTGGGCGATGAATCCTTGCTCGAAATCGTTCCGGTGGAGCCGATGCAGCGCTTCAAGGTGCTGAAGTCAAAGGCCGGCTGGCTGAACTGGGCATGGCGCTTCTGGGGTACCACCAGCCTCATCGCCAACGCGAACTGGTGGTATCTTGGAATGTCAGGGCGCTTGCCCGATGAGCTCTGTCCGGAGGAAGCGGTGGGCGCGCAGGACTTCGTTGGACTCGATTATTACTGGGGCCTGCCGACTCACCGGCTGCACAAGTTCCGTTCCCTCGAAGATGCCGCTCATGGACGCTTTCTTCAGGCCCCGGTCTGGCCGCGCGGGCTTCTGCATGCCCTGCGGCGGTTCCATCGATGGTTTCCCGATCAGGAGCTTTTCATCGTTGAGAACGGCAGCGTTCCTCTGGCCGATGGCGTGAACCGGACCGATTACCTGAAAGCCCACATCGCGGAAGTGGAGCAGGCGCTTGAAGAAGGACTGCCGGTGAAGGGCTACAACTTCTGGTCGATCACCTCGAACCGGGAATGGGGCCACGCGTTTGATCCCAACACCGACTTCGGCCTGTATTTTGTCGACCTCGACAAGGACCCGGAACTGAAGCGCATCGAGACCAGCGAGGTCTCCGTCTATCAGGAAATCATCCGCCGGACTACTGGCGAGACCACGAGGCCTTGATGAGTTCGCGGAGGCGCTTGACCTCGTCCGGACGCTCCGCCGCGAGATCCTTTTTCTCCAACGGGTCGGCCTTGAGATCGAAGAGTTCATCGGATTTCGGCGCGCTGGCGAAGCTCTTGTCCGGCTCCTTCGTTCCGGGAATGAGGAGCTTCGACCAACCACTGACCACCACCTGGGCCACGAGACTTTTCGAAGGATCGGCGAGGTCCGCGATGTCGTGCGTGTAGGACTCGACGAATACAGATTTGCGGGCAGTCATCGCCTCGCGATCGAGGAGATCGAGCCCCGGGAGTCCGGCGGGCACTTTCCCGCCACTGAGCTTCATGATGGTCGGGACGAAATCGACGATCGAGGCCAAGGTCTCGTCATCGCGCTTCGGAGAAACCTTTCCCAACCAGCGCACGAACATCGGTGTGCGGATGCCGAGTTCATACGGCGAAAGTTTCGCTCGGTTGTTTTTCTGAGCGTGGATGCCGTCCCAGCCGTTGTCCGCTAGGTAAAGAATGACGGTGTTCTCCGCGAGCTTCTTGCGGGTCAGATAGTCATCGAGTTCGCCGCAGGTTTTGTCGAACCACTCGACCATGGCGTAGTACTGCTCGGCCTCCTTGGTCGGCCCCTTGCCTTGGTAGCGGGCAAGATATTCCTGAGGCGCGTTGTGCGGCTGGTGGGGCATCATCGGCGCGTGCCAGATGAAGAACGGCTTCTTCTTTTCCACGGCCCCATCAATGAAATCGAAGATCGGCTGCATGCCCTTGCGGCCAATCGTCAGCCCGGCCTCGCCGTGACGGCCCTCGGTCGAGGTCATGCCCGAGGTGAAGCCCACGTCGGAATATTTCACGTTCCAGAGCTTGCCGGTCTGGAATGTCAGATAACCGGCGTCGCTCATGGCCTTGGGAAGCAGGAAGGAATTTCCCAGCAGCTGCTTCACCAGCGGCGAGCGATCGGCCTTCTTTTCGGGCGCGGTGGATTTTGCCAGATCATTTCCGGTGATTCCGTGCTCATGCGGGAGCTTTCCCGTGAGCAGGCAGGCCAGCGATGGCGAGCAGACCGGCATCACATAGCCGCGGGTGTAAAGCAGGCTCTGCGAGGCCAGACGGTCGAGGTTGGGCGTGCGGACCTCCTTGTTTCCCATGAAGCCGTAGTCGCCGAATCCCTGATCGTCGGAAATGATCAGGATGACGTTCGGTTTGGTGGGTTCGTCCGCTTGGAGTAGTCCGAAGGGAAGAAGCAGAAGGCCGAGGAAAGGGAGCGGATTTTTCATCAATCGAAGTCTGATACTTGCCACCGAATCGAAATGTTCCAGCCAGATCTCACGTTCTGGGGATTGCTTGGCGTTCTTGTCCATGGAGATCGTCCCAGTCTTTCCTATTGAAGTCAGTCCATCCTACCCGGCATCCTCTTTGGACACTGTCCAGCTATCAGGCTCCATGCGTATCCCTTCCATTCTCGTCCTTACGATGTCGGCCCTGACGGCCGCACCGCTGGAAATTTCCGGCATTTATCCGAGCCTGGCCTATTTCAATCAGGAAGGTGAATGCGGCACCGGAGCAGTGGTTCCTTGGGCCGACCGCCTGTGGGTCGTCACCTACGCCCCGCACAAACCGAAGGGCTCCACCGACAAACTCTACGAAATCACGCCCGACCTGAAACAGATCATCCGCCAGGAAAGCATCGGCGGCACTCCGGCGAACCGGATGATCCATCCGGAATCGCAGCAGCTCTTCATCGGGCCGCACGTGATCGACACAAAGGGCAATGTCCGCACTGTGCCGTTTTCGGACATGTTCGGCCGCCTGACCGGGAATGCGCGCAGCCTGACCGATCCGGCCAACAAGATTCTCTATGCAACCATGGAGGAAGGCATCTACGAGGTCGATGTCCACACGCTCGCCGTCAAGGACCTCTGGATCGACGAACAGCTCCAGATCGGGGGCGAATTCAAGAAAGGCGTCGACGAGAGCAAGCCCGGGCGGAAGGCGAACTTGCCCGGCTATCATGGCAAGGGCTTCTACTCGGCCCAGGGACGCTACGTTTACGCCAACAACGGCGATCATGCGAAAGAGGCGCTCTCCAACCCCACTGTGCCCAGCGGCGTGCTGGCTGAATGGGATGGCAAGGCCGATAAGTGGACCGTGGTGCGCCGCAACCAGTTCACCGACGTCACTGGACCGGGCGGCATCATGGGCGGCACCGACTCCGCGAACGACCCGCTGTGGGCGATCGGTTGGGATCATCGCTCGCTGATCCTGATGTGCCTCAGCGAGGGGAAATGGAATGCGTTTCGCTTGCCAAAAGGCTCGCACTCCTACGACGGCGCCCACGGTTGGAACACCGAGTGGCCGCGCATCCGCAACATTGGCGAAAAGGACTTGCTGATGACCATGCACGGCACGTTCTGGAAGTTCCCGAAGGACTTCAGCCCGAAAAAATCCGCAGGCATCACGCCGCGCTCGAACTACCTCAAGGTCATCGGCGACTTCGCCAAATGGAACGACCGCCTGGTCTTCGGCTGCGATGATACGGCTAAGTCGGAATTCCTGTCCTCACGAAAGGCGAAGGGCAAGATCAGTGGTCCGCAATCGCAGTCGAACCTGTGGTTCATGTCGCCAGCCCAGCTCGATCACATCGGCCCGGCCATCGGTCGAGGCTCGGTGTGGATCGATGAGCCAGTGAAGGCCGGTGAGCCCTCGGATGCCTTCCTGTTTTCAGGCTACGACCACCGTTTCATTCATCTCAATCACGATCTAACAACTCCGGTCAGCTTCACCCTCGAAGTCGATCATGAAGGCAACGGATCCTGGACGAAACTCAGAGAAATCAACGTGGCCCCCGGCAAGGAAACGAGCGTCGCCTTCACAAAGTCCGAGCTTGGTGCGTGGATCCGGGTGACGTCATCGAAAGACTGCACGAAAGCCACCGCCGCCTTCTCGTATCGCAACGACGATCCACGGAACGACACCGCCGATCAGATCTTCAACGGCCTGGCCAAGGCGGGCGATACCACAGCGACCGGCGGACTCGTTCGTTCCCGGGATGGCGACAAGCGCAGCCTCGGCTTCGCCGCTCGGGCGGTCGATGGCACCTCACTCGGCTACTATCAGCTCGATGCCGACCTGAAACTCGTGAAGCAGGCCGATAAAGGCGCGCTCGTCGCCTTCGAGAAAGAGACCGCCATTCCGGAGCCGACGATCATCGCCGATGAGGCCTCCGCGATTTACATCGAGGACGACGGCACCCGCTGGCGCATGCCGAAGGGCGAAACGTCCGAACTTTTCGGCAAGCACCGCCTCGTCCGCGAGGTCGCCACCGAGCGCGACCTGCTCGACCTCGGCGGCACCTTCTACGAACTCCCCGCGCGCAATGCCGGTGGTGCTTCACGCATGCGCCCGGTGGCCACGCACAACCGGATGATTCAGGACTTCTGTTCCTATCGCGGCCTCTTCATCTGCTCCGGCGTGTCCGTGAAGGATGCAGGAAACAATCCGCACATTATCCAGTCCGACGACGGCAAGACCGCCTTGTGGGCTGGGGCAATCGACGACGTTTGGAAGTTGGGCAAGCCACGCGGCAAGGGCGGCCCATGGAAAGACACCGCAGTCGTCGCGGGCAAGGCTTCCGACCCTTACCTGATGACCGCCTACGACAAGAAATCGCTCACGCTTTCCGCCGATGTCGATGTGAAGGTCACGATGGAAGTCGACGTCAGCGGCGCGGGCAACTGGGTCAAGCTCGATACTCTCGAAGTCCCCGCCAACAAGCCGCTGGTTCACGTGTTTCCCGATGCCTTCTCCGCCTACTGGATCCGCTTCACCACCGACAAGGACTGCAAGGCCACGGCCTTGCTGACTTACGAGTGATGTCAGAGCAATTGGCACCAGCTCCGCTCAGGGGTTTTTAAGAATATAACGCCCTGATTTTTTCCCTCCGATTTTCTCCACCAAACCTGCATCCAACAGCGGATTCAATAGATCCATCGCCCCTTGTTTGGAAATTGAAAGTGCCTCCCAAAGTTCGGC
Organism: Luteolibacter sp.; assembly: GCA_031419215.1. Taxonomy (GTDB): domain Bacteria; phylum Verrucomicrobiota; class Verrucomicrobiia; order Verrucomicrobiales; family Akkermansiaceae; genus Luteolibacter. The sequence goes on along the minus strand of JANOKL010000473.1, from coordinate 21,387 downwards.
TGGGGACAAGCTTCCGTGATCACGAAGAAGTTTCAGCAGGTGTTCCTGCTTCGGACGCAGCACCAGCTTTTCCGGCGACCTGACGTTGTAGGTTTGAACGCGCAGCCAGACCTGCTCCAGAGTTTGCACGACCCCTTTGGCGCTGTATTCGAGCCAACCGGTAAGATCTTCGCCCTCGATCCTCACGGCATCCAACGCGGCATAATAACCCGGACGATCATCCCAATAATATTCGTCCACGGAGAAAATGTGATGGCTGTCGAAGCCACGCCGATAAAGCTCCCAAAGCGCCAACGCACGACCAGTCCTCCCGTTGCCGTCGGCGAAGGGATGAATATGTTCAAACCGATAATGAAGAATGGCGGAACTCAACACGGGCGACAATTCGACCGACTTCTGGTTCCACCATTCGAACAGTTCAAACATGAGCCCGGATACATCCGCTGCCGCGGGAGGAAAATGATTTCCCACCCGCACGGAAATCGTCCGGTAGCTGCCTGCGGTTCCCTGATCCATCACCCGGTCTGCCAGAATCTGGTGAAGCTCGAACAGATCTTCGTGCCGGATGGATTTCTTCATGGCGTGCTTCTCCACGTAGCGCAGTCCGGCGAAGTAATTCAGCACCTCGCGGCTGGAGCGGCCATCGGAGGCGACGATCTCACGCCCTTCCTCAAGAGCCCGCACCTGCTCCAGCGTCAATGGGTTCCCCTCGATCGCCGTAGACGCGTGCACGTTCCGGTTTCGCGTGTCCTTCTGCAGCGCCGGGATCCACGAGAGTTCGACCGCCGCTCCCTGAATCCGTTCCCTCAAGGCGGCAATCTGCTCCACCAGCGCGAGCAAGCACGGCCGAATCGTAAATTGGGGTTCGTAAGCCATAAAATAAGTCAAGCGAGGGTCAAGTTATTGGTCAAGCATCGACGAGGATTCTCGACCTCGGGAAAAGCCCCTTTCCCTGCAACTCCCAGCATTTCGCCCAAGTATAATCACTTTCCACCTTCCCGCATGAAACGCCTCCTCCCTGCCCTGCTCGCCTGCCTGCTCTGCAACGCCTCCGCCATGGAGGCCGATGTGGTGATCTACGGCGGCAACTCTGCTGCCGTCATCGCCGCCGTACAGGTGAAGAAGATGGGTAAATCGGTGGTCGTCGTCAGCCCGGACCAACACCTCGGCGGGCTCAGCAGCGGCGGGCTCGGCTTCACCGACACGGGGAACAAGGCGGTCATCGGTGGACTCGCTCGCGATTTCTACCACCGCATCTGGAAGCACTACGACCAGCCCACAGCCTGGACCCAACAGAAGAAGGAAGACTACGGCAACGTCGGCCAGGGAACGCCCGCGATGGACGGAACGAACCGCACGATGTGGATCTTCGAGCCCCATGTCGCCGAGCAGGTCTTCGAGGATTACGTGAAGGAGTTCGAAATTCCCGTCGTTCGCAATGAATGGCTCGACCGTTCGAAGGGCGTGAAAAAGGAAGGCGCACGGATCGTTTCCATCACCACCCTCAGCGGAAAGACCTACTCGGGAAAAATGTTTCTCGATACCACCTACGAGGGTGATCTCATGGCCGCCGCCGGAGTCGATTTCCACGTGGGCCGCGAGGCGAACTCGGTCCATGGCGAAACCTGGAACGGCAACCAGATCGGCATCCTTCATCACGGCCACCACTTCGGCGCGGTCAAGAAACCGATCAGCCCCTACCTCGTTCCCGGCGACCCGAAAAGCGGCCTTGTCGCGGGCGTCCAACCGGAACCTCCCGGCATCCGGGGCGAGGGCGACGAGCGGGTGCAGGCCTACTGCTTCCGGATGTGCCTCACCAACGATCCTGCCAACCGTATCCCGTTTTCAAAACCCGAGGGCTACGATGCGAAGCAATACGAACTTCTGGCCCGCGTCTTTGAAGCGGGCTGGCGCGACCTCTTTTCCAAGTTCGATCCGATCCCCAACCACAAGACCGACACCAACAACCACGGCCCCTTCAGCTTCGACTTCATCGGCGCGAATTGGGACTACCCGGAGGCCTCCTACGAAAGACGTCGCGAGATCATCCGGGCACACGAGACCTATCAGAAAGGCCTGCTCTGGTTTGCCACCAACGATCCACGGGTGCCCGAGGATATACGAACGAAGATGCAGGCCTGGGGGTTGCCGAAGGACGAGTTCGCCGACAACGGCAACTGGTCGCGTCAACTTTACATCCGCGAGGCCCGCCGCATGATCGGAGGCTTCGTGATGACGGAAAATGAGCTCCTGAAGAAAAAGCCCACCCCGGAATCAGTCGGCATGGGCAGCTACACCATGGACTCCCACAACGTCCGTCGATATGTCACCGAAAAGGGCAACGTTCAGAACGAGGGCGACATCGGAGTCCATCTGAAGCCCTATGAAATCTCCTACCGCTCACTCGTTCCGAAAAAGGGCCAGGCCGACAATCTGCTCGTCCCCGTCTGCCTCTCCAGCTCCCACATCGCCTACGGCAGCATCCGCATGGAGCCCGTTTTCATGATCCTCTCCCAAAGTGCCGCCACCGCCGCCGTGCTTTCCATTGGGAAAAACACCAGCGTCCAGGACCTCCCCTACGCCGACCTGCAGTCCCGCCTCACCGCAGACGGACAGGTGATCCGGCAATGAACGCGCCACCTCAGAACGGCTCGTCATCATCCCAGCCGCTGCTGCCGACCTTCCACTCCTCGATGAGATCCGCCGGGCATTCGTCGAGGAAGCGTGAGGGGCGCTGGATGATTTCCCCGGTGTAGGACTTGGGATTGATCATCGGGTAGCTGAGGTAGAGTTCGTCTTTCGCGCGGGTCAGGGCGACATAGAACAGCCGCCGCTCCTCCTCCAGCATGGCGTCATCGTCGGCCTCCAGGATGCGGCCGTTCGGGAACTGTCCGTCGGCCAGCCAGATCAGGAACACGACCTTCCACTCCAGGCCCTTCGCCTGATGGATCGAGGACAGCACCACGCACTCGTCGTCCTTCGCCTTCTTGTCGCCGGTCGGCTCCCCATCGGCTGAGCCCATGAGCGAAAGCTGCGCGAGGAATTCCTCCACGTCATCGAAGCTCTCGCCGTAGGAAATCAACTGTTCGATGTCGCTACGGCGGTTCTCGTAGTTGTCGTAGCTTTCCTTCAGATACTCGTCGTAAACGCCTTCCAGCACGCTGAAGAGCATCGACGATGGTCGGGCGAGCTGACCGTTCGGCGAAAGTTCATCCAGTGTGTAGCAAACCTGCTCCCAATGCTTTGCGGCCTTTTTCGGAGCCTTGAACTTGAGCATGATCTCCGACCATTTTTCCGGCAGCTCACCGCGCTGGGCGAACTCCGTTTTCAGCCACTCGGACCAGAGCTTCTCCGCTCCGCCCGGTCCAATACCCGGAAGCAGCAGGACCATCCGCTTGAAACTGACCTCGTCCTTGCGGTTCGTCACAAAGCGCAGGAAGGCGGAGACGTCCTTGATATGCGCCTGTTCGAAAAACCGCAGGCCGCTGGTGATCGTGAACGGAATACCACGAAGCGTGAGTTCCATCTGGATCTCCAAACTCTGGAAATGCGCGCGATACAACACCGCCATTTCCTCCAGCGGAATCCCCTCGTCGCGAAGTTCCAGCATCCGCTGGGCGACGAAGGCCGCCTGGGTGGAGGGATCGTTCAGCGCCACAAGCGCCGGCTTTACCCCGAGGGCTTCGCGTGAGGAACGCAGGTCCTTGTCGATCCGCGCGGTGTTGACGCGGATGGCGGCGTTCGAGAGTTCGAGGATTTCCGGTACGCTGCGGTAGTTGGTCTCGATCTTGAAGACCTTCGACCCTGGATAGCGCTTCTGGAAGGTCAGGATGTGCTCCATGTCCGCGCCGCGCCACGAGTAGATCGACTGCGCGTCATCGCCGACCGCCATCAGGCTGTTGGTTTCCCCGGCGAGCAGGTCGATCAGTCGGCTTTGGACAGAGTTGGTGTCCTGATACTCGTCGACGAGGATGTGGCGGAACTTCTTCCGGTAAAGCTCCAGCACGTCGGGCTTTTCCTCCAGCAGCTTCACGGTGAGGACCAGCAGGTCGTCGAAGTCCATCGAGTTCGTCGTGAGCTTCTTCTTCGCGTAGCCGGTTCGGACGCGCTCGATCTCCTCCGTCCACTCGTCGAAGTAGGGATAGCGGGTGGCAAGCACGTCTTCGAGGGTTTCGCCGGTGTTCTCGATCAGGCTGAAGATCGTCGCGAGCACATCGGCCTTCGGAAAGCGCTTCTGCTTGGTGTCGATGTTGCAGGCCGCGACGACGGCGGTGAGCAGGGATTTCTGGTCATCGCGATCGAGAATCGAGAACGATTTCGAAAACCCGATGTCGTCGGCATGGCGGCGCAGGATGCGGTTGCCGATTGAGTGGAAGGTGCCGGCCCAGAGGTCCGAGGTATCGGTGGAGACCCGCTCGCGCACGCGGCTGATCATCTCGCGGGCGGCCTTGTTGGTGAAGGTCAGCAGCAGGATGTTCCGACACTCCACCTGGTGGTCGATCAGCCAAGCCACACGATAAATCAGCGTGCGGGTCTTTCCGGAACCCGCGCCCGCGATCACCAACGACCGCCCCGGCGGCGAGGAAACGGCGGCGTATTGCTCCTCATTGAGCTCCGCCACGTAATCAATGCCGGACCCGGAAGCCGGAGCTGGGCGATGGAGGGTGTAATGACGGGCCATGGGTGGGTGAATGACGAATGAAGAATTTCCGAATGACGAATCTGGATCGCCTCGTCGGCTCTTCCTTGGAACTTGGCCGTTGGAACTTGGAACTTCAGCAGCCCAAATACGCCGCCTGCACTTCCGGGTTCGCCTTGAGGTCCTTGGAGGGTCCTTCGATGAGGATCTTTCCGGACTCGAGGACGTAGCCGTAGCTGGACACATCGAGGGCGAGGTTCGCGTTCTGCTCGACGAGCAGGACAGTGAGGCCCTGCTCGCGGTTGATCTCGACGATGCGTTCGAAAATCGTCTTCACCTGAAGGGGCGCGATGCCGAGCGACGGCTCATCGAGCATGAGAAACTTCGGCTTGCTGAGCAGTGCGCGACCGATTGCGAGCATCTGCTGCTCACCCCCGGAAAGCGTACCGGCGGATTGGCTCTCGCGTTCCTTCAGTCGCGGGAACAGGCCGAAGACATACTCGGTTTGGTGGGCAATCCACTTGCGGTCGTGCTGGAGGTAGGCCCCCATTTTCAGGTTCTCGCGGACGGTCAGGTTGGCGAAGACCATGCGTCCCTCGGGGACATGACAGAGTCCTTCTGCGACGATCTTGTTCGGCGCGAGACGGCTGATGTCCTTGCCCTCATACATCACGGTTCCGGCGGTCGATTTCACCAGGCCTGAAAGCGCGCGAAGCGTGGTGGATTTCCCCGCGCCGTTCGCCCCGATCAGGGTCACGATGCTGCCCTGCGGCACAGTCAATGAAATGCCGTGCAGCGCCCGGATGGAGCCGTAGGAAACTTGGAGATTTTCGACCGTCAGCATGAAATAGTGAAATCAAGGTTCGCCGCGCAGCGAGCGACGCAGCTCACGGAGCATCTGGCGTTGCTCTTCGGCCGTCGCGCAGAGTCCCTGGAATTCCGGAAGGCTGAGGAAGCCTTGTTTCAGGCTCACGGTCGCCAGTTGGACCACCTCGTCGAGCGAGGCGGCGGCGATGCCAATGAAGTGAAGGAAGCTGTGGCTGGATTTCCGCAGGCTGCCTTCGGCGATGCTGGAGGAGATCGAGACCGAGGCGCGGCGCATCTTGCGGGTGAGATCAAAGCGCTCGTCGGCCGGAAAGCGTCCAGTGACCGAATAGACGATGTCGGCGAACTCAATCGCCCGTTCCCAAACTTCGATTTTCTCAAATCCGAACATGATGATAATTGATTGGTTGCTGTTCACACGACCGCGGCGGCGCCGAGGTAGGCTTCGATGACCTTTGGGTGGCACTGGATTTCCTTGGGAGTGCCCTCCGCGATCTTCCTTCCATATTCGAGCACGGCGATCCTTTCGCAAATGCCCATGACCACTTTCATGTCGTGCTCCACCAGGAGAACGGCGAGATTGTAACGTTCCTTGATGAACCGAATCAGCTTCATGAGGTCATCCTTCTCGGACGGGTTCATGCCGGCGGCGGGTTCATCGAGGAGGAGAAGCTTCGGCCGGGTGGCCAGCGCGCGGACGATCTCCAGGCGGCGCTGGTCACCGTATGGGAGGCTCTTGGCCATCTCATCGCGGTCTTTTGCGAGGTCGAAAATTTCCAGCAGTTCGAGCGCGTGCTTCTCGGTCTCCGCCTCGGCGTTTTTCCAGCTCTTCCCACGCCACAGGGCGCTGGTGTAGCCGTGCTTGTTGTGGAGGCGGGCGGCGACGCGGATATTGTCCAGCACGCTGAGCGAACCGAAGAGCCGGATGTTCTGGAACGTGCGGGCGATGCCGAGTCCGGCGAGCTTGCTCGGCTTGATGCCCTTGGTCGTCTTCCCGGCGAACTTGATCAGGCCCGAAGTCGGCTGATAGACGCCAGTGATCATGTTGAAGGCCGTGGTTTTTCCGGCTCCGTTCGGACCGATGAGGCCGACGAGCTCGCCTTCGCCGATCGTGGTCGTCAGCTCGGAAACAGCGGTGAGTCCGCCGAACTTGATGGTCGCCTGCTGGAGTTCGAGCAAGGGGGCACTCATGCGGTCGGACGACGTTTGAGGGGGATGGAGAACAAACCGGCGGGACGCAGCAGCATCAGCAGGATGATGAGCAGCGCGTAAATGATCATCCGATACTCGGCAAAGTCGCGCAGGAACTCCGGCATCAGCGTCAGCAGGACAGCGGCGGCGATCACCCCCGCCGTGCGGCCCATGCCGCCGAGGATGACCATGACGACGATGTCGATGGATTTCACCCAGTCGAATCCGGTCGGGGAAAGGAACTGCTTGTGGTGGGCATAGAGCCCGCCCGCGATGCCCGCGAAGAAGGCTCCGGTGACGAAGGCTGTGACTTTCGTGCGGGTGGTGTCGATGCCGTTCGATTCGGCGGCGATTTCATCGTCGTGGACGGCGATGAAGCCACGGCCATAGGTCGAGTTGACGAGGGAAGAGATGACGTAAACCGTCACCACCGCGAGCCCGAAGGACCAACCGAGTGACGTAAATTTCGGGATGTCCTTCAGCCCGCTGGCGGCCCCGACGGCTTCGGTGTTCTGGACGATCACGCGGATGATTTCTCCGAAACCAAGGGTCACGATCGCGAGGTAGTCCCCTTTCAAGCGCAGCGACGGCACCCCGACCATCAGGCCGACGAGCGAGGCCAGCAGGCCCCCGGCGAGCAGCGACAATGGGAAATACCACGAGGCGTGATCCACCGGGCCGATTTTGAGCGAAATCCAGGCGGAGAAATACCCACCGACCGCCATGAACCCGGCGTGGCCGAGGCTGAACTGGCCTGTGTGGCCGTTGATCAGGTTGAGCGAGGTCGCGAGGATGATCGCGATGCCCACGTCGACAGCGACTCCGAGGTAATAGCGGTTGAACTGGGGGCTGAAGTAGGAGGCGAGAACCGCGAGGGCGATTCCGAGCAATAACCAGCGTTTTGCACCGGGCAGCGGCATCAGACTTTCTCGATGGTGGCGCGACCCAGAAGGCCAGCAGGTTTGAAGAGGAGGATCAGGATCAAGATGCCGAAGGCGATCGCGTCCCGGTAGGTGGAGAGGTATTCGTTTCCGCCCGCGAAGGTTTCAAGAAGTCCGAGCAGCACACCACCAAGGACCGCGCCAGGAAGGTTCCCGATGCCGCCGAGGACGGCGGCGATGAAGGCACGGAGGCCGGGCTGCACGCCCATCAGCGGCTCGATGCTCGGATACTTCATCGAGTAGAGGATGCCTGCGATCGCGGCGAGGGCCGATCCGAGACCGAAGGTGAAGGAGATCACGCGATCCACCGGCACCCCCATCAGGGCCGCCGCTTGCTGGTTGAACGACACCGCTCGCATCGCCGTGCCCATGCGGGTCTTCTTGACGATAAACCACATCGCGGTCAGCAGGATGAGTGTAACGACGATGGTGATGACGTCATTGCTGGAAACCAGCAGGGAGCCCATCTGAATCGACTTTTCCGGAAGCAGCTTCGGAAAGGGCTGGGGCGCGGAGCCGAAGACCTTTTCGTTCTGGCCGGTGTACTCGATCAGCAGCGAGACGCCGATGGCTGTGATCAGCACAGTGAGTTTCGGGCGATTGCGCAGCGGCCGGTAGGCGAGGCGCTCGATCGTCATGCCGATCAGGGCGCAGATCGCGGCGGCGACGATAAAGACGAGGATCGCGCCGGTGACCGACTCGGCCCCGCAAAGCTTCTGGATCCGCGGTGCGGCGTAGAGCCCGGTGAAGGCTCCAAGCATGAGCACGTCGCTGTGGGCGAAGTTGATGAAGCGCAGCACCCCATAGACCATCGTATAGCCCAGCGCAATCAACGCATAGATGGCCCCGAGGCCGAGTCCGTTGATGGCTTGCTGGAGGAAATGCATGCGGAGGTGAAGTCGGGATCAGCCGATAAACAGGTGATCAGGGATTCACCGTGGCGGTGTATTTGAACGCGCCGTTCTCGATCTTGATGAACACGAGCGCCTTCAGGGCATCGCGGTCCTCGTTGAGGGTGATCTTGCCACTGGCACCGGCGAAGTCCTTGGTCTCGGCGATCGCCTTGCGGAGGGCGGCGGACTCGGTGGTGCCGGCGCGCTTCATGGCATCGGCGAGAACGAGGGCGGAGTCATAGCCGAGGACGGCCATCGCGTCAGGGCTCTTGCCAGCGAAGCGCTTCTTGTAGGCCTCGACGAACTTGGCCATCTCCGGCGTGCCCTGATCGACCGCGCAGTGGGTGGAGAAATAGTTTCCGTTCATCGCGTCCTTGCCGATCGTCAGCAGGCTTTCGCTTTCCCAGCCGTCTCCACCGAAGATCGGGGCCTTGATGCCGAGCTCCTTGGCCTGTTTGCAGATCAGGGCGACGTCGTTGTAGTAGCCGGGCAGGAAGATGGCGTCCGGGGCGTTGTCCTTGATCGAAGTAAGCTGGCCCTTGAAGTCCTTGTCGCCGCCGTTGAAATCGAGCTCGGACCCGATCTGGCCACCGCTGGCGGTGAACTTCTCCTTGAAGTTCTTGGCGAGGCCCTTGCTGTAGTCGCTCTTCACGTCCGTGAGGATCGCGACTTTCTTTGCCTTCAGCGTGCCGCTGGCGAAGTTGGCGAGGGCGGCACCCTGGAAGGTATCGGTGAAGCAGACGCGGAAGATGTGATCGCCGACCTTCGTCACCGAAGGATTGGTCGAGGCCGGGGAGATCATCGGGATTTTATTCTGCTGGCAGATCGGCGCGGCTTCCAGCGAGCGGCTGGAGGCGACCTCACCGAGGATCGCGACGACACCGTCCTTGGAAATCAGCTTGTTGACCGCGTTGGCGGGCTCGCCTGCCTTCGTCTGGTCGTCTTCGGTCAGGAGTTCGAGCTTTTTCCCGAGCACGCCGCCCGCCGCGTTGATCTCCTCGATCGCCAGAAGGGTCCCTTCGTGGGAAGAGGTGCCGAAGGTGGCCTCTTTCCCGGTCAGCGAGGCGAACTCACCGATCTTGATCGTGTCGCCACTGCCTGATTTACAGTGAGTGAGTGAAAAAGCCCCGGCAAGGGCTGCGGAAACAAGAAGGAGACGTGTTTGAAATTTCATGATCGAATCAAGGGGCGCTCGAAGACTAGGGAATGCCCCCGTCGGTGTGCAACAGGAAAGCATTTCACGTGCCTCGCCTGAAAACCGATGATTCCGCTGGGCCTGGGTGCCTCGATTCGCTCACTTTGTCTCGAAAAAGTCGGTCGGCTTCACGGAAACGCTCATGCTGAGCATCGTGAAGTTCCCGAACATGGTCGCCAGCGCCACATCCGCTGCGTCTCGACCGTAGGCGATGACGATGCGATTCCCAGTCGTGCGGGGCTGAGTGGCATCAAAGGTGTACCACCGGCCTCCGATGAAGGCCTCGAACCAGGCATGCAGGTCCATCGGCTGCAGTTCGTGCAGGAAACCGACCACCATCCGCGCGGGGATGCTGAGCGCCCGGCAAAGGGCGATGCCAAGATGGGCGAAATCGCGGCAGACCCCACGTCTGCCTTCGGCGGTTTCCAGAGCCGAGGTCGAACTGTCGCTGACCGTCCCGTCGTAATGGATTTCCCGGTGAATCCAGTCGTGGATCGCAGCCGCCTGCTCGTAGGTCTCCGCCATGTCGCCCACAATCGACATCGCGAAATCAATCAGGCGATCGGACTGGCAGTAGCGGCTCGGCAGCAGATAGAGAAGCACCTCGGTCGGCAAATTCCCTACTGGGGTCACCCGCGCGGTCGGACAGCTATCCAGCGTGTCCGGCACGCGAACCCGATATTGCACGAACACATGAAACTCGCCCGGAGGCATGACCACCCGCTGGCAGAGATTTCCATAAAGATCGGTGTATTCCACCACCGGCACCTCGGGATGGATGTGGAACTCCTCGCGCATCACCCACTGGCCCAGACCGCTCCTTGGCCGCAGCATGAAGACGGTCGGCACGACTTCGGAGGCCGAATAAACAAGCTGGCAGGTGGCATCAAGGATCATGAATGGATGGCCCAACGGACAGCAAGGCGCTCAACCTCTCCGTCGGGCACGGTCATTCAGCAAGGGAATTCGGGGTGGATCATGCCTTTCTGAAAACCGTGGCCCCATTTTCAACGTCTGCCTGGATCACATCTCCGTCGACGAACCTGCCATCGAGGATTTCCAGACTGAGTGGATCCAGCAGGTGATGTTGGATCGCCCGTTTCAAGGGACGGGCTCCATAGACGGGGTCGTAGCCTTGATTTCCGATGAACTCCTTCGCCTTCTCGCTAAGCGCGAGCGCGAGCCCCTGCTTGGCCAAGCGCTTGCGGACGCGTTCGAGTTGTAGGTCGACGATCGTGGTCAACTCCTCGCGCTGCAGTCGGTCGAAGATGATCGTTTCGTCAATGCGGTTCAGGAACTCCGGACGGAAGTGTTGTCTCAGCGCATCCGTGACCATGGCCTCGCGCTGCTCGGCGTTCTCCTCACCGAGGATGAACTGGCTGCCGATGTTCGAGGTCATGATCAGCACCGTGTTCCGGAAATCCACCGTGCGGCCCTGACCATCAGTGATGCGACCGTCATCGAGAACCTGAAGCAGCACGTTGAAAACATCGGAATGCGCTTTTTCGACCTCATCGAACAGCACCACGCAATACGGCTTGCGGCGGACCATTTCGCTGAGCTGGCCGCCCTCATCGTATCCGACATAGCCGGGAGGCGCACCGATCAGGCGGGAGACGCTGTGCTTCTCCATGTACTCCGACATGTCGATGCGGACCATCGCGCCCTCATCGTCGAAGAGGAATTCCGCGAGGGCTTTTGAAAGCTCGGTCTTGCCGACGCCGGTCGGTCCTAGAAACAGGAACGAACCGATCGGACGGTTCTCATCCTGTAGTCCCGCACGCGCGCGGCGCACGGCATTCGAAACGGCACGGATCGCCTTCTTCTGGCCGACGACGCGGTTGCCAAGACGCTCCTCCATGTGGACAAGCTTCTCTTTTTCACCTTCCTGAAGTCGGTTCACCGGGATGCCGGTCCACGCGGAAACCACGCGGGCGATGTCCTCCTCGGTGACCTCTTCCTTGAGAATCGCGCCGTTCTTCTGGAGCAGCGTGAGCTTCTGCTTCGCATCCTCCAGTTCCTGCTGGGCACCTGGAATGGCCCCGTAGGTGATCTCAGAGGCACGGGACAAATCTCCAAGGCGCTGGGCCTTTTCCGCCTCGGTTTTCAAGGTGTCGATCTTCTCCTGAGCCGCGCGGGCCAGCTCGATGATCCCCTTCTCATTCCGCCACTGCGCCATGAGTCCGGACGACTGTTCCTTGAGGTTCTCCTGCTCCTCTTTGACCTTGTCGAGGCGGGCCTGGCTGGCCTTGTCGGTCTCCTTCTCGAGCGCCTTCTTCTCCATCTCAAGCTGGAGCACCTGACGCTCGATCTGGTCGATCTCGGTCGGCATCGAGTCGAGTTCAATCTTCAAACGCGAGGCCGCCTCGTCGATGAGATCGACCGCCTTGTCGGGGAGGAAGCGATCTGAAATGTAACGGTCGGAAAGCATCGCCGCGGAAACCAGCGCGCCGTCCTTGATGCGTACGCCGTGGTGGACCTCGTAGCGCTCCTTTAAGCCACGAAGAATCGCGATCGTATCCTCGACCGAGGGCTCGCCCACCATCACTGGCTGGAAGCGGCGTTCCAGCGCGGCATCCTTCTCGATGTACTTGCGATACTCATTGAGCGTGGTCGCGCCGATGGTCCGGAGTTCGCCACGGGCGAGTTGGGGCTTGAGCAGGTTCGAAGCATCGACCGCGCCCTCGCTGGCACCAGCACCCACGATCGTGTGGAGTTCATCGATGAAAAGAATGATCTCACCATTTGATTCAGTGACCTCCTTCAGGAAGGCCTTCAGGCGCTCCTCGAATTCGCCTCGAAACTTCGCACCAGCGAGCATGCCGCCGAGGTCCATGACGATGACCCGCTTGTTCTTCATCGACTCCGGCACGTCTCCGGAAACGATGCGCCTCGCAAGCCCCTCGACGATCGCCGTCTTGCCGACTCCGGGTTCGCCGATGAGCACCGGGTTGTTCTTCGTGCGGCGGGAAAGCACCTGCATCACGCGGCGGATCTCGTGATCACGACCGATGACCGGATCAATCTTCCCGGCACGCGCGCGGGCGGTAAGATCGGTGCCGTATTTCTCAAGCGTCTGGTATTTTCCCTCTGGATCCGCATCGGTGACCTTCTGTGGTCCGCGGACGGATTCGACTGCGGCGCGAGCCTTCTTTTCATCCAGACCGGCTTCCCTGAGCAGCTTGCCTATCGGGGTATCGGCCTTCAGAGCGCCTAACAGGAAATGCTCCACGCTGAGAAAATCATCGCCCATCGCAGTACGGGCTTCATCAGCCGCATCCAGAACCGTCCGCAAGCCATAGCTGAGCTGCGGTTGGCTGGTCGCCCCCTGCTGACGCGGCTCCTTGTCAAGTGAGGCGGCGACTGCGGCCTTCAGCCGGGTCACATCCACGCCCGCTTTCTGGAGGATCGGCGTGGTGATGCCGCCTTCCTGTTGCAGAAGGGAAAGCAACACGTGCTCTCCCTTCAGCTCGGGATGCGCCGACTTGGTCGCGAGGCTCTGAGCTGCCTGCAGCGCTTCCTGAAGTTTGTTGGTGAGTTTATCGAGTCCCATGGCGGTGGTGGTTCAATGGCGAAAGTATCCTTTCGCAATCCAGACGCCACGCCCGGATTGCTGTTTGCTGACCATTGGGTGCCATCGGACTTTCGAAATTCATAAATTTTCTACAAATTTTTGACAGGATCTTTCGGCGAAATCGCATGCGCGAAGTCTACTTTTGTGCCAATGAATCCTCCATGAAATCACGGGCATTGGTCATGGTTCTGGATTCGGTCGGCTGTGGCCATGCCCCGGATGCGGCGGTGTATGGTGATGCCGGAGCTGACACCTTGGGGCATCTGTTCGAACGTGAAGGAGGCCTTTCCCTGCCCAACCTCGCCAGCCTCGGTCTTTATGAAATCCTCAAAAGCCTGAACCCTCGATTCCCCCTCCTTTCGCCAAGCATGCATCCATCAGCCTGTTTCTGCTCACTTGGGGAAAAGTCTGCGGGCAAGGATACCACCACCGGCCACTGGGAACTGATGGGAGCGACACTCAAAAAGCCCTTCGCCACCTTCGATCACTTTCCACAGGATCTGGTCCGCGAGCTGGAACAGCGTGGCGACGTGCGCTTCATCGGAAACGTGGCGGCCTCCGGCACGGAAATCCTGACTGCACTCGGTGCCGAGCATGTGAAAAGCTGCCACCCGATCCTCTACACGAGCGCCGATAGCGTGCTCCAGATCGCCGCGCATGAGGACCCGAAAATCTTCGGCCTCGATCGCCTGCATGCCCTCTGCAAACTGGCCCGCCAGATTCTCGATGAACGAGGCATTCCAATCGGACGCGTCATTGCCCGGCCCTTCCTCGGGGATTCCCCTGACAATTTCCAGCGCACCTCAAACCGCCACGACTACTCTCTGCATCCGCCGATCAACTGCCTCAACCGCTTGCAAGCCGCGGGAGTCGAGACCATCGGCATCGGCAAAATCTCTGACATTTTCGCCGACTCCGGCATTGGCCAATCCCATCCGACCGCTTCGAATGCGGACGGGATGAAAACCATCGACGAACTGTGGTCGAAGCCCGTTTCTTCGCCCACGTTCCTCTTCGCCAATCTCGTGGATTTCGACAGCCTCTACGGTCATCGGAGAAACCCGCGAGGCTATGCGCAGGCGCTCGTGGAGTTCGATCAATGGCTCGGCACGTTCATCGGAAAAATCGGTCCCGATGACCTGCTGATCATCACTGCGGATCATGGCAACGACCCCTACCACCGCGGCACGGATCACACCCGCGAACTTGTGCCGATGATGGGACTCAATGTGACAGATCCGGATCTCGATGAGAACTCGTTCGACAAGGTTTCGAAGCTGGTCGAGCGCCATCTTTTCCCGGTCAATCCGCTATTTTTTCAAACCGTTTTCCTCGGAGATAAGCCCGAATCCGGATGGCCTGACGACTTTACGATCGTCACCGCCTGTAATCCAATCGGCTCAAGGGACGCGTCCGAAGCGGACAATCAAACCATGGATGCCAGACTTCACCACACGCTGGTGGAACGTGGCTTCCAACCCTTCCGCGTCACGGGGGGCTCGCCTGATTTAAAGCACCAGGAACCCGGATGGGGATTCGTCGGAGCTGACCTGACTACGGCTGCTGAGATATCCGCTCAGTTCAAACAGGAGGCATTTTTCCGGATCGAGTCGGGTCGGGTCTTCATCCATTGCGATGCTTCCGGAGCGAGATGGCCGATCCATCTCGGAGAGCCTGCCGACGGCGGTGGGTTTTTCCGTGATCGACTCGCGGGAAACTGATTGGCTGTGGCATGCATGTTCCCACCCTCATCGCGCGGAAGCGCGACGGCGAAGCCCTCGGCTCTTCCGAAATCGAAGCCTTGGTGAATGGATACACCTCGGGCGAGGTGCCGGACTACCAGATGAGCGCCTTCGCCATGGCGGTTTATTTTCAAGGGATGAATGCGGTCGAGACCGCCGCGCTGACCCGGGCGATGATGGAGAGTGGCGATGTGATGCAGCATCGCGATGGCCACCCGCTGATCGTCGACAAGCACTCCACCGGCGGCATCGGCGACAAGGTCTCGCTCATCCTGGCTCCCCTCGTTGCCTGTACCGGAGCCTGGGTGCCGATGGTTTCCGGACGCGGACTTGGCATCACCGGTGGCACCTTGGACAAACTCGAAGCCATCCCCGGCTTCCGTGTCGGGCTGAGCCTTCAAGAGGCCTACGCCCAGATCGACCGCATCGGCGTGGTCATGATGGGACAGACCGAGCGCTTCTGCCCGGCGGACAAGAAGCTCTACGCACTCCGCGATGTGAGTGGCACCGTTCCCTCCATCCCGCTGATCACCGCCTCGATCATGTCAAAGAAGCTTGCGGAGTCACTCGATCGGCTGGTGCTTGATGTGAAGTACGGAAAAGGAGCCTTCATGCGAACCAAAGTCGAGGCCAAGACCCTGGCCGATGGCATGATCGCGGTCGGCCGCGAAATGGGAGTCGAGGTTCATGCCCGGCTGAACCCGATGGACCAACCCACCGGCCGGACGGTTGGAAACGCGCTTGAGGTCATCGAATCCATTGAAGCCCTGGAAGGTCGCGGCCCAACGGACCTGATCGACACCATCATCGACCTCTCCATTCCGATCACTGGTTGGACCGACGAAGCGCTCCGCGACCTGCTCGCCTCAGGAAGGCCGCGCGAACTTTTCGATGCCTTTGTCCGTGAACAAGGCGGCAATCCGTCCGATCTTTCGAAGCTTTCGGAAATCCACCGCAGCCTGATCATCAGGGAGGTTCCCTCCGCACACACCGGCACGGTAAATTCCGTCGACGCTGGCATGGTCGGCCAAGCCTCCTTGCAACTCGGTGCCGGTCGGGCAAAAGCCAACGACCCGGTCAACCACGCGGTCGGCTTCGATCAGCTCGTGAAAATCGGCGACACTATTCATCAAGGTGCGCCACTCTGCCGGATTCACGCAAACACCCAAGCGGACTTCGACATGGCCGAAGCCATGATCTACGCCGCCATCAAGATCGAATCCTGAAAACAGCCAATCAGGCCACCGGGATCATCCGGAAGGAAAAGTCCTTCCTCTGGAAATCCGTCGGTGTCACGCCATAGAACTCTTGGAATTCGCGGGCGAAAATCTTCGGTGAGGCGAATCCAAGATCGGATGACACCTCTTTGACCGCGGACCCTTCGCGCAGCAGGCTTCTGGCCGCGACCATGCGCTCTTTCCTGAGCCAGTCCTTTGGCGAGATCCCCAAGCCTTCCTCGAAGACCCTACGCAAGTGACGCTCGGAAAGCCCCACGACCAGACACAATCGATCAACCCGATAGCAGGTTTCTCTGGCAATGGTGGACAGGGACATAGGCAACGGCTCTCGTGCGCAAAACACAAGAAACTGGCCGTTGCAATGTACGACTTCTACATCACGACGTTTCACGGGGAGTGGGACAGGGCTGGTTGAACAGGAACGCAATTCGAATAATTTAATTGATCCGTAATGTCAATTTTTAAAAAATCGCACCTCTGTTCTAAAAACCTTCCTCAAATCAAGCCGAGCGCCGATGAAATCAGGAAGTCGTCGTCGAACAGCCATTTGGCAGTATCCGCTCCTGGAGAAAGAGCGGCCTTCGGAGCCGCAGGGAAGATTTCAAGCTCAAGCCCAGCTCCACGAACGCGCTTCACATTGGCCCCGGCGTCGTAAACCGCCATCACAGCGGCCAGCACCTTCACGGCGGAAGCCGTGATTGCGGCATCATCCGTACGGCCCAGCAACGATCCGACCAGATCGGCAGTCGTATCCCCGGTCGCCACCAGACGCGTGACGGTTTCACCGTCGGCAAGTTTGACTTCTCCGCATCCCGCTGCCTGCAGCGCCGCCGCGAGAGCTTGAATGCGAGCCGGCAAACCCGCAACCGACATGGCAGGAGCCAGTTCGACCTGAAGGGCTTCCGCCAAGGCCAACTGACGCGTGTGAAGCCGCTTCCAGTCCGGAGTCTTGATGGAAACCTCCCCGACATCATGACCACCGCGACCGGAAATGCCGAGCTTGATGAACGAAGCGACCGCCTCACCGGCACGACCCGCCGAAATGCCCGCGCAAACCGGAACGAGGGCGAACGCCGCCAGCCTGCTCGACATCAGGACGTTCCCCATGGCCTGCATCTTGGCGGAGAGAAGGGCATCACGTTCAGTTTTCACCGTGAAAAACTCCATCGCCCGCCGCAGGGTGACCTCTAGCTGGGGGATATCCCAGGGCTTCGTCATGTAGCGGAAGATGCCACCTTCGTTGACTGAACCAATCGCAGCATCGATATCCGAGAATGCGGTCGAGAGGATCTTGATGATATCCGGATAGCTCCCGGCAATCTTCGAAAGGAAGCCTACACCGGTCTCATTCGGCATCCGCTGGTCTGTCACGATGATGCCGATCTCATCTGCGTGCTGACGGAAAACCGCCAACGCCTCGATGCCATCGCAAGCTTCCAGAATGCGGAACTTCTCGCCAAAAAGGCGCTTGAAATATTTTCTCGTCTTCTCTTCGTCGTCAACGAACAGGATGGCGTAGCGTTGATAGTCGTATTGGTCGATGTCAGGCATGTCGGTCGGGGCTAGATTGCAGTTTCGAGATGTTCTTCACTCTTCTTCGGCTTATCGTACGAAGAAGGAAACAGAATTCGGAATCGGGTGAAATCACAAGGGCGGCTTTCCACTTCAACCTGGGCGCGATGGCGTTGAAGTATCTGATGGGTGATGCTCAGACCAAGCCCCATTCCTTTGCCCACATCCTTCGAAGTGAAGAACGGATCGAAAATCTTTTGGACGTTCTCGGGCGGAATCCCGATGCCATTGTCGAGAACCGTCACCATCCACGAATTGCCCGCAGGTTCGATCGTGATGTCCACTTTTCCAGCGATAGGAGAGTCGGCCTCGTTGCGCTGACGGATCGCATCGATGCTGTTCTGGAACAGGTTGATGAAGACCTGGACGAGCTGATTGGTGTTTCCACAAATCGGTGCCAGATCAGGTGCCGTGATCGTCAGAGCGACTTCACCGCCGGTCTGATGGCTGACCATTCGCCGGGAGCGCTCCATGATGTCGACGAGGTCCGCCTCACCCTCCACACCGGGGTCCTCGCGGGTGAATTGACGGAGATCGAGAATGATCTGGGAAACCCGCTCAACCCCTTCCCGGATGTCACCGACAATGTCCGCGAAATCGACCCGCTCGCCTTCTGGAAGCAGCTTCGTGAAGGTATCCAGCGTGTGAATCCCTGCCCGTGAATAGTTCAGCGGGTTGTTGATTTCATGGATCAGTCCCGCGCTCATCCGGCCGAGCGCGGAAAGCTTCTCGTTGCGGATCAGAAGCACCTCGTTCTCCTTGATCTGGTCCAGGGCGGCCTGAAGCTCGCGGTTCAGATCGGACATTTCGCGGCGGATTCTCGCCATCACCAACTGGTTCTCCAAGCGGAGCCCGAGTTCCGCAGTTGAGAAGGGCTTGGTCAGGAAATCGTTGGCCCCGGCTTCCAGCGCCGAGAGCTTGGTCTGCTCGTCCGCCCGCGCGGTGAGGATGATGACCGCGACGCCACGAGTGGTGTGGTGATTCCGGATTCCCCGGCAGACCTCGACGCCGTCCATCTCGGGCATCATGTGGTCGAGCAGGGCGAGCTGTGGCTGGCGTTGGCGCACCAATTCGAGCGCCTGGGCTCCGTCGCTGGCTTCGATGACATCGACGTCTTCCATCTGCATTTTAAGGAAGCGCCGGATATCGGGCTCGTCATCCGCAATGAGCACCAGCGGGCGGACGTCGCTGCGACGACCAATGACTGTCGCCTGTCTTGGCACCGACATGCCCGCCGGCATCGGCTCCGTGCCCCGCGATGGCATGGAAAGCGCTGCTTTCCGATGGTAATCGGCAATGACGGATTCTCCGGAGTCACCGCCTGTTTGGGCCACCATCACGCCGACGCCGGACTCCACTGGAAACTCGACCTTGAAAGTCGTGCCATTCCCGACCTGGCTTTCGACGCTGACCTTTCCGTCCATGGCCTCAGTGAGGCTTCGAACCAAGGCCAGGCCGATGCCTGCGCCTTGGAACTTGCGCGTCGACGAAGTATCGACCTGCCAGAACCGGTCAAAAATCCTCGGCAGAAGATCGGGCGAGATTCCCACCCCGGTGTCTGATACCGAGAGCTTCAGGATTCCTCCCTCGACCAAAACTCCCACCTCGATGCTCCCACCTGAGGGAGTGAACTTGATGGCATTCACCACGAGGTTGAGGATGATCTTGTCGAACTTGTCGCGGTCAATCATCCACGGCAACTCACCACCCTCAAAGTTCCACAACAACGCCACCCGGTCCTGATCCGCCAGATGCCTGAGCGAGCGCAGCATGCCGTCAAGATGCGGCTGCAGCTCCGTCGGCTGGCGGACGACGTCGGCGTGGCCGGTGTCGAAACGGACCAGATCGAGAAGGTCGTCGATCAGCTTGAGCAGTCTCAGCCCGTTCTGTCCGAGCAACTGGGTCATCTCTGCACCCCTCGGATCGCTGGTCAGGGCGGGCAGCTTGCCGAGTCTTTCGCTGATTCCCAGCATCACCGTCAGCGGCGTCCGGAGTTCATGACTGATGTTGGCAAAGAAGCGGGTCTTCGCCTCATCCAGTTCGCTGAGCTGTCGGTTCTGTGACTCCAGCAGCTCGCGTGAGGCCTCGACCTCCTTGCGCAGCGCGAACTCCCGGAATCGAAGCCTTTCATAAGCATAACTCCCCGCGAGGACGAAAACCGAGGTGACGAAGATGAAGTAGCTGTTGTTGAAAAGTATCCGCCAGTCGCTGGGGTTTGCGGAAAAATAGACTGCTCCCAGGTAGGATGCGAGGCAGGCCACACTCATCCAGAAGGAGTTCAGGAACGACCAGCGAAGGAGGAGGGAAAGCCCGACGAGAACGAGATTCAGTCCAGCATAATAAACCGAGTTCCCACCGCCTGTTTCCGCGATCATCACACTGATCGAAAGCATGGGCAGCAGCGCGATGCTCTGTGAGACCGCTTCATACACCGCAGGGGCCTTGATCCGCCCCAGCATTACGAAAACCCCCGCCAGGAGGAAGGAGCAGACCGCGCGGATCAGCAGGAACTGAAGGGCATGATCCGGAAAGACGACCCAGTCCAGTGTGGTCCCAGCCAGCATGAAAAGCCCGGCGAGAACCGCCGCACGACGCGCGTTCTCAACCGCAACGGCATGCTCGTATTCAAGAAAGGCCGCACGCAGCCGTTCCTGGTCCACGAACTTGCCAGTTGGTGCGTCTTCAACCATTGGCCAGTGTGATATCGAGGAAGAGATTCACTCCCGTGGGGTCCTCAGTGATCTCCACGCCCTTGATCGGGAAGCCGTCAGGAACGAGATCCTCCATCTCCTCGCGGTCACGATAGATGAGGTTCCACTCCATCAGATACTCCATCCAGGCCTTGCGCGGATTGCTGGCGGAAACGTTCGTGACGATGACCCGTCCGCCGGGTTTCACCATCGTGCAGAACAACTCGACCAGTTTCTTGCAAACCCGCTGGGAAAGATAATCGAACAGACCCGCGCAGTAGACCACGTCGTAACCGGTGAAGTCCTCTTCCCCACCCTGAGCCGCCGAGCGGAGGAGTTGGTGAACCGAGCGCTGGAAATAGCGGACCACCGTTTCCCGGCCACCGGCCATTCTCGCCTCCTGGATGCGCTCCTTGGTGTATTCGAGCGTCTCTCCGTTGAAATCCAGCAGGTCGATCTCGATCAGGTCGCTCTCATCGTGATCGCGCAGGAAGCGCTGGATTTCCACCGCCGGGCCGCACGCGAGGTTGAAGACGCGGGTCTTCGATCTGCCCCCTCGGCGCTGGGTTTCACCCATCAGGACATTGATCAGGTAGTCGATGCGGTTGCGATGAGCCACGACCGGCTCGGTGTGGAGAAGTGCGTAGTTGAGAAGCTTGGCAAATGCGGACGACCCTTCATACGGATTGCGCAGCATCATGTTCACCATCTCGTAGTCACCCGCATAGCCGAGCGGCTTGGTGTAGGTCCGGTAAAGGAAGGGAGAACAAAGCACCAGTGGATGCAGTTCACGGCGGACATAAGCCTTGTGGACCGGTGACTCATCATCGCCCACTTCCCCAGCCACCAGCTCGAAGCGCTCCATCGATGGAAGCACCTCCTCGATC
>JANOKL010000472.1:0-28237 GCA_031419215.1 Luteolibacter sp. | reverse complement strand
TGCCAAAAGTATCTGTAATAACCACGCTATACAATCAAGGGGAGTATTTAAAGGATGCGATCGACTCCCTTGATGCGCAAACTTTCAAGGATTGGGAGTGCATCATTGTCGATGACGGCTCAAGTGATGATTCGCTAAATGTGGCCTGCCGTCTCGTGGAAGGTGACAAGAGATACACAGTTGTCACAAAAGAAAATTCGGGAGTTGCCGGGGCTAGAAATTATGGAATTGCTCTCGCAAACGGAGAATACCTCGCCTATTTGGACTCCGATGACTACCTCTATCCAGAAAACCTAGCGGTCCTTTCTGATCGCATGGATAGCAATCGGAATGCCAACTTGGCTACTGCCAGAGTCCAGGAAACAAATTCAGATCTGTCTCCTTGTGGGAAAATGAATATCAAGTACAATGATTTCATTGAGGATCGTGTCTCATTTCAGCTCCTCGCGACTGATCCCTTGGCAAGAATTCTCTGGAATAATCCCACTAAACCTGGCTCTGAGATGTGGAGGACGTCTACAATCTCAGATCTTGGCTATGATGAGAAACTGAAGATTAATGAAGATTGGGATCTGATCCTTCGTTATGCTCTAGCCGGAGGGATTGTGGTGCCTTCAATGAATGTAGTAGTCAAATATAGAAGGCATCAAGGCAGTTTGATAGATCTGAACTCTGGGGCTGATACTTCCTATGCATGTTACAAGAAAAATTTCTTGGATGCTGGCAGGGCAGGTTTGCATGCAGATGCAGCAGAGTTGATGGCGGTTCTAATGATGGCGCACAAAGCCGACGACCATGAGTGTTGGAGATTCTTGAATAAAAGTAATGAAGAGTATGCAAGTGTTTGCGCTCGAATTTTGGGAGACAATAATTTGAAAAAGTTCGGCACGTTATGGCTTGGCGGAACTGCTAGACGAATCAAATTATCAAATGATAATCCTCGCGCGCCATTGATTTCAAAAATAATCAAAGAATTGTCGTTGAAACCTTATACATACATGGTTTCTGGCTGCCGAGCAGTTGAGAGGGTTAGAGAATTGTTCAATTGATTAATTCAATATTGCTGTTTTTCTGCATCAAGAGCTAAATGCGCCTCCTGAACTATTTTCAAATGCTCGACCTGAGCCGTTCTTTTAAATTTTCCGCGTGTTTAAAACTTTATTTGGCCTCAGCCCTTCCGGTACGTGGCTATTTTCACCAAATGAAGACCCGTGCGGCCGGGCGACTGGCCATCGTGGATGTTGGTTGGCAGGGCTGGGGCCAGGATCTCCTAGCGATGCATTTCCCGGATCTCGAGCCTCTGCGCGGGTTTTACCTGGGGTATTCCGGAAGCCCACAAGATCCATCTTTGAAATCAGGCTGGATTTATGACTTCAACAAACAAAAAGGTTCACAGACACTGTCGACCCATCAAAGAGTATTTGAGGTGTTGATCGGCGGAGTTTCCGGGCCCCATCAAGGCTACCAACAAGTCGACGGAATCTGGGAGGCGACTTTTGAAGCTGAGGAAAAGGGGGAATCTGCACCCGGCCGAAAGCGGGCCCAGAGTGCAGCGCTGGAATTCGTCCGCCTTGTGGCGTACGAGGTTTATTCGGATTGGTGGACCCAGGAGGCTTTAGAGCGCTTCAGTTCTTACAACCTTGATCGACTCTTTCTCAATCCGACTGAAGAGGATGCGAAGCAAATTGATTCCTGGTCTGCGCCTACCGACGACTCCCACTTGGACAGTGTGCCACTGGCGAGAGGCTATAATGTCTCAAGAATCCAGGCCTGTCTTTAAAATGAGCGGGCATGGGCGTTTCTATGGCCAAAGGCCGCGCTGAGAAATTCGACCCTTACTGGTAAACTGATGATGTATTTTGTTTGAAAATTACTCAAAATACGTAAATAGGTTTTAGCCCAATCGACTTACTCTGCATTTATCCCACATGAATCTTGACTCATCATCCCTCAAAAAACTTCTAATTGGTTTCCTTGGAATCACCGTCGGCATGGTGATCATCATGGAGTCGATTCTTAGTAACACCTCGGTTTTGGGGCAGCTGTATCTATATGTGGCCATCGCAGCTCTATTCTTAGGACTATTTTCGCCCCGGAATGCGATTTTCGCATTGATACTTTGTACAGGTTATATCGACCTTTTCAAACGGTTAATGGTTATTGCAGGGCACCCCACCTACTTTGACGTTTCTTGCGCGCTCGCCACCCCTCCGCTGTTGTGCGCGGGGGCGATGATGAATTTAATTTTAGGATATATCCTGAGGAAGGTTGAAATCACGAAAAGCCTATTTATAAGTTTCGTATTCGCATCCGCCATCATGGCGGTCGCATTACTTGCAGGTGGCGGTAGTGGTGGGTCGCGCGACTTTGGCAGCTTGGTCAATCTTGTTGCGTATCCATTCTTACTGGTCTTGATTCCATACAATTTTCCGTCAGTCGAAGATAAGCAAAAATTGATCAAATTTATCTATGTTACCTTTATTGGTGTTGCGATTTATATGATTAAGCAGGCCTACTATGGATTAGCTGACTTCGAATACGACTACCTGCTCACGAATCTGAGCCAAGAGAAGCGAATTCTGGTCGAAGGAGAGAACATGCGATTTTTCTCGACGCTGAATGGCGCAGGCATTGTATCGATTTTGTGTTCTCTCATGTGTTTCTGGTCAATCGTAAATGCTTGGGGCAAGACTGGAGGCTGGCAGATAATTAGAATTATCCTTGTATGCCTATTTGCCTACGCAGCATATCTCACCTTGTCGCGAACAGGATGGTTCTGCGGAATTACCGCGCTGATTTGCTATTTTCTGTTTTTAAGATGGAGCACCACTGTCATGGCCTATGCGATAGGTTTGACGGGCGTGTCGTTTCTCGTCGTTTGCTCGCCCTTGATCAAGGATATGAGAATTGTTGAAAGAGCCGAGGTTGAACTAAAGTCTTATTTTAAGACTCAGGATTCACGTGCAAGACAGACCATGACGATCGGATCGCTCAATGGTCGCCTGGAAGGTTGGGTGAATCTCATGACCAAAGAAAACATGTTGACTCCATTCGGGTGGAAAGCAGCGGGGATTGACATCATAGATTTCGACAGCGTTGACTTAGGCGACGATATGATATTCTGGACTTTTGTAAAATATGGATATGTCACTGTATTTCTCGGCGCCATAGCGGGGCTCACGTTCATGTACAAACTGCATCGCACGGTCTGCACGCTTCCACCGGGCAGCAAAGAACGAAAGATTGCGAATATTTCACTTGCTACTTCAGCGGGTATTATAGTCGGCGGAGTCAGTAATGGGGCGCAGCTTTACGTATTTCCGGTAAACATTTATTTCTACATGTGCTTGGCCTTTGTATACTCACTATACATCCAGAGAGAACGGCATGCCCTTACGGTCAGCTTGATAGATAGCGATATTCAGGACAAAGGAAAAACGTCAGAATGGAAGAAATAATATCCATCTAGAATTGATCAATCCACGATTTCGATATTCTTCGAGCATAACAAGTCTGAATAATGCATATTCCGTCCCGTCGAAGAATGCGACTTACTCTTCTGACGCTGACGGCCACCACCGCTCCGTGCAATTATTCGGAAATCTAAAGCATCGGCAAGATCAGAAACATTCCCCGACCGTAATAGTAGCTATCTCAACAATTAGTAACAGTAGGACTTCTTTTGTGTGGTTTCTAAAGTTACCCGCTTAATGTTTCTAGCTCTGCTAAAAATACTCCACGCCCAGCCCAAATGATAGTAACGCAAGCAAATATGGAATTGACTGACCATAAAAGAGCTCCCATTATAAATCCGAGTGTGCAAACTCATCTCTATGGTTTCGACTATCTCCGGGTATTTTTTATGAGCATGGTTGTACTCGGGCATTCTGAAGTCTTCCTCCAATTTGGTGCATCTTGCGGAAAGAACATCAACTTCTGGGACTATGCCTGGTTTGAAGTCCAATCAACGGCAGTCCCAGCATTTGTTCTAATATCATCTATGCTTTTCGTGATGAAGCCCCCTGATAAAAGGCGGATCTTAGATCGTCTTGCGAAATTAGGATATCTATATGTATTTTGGGTATCGGCATGGGTAATTTATTCTAAGGAAAAGCCAGATCTAAACGCCTTAAGTGTTCTGGAGTTTCTATTACGTGGTGGCGGATGGCATTTTTATACTTTTTCAGTATTAATCGTTTTAACACCAGTTAGTTGGATTGCTTACAACTTGCCAGGACGTGCAAAGTGGCTTGGCTTAATAGCTTCAGTTGCTATTGTATACATAACGTTTGTGTGGGTCCGAACTGGCTTCAAGTGGGTCTACCATCCCTATTATTGGCTCCCAACTTGCTTCATTATTATGCCATTCGTGGCAGCTATACTGACGCCCAAATTGTCGATTTTTCTTACATCTAGAAAGCGATGCATTCTTTGGGCAGTAATTTTGTTATTCGCAGGGATTATTGCAGCATTCCATGAGTGGAGCTTTGCCGCACCTGTTTCAATGAATCTAGATGGTCGTCAGTGGCTCCCCAAAGCTGCTCGACTTTCCATTCAATTTACTGCGATCGCAATGGTTTGTCTGAGCTTCATCCGAAAAAAACCTCCAGGAATAATTATCGCATTTCTTGCCAAAAATTCATTGGGTGTATACTGCATTCATGGATTCTTTCTACGTTACTTTTCCCTAATCAGCGTGAAATTGGTTGGCGGTCCATCTCCGCTGTCCTCATGCATATGCGCCGCAACCCTAGTGGTGTTTTCGGCCTTTACTACAGAGTTCCTTCGCAAACTCTTTCGAGAGCGCTTAGTCTGAAATAAATTCAAGCACCTCGTATTTTATTTAGAATCTCTTATTATCAATTATAATTAATCCCTAAAATATTTGACTGAATGAGAAAATAGCCTAAGTTGATTATGTTCAGACTCGTCGGAAGTTCTGATTATCTGCTAAACCCATTTCATCGGCGTGAAAAAGTCAATATTTCCAGCTTTACTTCTCGTTGCCCAAGCAGCGCTGGGGCAAACCGTGACCACATATGTGGATTTCGGTCCTTTTCAAGGTCAAACAAGCTCTCCTGACACGCAGGGCCGTTGTTGGAACAACGTGACGGAGCAGTCTCCTTCTGGCTTGACCCGCTTGCGTTCAGAGACAGGTCTGGAAACCCCCATCTCGCTCGGATTGTCCGGCACCTTCGGATTCAATCCAGGAGGCACGACAGTTCCAAATGTGTCTACTCTTCAGGGTTTAGCGATTCCGTCGGCGACTCAAGATTGGGCATTCGTGCAGGGGTCTGACGTGATGACTGTGACGCTTGGAGATCTAGCGCCCAACGGAATCTACCGTTTGTCAATTTTTGGATCTAGGAACTCAACGGAAGCAAGATCAACCCGTTACGATGTAACTGGGTTGACGACTTCGAGTCAGGGGTTGGTTACAAGCGGAGCTGGAATTGGCCAAGCTCCCGAAGCGGATGCCAACCGCTCGAATCTCGTGGTCTGGGACAATCTCATTCCTACCCCGGAAGGAACGCTGACCATCACGGTTAGAAGGGATCAAGCAGGCTCTGGCAACTACATTGGCCTGTTTGCCTACTTGAATGCGTTGAGATTGGAGGCGCTCACCGGCGTCAATTTTTCACCAACCGCTTCCTCCGTGTCTGCCTCCGGTGCTCCGAAAGAGTCCTCAACGCTAAAAGGCTCATACATCTATTCAGATTATGAAAACGACAATGAATCTGGAACTGAGTTCTTTTGGGAGAAATCAATCTCGTCATCTTCACAGGGAACCCGAGTTGCAGATTCCATATTGTTCACCCCATCTCCATCCGATGTCGGATTCTACGTTCGTTTTGGAGTCATTCCTAAAGCAGTCGCAGGCAATATACAGGGCAAGACAGTCTATTCGAATTGGCTTGGCCCAATCGTCGGTTCCTCTGCCATTTCAACGTTCCACATAGGAAGTAGTTTCACACTTTGGGCAAATATGCCTTTGCAGCTGAAAAACCTTGGAGCATCTTCAGGGGTCGAATTTCTCACCGGTCAGCAGCTTACTTCGGGCAAAGACTCAAAATTTCATTGGGAAAATGGTCTGTATGGGGGGGGCTTTGCCACTGGAACACCATCTAGATTGGAACTGGAGACCGGAACCTGGGATGTTGCGGTCCTGCAACCTTTCAATTCCGAGTGGTTCCCGAGTTCGGCGGCACAGATGCAGGAATATATGCAGAAATATTATACTTTGGCGGATACTCACGGTGCTCAGGTCTATCTTTACAATTATTGGCCATGGCTAAGTCTTCCTCTATCAACCCAGTCCGATATAAATTCGAGGTTTGAAAATATTCGGGCATCCATTAGTATTGGTGGGAACAAGCCTGCCCTCATCATTCCTTCAGGGCCGGCGTTGAAAGCTGTCGTTGATGCATGTGGCTCAGGGGCTTTGGTTGGATACTCCCGTTCTTCCTTCTATCGAGATGATCTTCATACGAACGATCTTGGATCTTATGTTTCGGCATTGGCTCATTACGCAACAATACTCAAAAGAACCCCTGTGGGGCTTCCTTCACAGACTCTAGATTCGTCTCCCCATACCGATAACGCGGTGAATTTGCCACCTGCCGTGGCAACCCGCATCCAGCAAATTGTGTGGAATGTAGTGAGCACCTATCCCAATACTGGTGTGGTGGTTCCAATCGCGCCTATCACTCCGCCCCCGCCTCCCCCGGTTTATGTAACCCACTCGACGGCAACTTCTCCCGCAGTTTTGGCTTTCGCCTTTGGTCCATCAGCGGACGGACTTACTGCTCCAAGCGAGAATTTGCCGCATGCTGTCGTGACGAATGACCCAGGCCAATTTGTTCTGGAGTATGCGATCAATCCAGAGGCCGAAAGCCAGCAAACGACTTTTGTTCCAGAGTGGTCGGAGAACCTCGTGCAATGGACCCAGACTCAGCCTGAATCCACTGTCATCACTCGCGACAATCAGACTGTGCGGATCAAGTGGCCAAGTACCAGTCGCTGGCGGTTTCTGCGCATCTACGTGTCCAAGCCTTAAAGCTTGAGCGGGTGTGGCTGAGAATGGAGCGGTTTTGTTAGGAGCAGTTCTTTAGCTTGTTAGCTGATGACGGCAGGCATTTTCAAACTAAATGCACCGTGATAATAGTAGTAGCGCCTACGATGTCTGTGAGATTTCCCATGAATTCGGGATGCCTGTTTTTTTTGAAAATGGTTCGGAAGAAGCGATGGGTTTCATTTCCGAGATAGTCATTCTTTGCTGATCCAAGATGAAAATTCTGTATATTTCAGGCCCGTCCTTTTTGGATATGGATTTGTCTTTCGTGAATGCTTTGGGGGAAAAAGCGGATTGTTGTTACTTGATGGATCTCTATCCTAAGCTTCTAAAGGCGACGGCGTTAAATCTCGATAAGGCCCCGCCAGAGGCTGGGATTCTCCCGATGCAGAGTTTTCCTGGCATGGAAAGGTTTTCATCCCTGTTGGACCTCAATCAGTGCTTTATAATCAATCGAATCTCGAATAATCCCCTAGCGCCTAGCAATCTGCTTCTCCAGCTCAAGCTCTTTATGTTTATTAGAAAGCTTGGGCCAGATATCATCCACTTTAATAATCAGGTTTATTTCACTCATTTTTACCTCTTCCGGTGGGCACGTTTGGTCCTGATCAGTATCCACGATCCGTTCCCACACAGCGGTGAAGAAGCGGACACCCGAAAGCTAAGCTCGAAGGTATATCAGTTCTTGAACAACCGTTTCATCAAGCATCACCTTCTCTACAATGACATGATGGTTTCGGCTTATGCAAATGATCGCGGCATTGCTGAGGACAGAATCCTGACGTCGAGCCTTGGACCCTATGATTATTTAAGGACCATGGACCACGAGGTTGCCTCCGCGAAATGTGATTTTCTGATTTTCGGACGAATTCAAAAATATAAAGGAATCGACCTGCTTCTAGAGGCCTTCGTCCTTGTTCTTCAGGAGTTTCCTGATGCAACACTAACGATCGCGGGATCGGGCAAGTTCTGGTTCGACGTGATGGACTATCGGATTCCAGGGAGGAATTTGACCATCATCAACCGTTTCATTCCGGGGGACGAGCTGGGCGGACTCCTCGAGGGAACCAAAGTCGTGGTTTGCCCGTATAGAGACGCAACTCAGAGTGGGGTGGTCATGTCCGCCTATGCATTTCATCGACCAGTGATCGTTACCAATGTGGGAGCACTTTCGCAAGTGGTTGAGGATGGAAAATCAGGTTTCGTCGTCGAGCCAAACAATGCCGGTGCCTTGGCAGAGGCCATGAAGAGGATCTTACGTGACGATCATCCATTGCGAGATGCTCCGGCATACATTGAAGAAGTCTACCATAAGGGAAATAAGTCTTGGGACGCCATCACTCGCAGAATCCTCAAAACCTACGAAAAGGTGACGATATCTGATCACTGAACCGCCGGAGACGGCAATTCCGCAGGGTTCTCGCTCCAATCAATCGTCATGCTTTTCAATTCGTGGGAATTTCTGATCTTCCTCGGGATCACCTTTATTCTCTACTACCTTCCAGTGTCGCGTGGGCGTCATGGTAAGGCTTGGCAAGTGACCTTGGCTCTTGTCGCCAGTGTGGTGTTTTATGGCTGGGAGGATCCGAAGCTGCTGTTGCTGCTGGCGGTTTCATGCGTGGGAAACAGCATTGCCACGGCTCGGATCATCCTGCATAAGGTGGCGGGCGATGAGTTGCGCGTCAGGCATTGGGTGCGGCTCGCGGTGATCCTCAACCTGGCGTTACTCGGAATTTTCAAGTATGCGCCCTTCATGGTCGGGATGCTTCCATGGCTGCCTCCCAGTTGGCTGGCGGCAATCAAGTCAATCCCCCTGCCGATTGGCATATCGTTCTACACTTTTCACGGCATCAGCATGATCGTGGATGTGGCTCGTGGCGAGGTCACACGGGAAAGCGACGAGATGCTTTCCAAGGGCTCGCGGTTCAGCAAGGGGGTCCGCGACATCGGTTTCTACCTGCTGTTCTTCCCACAGTTGGTCGCTGGGCCGATCGTCAAGGCGAAGCAGTTCTGGCCACAGATCGCAGCCAAGCGACTGGAGGACATCCAGTGGGGACTGATCCTGCGCTCTTTGATCGCCGGGTTTTTCCTGAAGATGGTGGTGGCGGATAATTTGGCCGAACAGACGGTGACTCTCACGAAGCCGTGGATCGTAGCGGCAAGCCCTCTCGACTTGATTCTTATGCTGTATGGCTACTCAATGCAGATCTTCGCGGACTTTGCCGGCTATTCGCTGATCGCGATCGGGCTGGCGGCGATGTTCGGCTATCGGTTCCCGATCAATTTTGATTTCCCTTACCTCTCGACGAGCATCACGGAGTTCTGGCGTCGCTGGCACATGTCGCTCTCGGCCTGGCTGCGGGATTATCTCTACATCCCGCTTGGAGGAAACCGGAAAGGGGAGGCCAGGACCTACCTCAATCTCTTCCTGGTGATGTTCCTTGGTGGCCTCTGGCATGGCGCGGAATGGAAGTTTGCCCTTTGGGGGACCCTGCACGGGGTTCTTCTTGGCGTGGAGAGGTTCTGTTTCCGCAAGCGCACCAAGGAACAGGCGGCCCTTCCCCGGACCGCATGGCGGGCAGTGCTCGGCTGGTTCTATACGTTCCACGCCGTCACCCTGCTGTGGCTGACCTTCCTGATGCCAGACCTTCACCAGATCGGGATCTTTTTCCAGGAGCTCATCATTCCAGGGAGGCTTATCGGGTCGGCCGTTTTCAGTTCACTGGTCTTTGGTTCGATCGCCGTGCTTTACCACCTCTTCGGCTGGTGGCGTGAACATCGGGCGGCCCGGTTCGCTCGATTCAGCGACAGCTGGTGGGAGGCCCTTGGTTACGGGATCATGCTGTTTTTGATCGCCACCAATTCCGGTGCTCCCCAGGGATTTATCTACTTCCAGTTTTGATCACAATCCAACGATGAGCTCATTGAACGGCATTCAACGATTTCTCACCGGGGCTCTGGTATCCTTCGCAGGATGCGTGGGACTTCAGGCCACCGCCTTCTTCCTTCTGCACTTCGGCTCGGGGAAATCTGAATCGAACTACTTCAGTACGATCAGCCGGTTTCAGGGAGCAGTGGCCCCCGGGGCCGAGATCGCGGTGGTGGGCTCCTCGATCAGTGGGCGGTTGCCAGGGCGGGAATCTGGAAACAAGGAAGTCGCAAACCTAGGGTCCGATGGAGGCTCGCCACTGGACGGGCTGTCTTTGTTAAATGAAGGGCTAGCAGGAAAGCCGCGATGGCTGGTTCTGGAGATAAACACGGTTTTCAGCAGTGTCGGGTTCGCAGAGACACCTGCTGTTGCCGGGTCAAGAGGACCTTGGTTCAAAATCGGGGGAGCTCTTCCCTTGCTGGGAGCTTCAGCCAGGCCAACGGGGATGCTTTATGGTCGCTTGCTGGGACGCAAATGGGAAGGGGTTCCAGCGCCATTCCATCTTCAGCACGTGCCCTCCCCGATTCCGGGACCGCCGCTCCGGGGCGATACTTTGACTGCACTTGAGAAAGACCGAATCAGGCGGCTTGGCGAAGGGCTGATTCGCGCGAAGAACTCAGGCACACGCATTCTATTAGTAAGATATCCAGCTGGCCCAATGTGGCAGACTCAAGTTAACCAAATTAACACGACGGTCTCGTTGCTTCATCACCAAACTGGAGCCTTCTATCTAGATCTGAACTCCGAGATCCCACGGTCCGAAATGGTTTTTACCGACAACGTCCACCTCGGGCCAGAATCAGCCGCGAGAATTCTAGCGACGATCCGTGATGCCTGTCGTCAGCTGGAAGAAAAAGCTCCCTGATTGGCCATAAAAACATCCCACTATGCCCAACCTAGCCAAAAGAATATGGAACAAAGCAATCAGCCTGAAGGTCATTGATCGAAGGCACCTCTACAAGTATTGGGAGCAGGAGCAGCTGAAGCGTCTGCTCCGCCACTTTGCCGTGGACTGCGTATTCGATATCGGGGCGAACTATGGGCAATACGCGTCCATGCTCAGGAAGAATGCCCGCTACACGGGGCTCATCATTTCCTTTGAGCCGAACCCAATCGCCGCAGAGGCCACTCGGAAGCAGGCCGAAGGGGATTCACGGTGGTTCGTTGAGGAAATGGCCGTGTCGGTGGCCGACGGCGAACAGACATTCAACGTGATGATCGACTCTCAGTTCAGCTCCCTGAGCCAGCCCCGCAACGATGAAACCGACATCATGAAATCGTGGAATGCCGTCGAGCGATCCATTCAGGTCAAGACCGAGACGCTTACCACTGCCTACCTCAGGCTCCAGAAAGTGCATGGGTTTCAACGTCCCTTCCTTAAGATGGATACTCAGGGATATGACGTCGAAATCGTCAAGAACGCCGGTCCGGCCCTCGTGAATTTCATTGGTCTTCAAAGTGAGATCGCAGTGAAGAAACTTTATGAGAGTGCGGTTGGTTTTCGAGAGGCGATTTCTGTCTATGAAAGCTTCGGCTTCGAGCTCAGCGCCTTCGTTCCCAACAACGGCGGGCATTTTCCGTGGTTGGTGGAAACTGATTGCATCATGATCCGGGGGAGTGTGGCGGCGCATGGCGCACAGTAGTTGAATCATTTTCAAAATGTGGCCATCGACGAGCAATCCTCTCGACGTGCCTTTGCGATTTAAAAGACGGACACCCGTGAAAGGCCATCAGGCCAGTAGTCTTATCATGCTTATGGAGAAGAAATCGACGCTTGAAGATTTGAGGAGGGCCATTCCCTGGCGCTTGTTTGCAGCTGCGTTCGTGTTGATTGCTGTGCTGGCTTGCGTATTTCCAGTTGTGCCGTGCGGGGATGGTCCGTTTCAGACCTTGAATTGGATTTCAAGGATCAAGCAAGGGCAGATTCCCGGCCGGGACTTTGATGTATTTCATGGCATCGGTGTCTTGTGGTTCCATTCCATGCTTGCTTTACCATTTGGAGCTGCACGGGAGATCATCTGGATCCACTATCTCGGTTCACTGGTTGCGCAGTGGGCACTCTGGTGCTCTGTCTTTTACGTTGCGGGGCATCCTTGGCGGCGGGCTTTGTTGGAAGGATCTGCGCTATGCGGATTGATGCTCCTGTCAATGGGCATTCCCTTTGCAAATATCGCCCAGTTGGTTGGAGCCGGTCATTCGATGATTGGAGCTCGCGTGGCGCTGCCCTTGTTGTGTCTCTTTTTAGCCCACAGGAGCATCCGATCTTCGGGGGCCGGAATTTGGTGGCGTGCCGGTTTGATCATGGGCGCGGCGGCCGGCGGAGGTGCGTGGTTTGCGACAGATCAAGCGCCGGCGTGCTTAGTGATGGGGATGGTGACCGCTACTGGTTTCGCAGGAGCAATCAGGACCGATTCGATGTTCACACGATTTCTACGCATAGCGACTACGCTGGCAACTGTTTTGATTATTGCCGCATCCACCTATGTATTGTTGCTTTGGATGTCTACTGGCGGAGCCCTAGAAAGATGCCTGGGGTATTGGTGGCAGACATTACCGCAGGTTCAGTTCTGGTACTTCGGAGGTGCGCCAAATGCCTACTTTCATCAATTCCGCGATCTCCTCGATCCTTCAGTTCTGGTTCTGGCATTCGTGGCCTGCTCCTTTCATCTGGTGGGTCTGATCTTCCGTAAATCCGGTCAATGGCCACTGCGTCTTGGGTTGGCTGCTTATGGCATGGTTTCACTTCTTCCTCTTGCGGGAATGTTCTATTCGCATTACGTCTCTGGACTCTGGTGCACGGGTTTGATCGGAGTTCTATTGGCGCGGTCGCCTGACCGTCTAAGTGATCGAGTGCTGTCCTTGATTTCGTTGAGAACGACCCAGATAGGCCTTGTGGTGACCTGTTTGGTTTTGACTGCTCGTTCGGTGCAGATACAGTGGAAGGTCAAAACTGCTTATCCTTATGCAAATCACCTCGATGTAAGCCTGTCAGGGGCCAAAGGTGCAAATGAAGTTGGCGGAGCCGTCCCTGTGTTTGTAACAGCGGAGCTCCAGAGTCGTCCATCTTCAAATCTTGTCCGTGCCTTTTATCGAGCGGTGCCTGAGATTTCCCTCGGGCAGGCCGGAGTGGGGCGATTTGACTACATCATCCACGCGCTCGGAGACGAGCAGCAGGCGGAGTATCGACAGGTATTACAATCAGCTCCTCCGGTTTTCATGCGGGTTCCCAGCCAACGGGATTTCCGATACGCACAATGGCTGTGGCATCAATGGCCTGAGCTCTGGGGCTGGATCTTTTCCAATTATCAACTTGAGGATATCTACCAGGGATCGGCCTACTGGAGACACGCAGATCGGGCAACAGAGCCGAAAGTAAAACCCTTTGCCGTGCAGCTCGTTCATGAGAACGAGGTCACAGTGCTTCGTTCTGAGCATCGGCCCACGCCCGGCTGTCTGTTGCGTTTGTCGGTGACCTACCGAACGGAGCGAATTAGTGGACCCCTAGCCTCCGCGGTGGACAAGATGACCCGCGTTACGTTGCGTCCGTCCGGGGTGCTGGATGATCAACCGTTTTCCTGGCCCCCCGGCTCTCAGGTGCAGGTCAGGCAGGTCTATCTGCTGCCGAAACCCGGTGCCGATGTGGAGGTTCGCCTGTCGGGGGAAGGGCCGATTCTGTCATCACGCTTGGTGGTGGTTGGTGCA
Organism: Luteolibacter sp.; assembly: GCA_031419215.1. Classification (GTDB taxonomy): domain Bacteria; phylum Verrucomicrobiota; class Verrucomicrobiia; order Verrucomicrobiales; family Akkermansiaceae; genus Luteolibacter. The sequence continues at coordinate 14,534 of JANOKL010000472.1, read as the reverse complement.
GTCGCTGAGGAAATCCAGGGCGTCGACATCGAGGGATTGGTGAAAACCTTTCAGCCTTGATGGCCAGAATTCTAAAGATCCCTATGAAGTTGTTTTTTCGTCCTGGTCTCTTTCCGCTGTACTGCTGCGCGTTCGCTGTCTTGGTGGCGGTGCTTTTCTTCGCGGTAGATCTGCGTTATGGCTTCCCTCATTTCGATTCTTATCAGTATTCGGCTTCTGTCGGGCCTCAAGCCACAGGTCTGAGGCCGCGGCTGGTTTGGGTAGAAGGGATCGAGGAATTCAAAAATGGGGCTGAACTGACGCTGCCGGGACTTTATTGGGCTAAAAGGATCGTGTTTTCAGTAGTTCCTTACGGATTTTCGACCGATCAGGCACTGTCATTCGTTTTGCTGGTGCTAAGCTCATGGCTTGCCCTGTTACTTCTTCGTCAGGCGGGTTGGGGGCGTCTTGCAGCATTCCTAATGTTCGGGTTGATGCTCACGGCTCCCACGTTTCTGGTGAATGCGACAGGAACCAGGCCTGAGCCGTTGGCGGTTCTGCTACTATTTGGGGGCATGATTTTGCTTCAGAAGCAGGGCTCAATCCGCTGGGCGATCGGCGGAGGCCTAGTTCTTGGCCTTGCAGGAGTTGTTCATGTCTACGCCGCCTTGCTCGGGCCGATGCTTGCGGTGGCCGTGTGGCTGAACGCGGGACGATGTGAACAGAGGTCCGACTGGAGAAGGCTTTCGTGGATCGCGCTCGGGTTGGGGCTCGGCTGGTTGCTTCTGCCCGTGTTTTGGATGCTCTGTCCGGACGCCTGGCGCTTGTTTCGAATCAATCTAGTAGTCCAAAGGGGGTTTCATCAGAATTCAGGACGTTTCCTCGCTTATCTTCAAAGCTTCCGCCTGGGTGCCGGATTGTGGGTGGCCTCCTTACTGGTGCTGGCACCTATGATCTCATGGATCCATTGGTTTTGCGTAGACCGCTCGCCAAGGAGTTTGTTGGTCCCGGTCGTGGTATCGGCCTGTTGCCTAGTGATTCCGGCGTCCTTTTGGGTGCTCAAGACGGAGCAGTACTTTTATGGAGACCTTGTTTGGCCGGCCCTAGTGGCCGCCCTCATGCTGTTCTGCCGTGATGCAGACAAAAGCCGGTCGTGGGTGGTGATCCTACTTGCCCTGGGTTTGTCCGGTGGGGTGGCCCGATTAGCAGCGAGGGCCCAGCTCGGTATCCGGCTTCATGGAGTGAAGGCCGCAAGGGAACAACGCCTGGAATGGCTCAAGGAGCGAGTATACGGCGCGCCGCGGCTTTACGTATTCACCACGGAGTGGGACATCGCAGCCGCAGCTGGCGTGGCCGATGTCAGGTTCTATGCATTTCCACTCCCGATTACGCCTGACATAGTTGGTAGGTTCGAGGCCCAAACCTTCGACTCCACCCCGAACGGTGCGCTGATGCTGTTTGATCGGGAGTACGCCGACAACTGTCCTTACGCCAACCCGAGTGCCTTTGATCCCACCGGATCTCAGGAATGGGAAATGCTGGAGACTCGCACCTGGCGTTACGACCTTTCTCCCTCCAAGCCCGCAGCAAGGATCTGGGAGCTTTGGCGCAAGAAGGCCCGGCCCTGATCATTTGTCCTACGGAATCTGATCCCATACTTATGAAAACTGCCCTGATTGGTTACACCGGATTTGTGGGGGCGACGCTCAAGGCCTCGCTAAACCCCGACCACTGCTACCGTTCCACCAATATCGATGAGATCCGAAACGGGACATTTGATCATGTCATCTGCGCCGGCGTCCAAGCAATGAAGTGGTGGGCGAACCTGCATCCCGCAGAAGATCTTGCTGGCATTAAAAAACTCCTGGAGGCATTGTCGGAGGTGAAAGCGGAGCGGTTTACGTTGATTTCCTCAATCGATGTTTATCCAGTTCCGCGTGGTGTGAATGAGGCGAGCACAATCAGCAAAGAGGGGCATCATGCCTACGGATTGAACCGGCTCCATGTCGAAGAGTGGGTCGCGGAAAATTTCCCGAATGTGGCGGTCCTGAGATTGCCCGGCCTTTTTGGTCCTGGGCTGAAGAAAAACGTGATTTATGACATGATCCACGACAACGGTCTGGAGAAGGTCCATCCGAATGGTGTTTTCCAGTATTACGACACCCGTCAATTGGCTCGGGATATCATGCAGGTCTGGAAGTCGGAGATCAGGCTGCTGAATGTCTCTTCCGAGGCAATCGCCACCTCGGAAATCCGTGACTGCTACTTCGCGGGCAAGGACCTGGGTGGAGAGGGGCCGCCGCCGCCGTCTTACGACATGCGGTCGGTGCACGCATCGGTGTGGGATGGCCGGGATGGCTATCTCTATTCCAAGGAACAGGTGCTCATACAGCTTGGCGACTGGCTGGCGGCGGAAGGTCATTGATGATCGGCGCTCCTCACAAGGACTTTTGTATGCGAGGAGCGCGAAGATTATTGTCCTATGTTGGAGTTGCGCTCGTTTGGGCAGCGCTTTCATCCTGGGTCGGCTGGCATGCAGTGGGGCCTGGGTTTCCGGATGGGTTTCAAAGTGTCGGCTCGACTCTCGGTGGTACGGCCGGTCACTTGACCTGGCCGATGATGGGTAGGTTCGAAGGCTTTGACCGGGCCTGGGGTTATCACTGGGTCGGCTGGCCGATGCTTCGATCATTGGTGGGATCTGTCCTGCCGTGGACTGCGCTGGGCGATGGCATTGCACTGCACTTGCTGCGTGCTTTGGTGGCGATCTGGGTGGGTGATTGTCTGTTCAGGCAGCTTCGCTCCGTGTCTGCAGCATGGGTAGGCCTTCTCACGGTGCTTTTGAACCGAGGCTGGTTTTGCAGCATCGCATTCCTATATCGGCCGGAAACCATGACTGCCCTTTTGTTGTGGATGGCGGCGCTGCCATTGATCGGAAGGCAAGAGAAGCGACCGAGAATCATGGATTGGCTGTCAGTGGTGTCGCTTGTGCTGTTGCCCTTGATGTATCCCCTTGGCCTGTCCGGCAGGGATGCTGTTGGTGGTCATGGGTAGCTTGACCCTCCGAAGATCTGCTGGGACGACGAATTGGATCAGGCGCTCATGCCTGCGCTGGTGGCTTCCGCTGCTGCTCGCGCTTGGTTTGATGGCGGCCTATTATCTGGCGGATCCGTTGCGAATGGCCCAGTTCAAGGATACAATTCAAACCACCTCGTTGTTCAAGTCCGGCATCGAGGCCACGGCTCGGCGGCTGTTCCTGAGTCCGAAGAATGTTTTCTTCTCAGGTCCCGTGCTGGCGATTCTAGGGCTTTCAGTGCTGGCGGCCCGTTTGTCGCCGGGTTCCCTGAAGGTCTGGATGTGGGATGGCCCCGGGCTCTCCCTTGCGATGGTTCTGCTGTCTTTGGTTTACCTGCTCATGGCGGGCCATCCCAACACCGGGCATGCTACCGTGATGGCACCATTTCTCGGCTACTCAGCAGGCCGCGTGTACGATTTGGACTGGCGCTCCATGGCAACGCGTTGGCTGGCCCGTCTGACCATGATCGGACAGGCTGCGGTGTGTTCGCTGCCACTGCTCTTAACGGCCATTTCCTTCCTCCTGCATCCGCCAGTATCCCCGAGAAACAGGGCGGTGGCCGTGCTGGATCCGGCACTGGTATCGACCCGTGGCCGTGTAATCATTCCGCTTTCCTTGTGGGAGGCTGCCGGCGGGGTCTCCAGACAAGATCGTGCGCGTATCCGTTTCGCAACCTTTCCGAACTGGGTGCCGATGGAGCGCCGCATGGCTTACGAACAGGGCGTTGTGGATTCCTTGATGGAAGGGGATGTGTTGATCGCGGATGGCACTCCGCTGGAACCAAGCGATCCTTTAAATGTCCTCCCATGGCCACGCTCGGCCAAGCTGCGGGGTGAGGGCGGATGGATGAAGCTGAGGGGCTTCGCCGCCATCATGAACACCACGCTTTCAATCGGACGCCTGCATCGTGAAGAGATGCTGCTTGGCCCAATGAGCGTGCTTCGCTATCAGGCTGCCCACTGAGATTTTCATGAACCCGCTTTCTGTTTCCCACATTGCCTGGCCTCCCGAGAAAGAGGAGGAAATGCTCGCGATTCTCCGAAACGAGGGGGTGAGGGTCGTCGAACTCGCGCCACTGAGGGCCTTCGGGAATCCGCTTCTGGCGAAGGAATCCGAGGTGAAAGCGAAAGCGGATTGGTATCGCGAGCGGGGATTCCGCATCGGTTCCTTTCAAGCGCTTCTCTTCGGGGCCGACGGAGTTTTTCTCTTCGAGGATGAGGCATCAAGGGCTCGAATGAAAGACTGGTTGATCGCTGTGGGGCGTGTCGCGGGCTGGTGTGGGGCAGGACCGATGGTGTTTGGTTCGCCGAAAAACAGGCTCAAGGGAGAGCTCTCCCACGACCAAGCGGTCAAGAGCGCGGCACCCTTTTTCCGCGAGGTGGGAGATGCCTGCGCGAATGCAGGTTCCTTTTTAGTGATGGAGGCGAATCCGGAAGCTTATGGTGCGGATTTTTGCACGCGCCTGGATCAGGCAGCAGAGCTGGTGGCGCAGGTGAATTCACCAGGCTTCAAACTACATGTCGACGCAGGCGGGCTGGCCTTGAGTGGCGAGGACTTTGAGCCTGCGATCCGGCAGGCCGCCGGGTTGATCGGACACGCGCATGCCAGCCAGCCGAATCTGGTTCATTGGGACGATCCTCATCCGGTGCACAGTCGGTTGGGCGCTGCCCTGTTGAAATGCGGCTACGTGGGTGACCTTGCGATCGAGATGCGGGTGCAGGAAGATGTTTCACAAGGTGTGCTGAACGCGATCCACGCGGTGAAAACCTGCTATCAGATCAAAGGATGAGCGATCGTGAGATCAACGTGGTCATCGCAGGTGGCGGCTTTTTTGGCTGCACGATCGCGATGATGCTGCATCGCCGCGGGCTGCGGCCCTTGGTGGTGGAAGCGGAGGATGAACTGCTGACGCGTGCTTCCCGGGTCAACCAAGCGCGGGTTCATGGTGGCTATCACTACCCGCGCAGCCTGATGACCGCTTACCGGTCACGACACAATTACGAGCGGTTCCGCAGCGTTTACCGGGAGGCGATCGTCGACAAGTTCACGAAAATCTACGGGGTCAGCCGTCTTTTTTCCAAGGTCACAGCGAGTCAGTTCGAGGTCTTCATGAAACGGATCGGCGCACCCTTGAAGGAAGCTCCGGACCGGATTTCGAAGCTGTTCAACCCGACCCTGACCGAGACGGTGTGGATCGCGGAAGAATGTGCGTTCGATTGCTCGTTGCTGCGTGATCGCTGTCGCCGGGATCTCGATGGGGCTGGCATTCCGATTCGCTTAGGCACCCGGGTGGAATCCGCCGAAAAGGCTGCGGACGGAACCGTGGTGGTGAGGTTGAGCGATGGCTCGGAGTTGCCCGCCACTCTGGTGATCAATGCGACCTACAGCGGTCTGAACCTGCTGACCAATGGCAGCCATCTACCAATCGTTCCCCTCAAGCACGAACTGGCGGAAATGGCATTGATCAAGCTGCCTGAGGAGCTGGATGGCCTTTCCGTCACGATGATGTGCGGGCCGTTCTTTTCCTTCATGCCTTACCCTTCCCGCAACCTGACCACGCTGAGCCACGTCCGATACACGCCGCACTTGCAGTGGTTTGAGAAACCGGGCGATGCTCCGAGCGACCCTTACAAACGCTTTTCCCAGCTCACCAAGCAGAGCCACTACGAATACATGGTCAGCGATGCCTCCCGTTACATCCCGGCATTGCGAAACGCAATCCACTGCGATTCAATCTGGGAAGTGAAAACCCTCCTGCCACAAACGGAAGTGGATGACGGTCGGCCAATCCTGTTCCGACGGGACCCGATGCTGCCGGCGTTGGTTCACGTGATGGGCGGGAAAATCGACAACATCTTCGACGTCGAGGACGAGCTCGACGCCATTCTTGCCTCCTCCCTTTAGGGTCCCATTTTTTACTCATCCATGGATTCACACACCGTAGTCAGCGTCGTCGTGCCGTTGGAAAATGACGATAGTCTTGTTGATGCCTTCCTCCGCGATCTTTCCCGGGTGATGCAAGCAAGTTACCGGTTTTTCGAGATCATCCTGGTGGACGATGGCTCCACGGACGGGACGCGTCAGACGGTCGATCGTCTGCTGAAGGACATTCAGCGCGTCCGCTATCTACGTCTCTCGCGGCCATTTGGACGAGACGTGGCTCTTTCCGCCGGGATCGAGTCTGCGATTGGTGACTACGTGGTCACCTTGGATCCTGCAGGTGACCCGGTGGAGGCGGTGCCCGAGTTGGTGGCGAGATGCCGGGTCAATGGCGGCATCGTTCACGGTGTGGCGGAGAATCCCCGGGTGCGCCCGGGATTGCGCGAACTCTTCGGAACTGCATTTCGAGGCTATTGCAACCGCCGAATCGGAGTCGATCTGAAGCGTGGGGCCGAGGACTTCCGTGCGATGAGCCGTCAGGCGGTGAACGCCCTGCTACAGATCCGCGTGCAGAGCCGGTATCTCCGTGTGCTGACGTTGACGCTGGGCTATCATCATGAATTTTTCCCCTATCAACGAACCGAAAGGGGACTGAAAAAAAGCCGCGGCTCATTCGCTTCCGAGTTGGCCACGGCGATCGATCTTCTGGCTGCGCACACGCGGCACCCGCTTCGGATGGTGACGGTGGCGGGGATGATCGGGGCCCTTCTCAATCTGCTCTACGCATTTTACGTGCTGGGCATCTATTTGGTGAAACCCAACGTGATCGAGGGCTGGACGACGCTTTCCCTCCAACAAAGCGGGATGTTCTTCTTCATCTGTCTGATTCTCGCGGTGTTGAGCGAATACGTCGGCACCATCCTCGGTGAAGTGCGCAGCAGGCCGCTCTATTTCATCGCCCATGAGGGCAACAGCTCGGTGCTTCTTGAGGACACAGTTCAGTCGAGCATCGTGAAGGATTCGACCGAGGAGGTGGCCCAATGAGCAGCACCTCCATCAGATGCGAGGCGACGACGTCGCAAGTCCGCGTTATGAAGTCGTCTGGGAGCGTCCTCGTGCAAGGAGTTGGGCCATCTGCGTTTTTGTGATCAACGAAGGGGAAAAAATCAGGAAACAAGTGGCGGCGATGTCGGCCCATGCTTCCCTCATCGATGTGATCGTGGCGGATGGCGGCAGCACGGATGGATCACTCGATGGAGCACTGATGGAGTCCACCGGCGCGAAGGCCCTGCTGGTGAAGCGCGGACCCGGAAAGCTCAGCGCCCAGATGCGGATGGCATTCCACTACTGCCTCGCGGAAGGCTACGATGGAGTCGTCGTGATTGATGGCAATGGCAAAGACGGGCTCGACGCGATTCCCTCGATGATCGAGCTGTTGGAGAAAGGTTACGATCACGTCCAAGGCAGCCGTTTCATTCCAGGTGGACATCATGAAAACACGCCACTGAGCCGCTATCTGGCGGTGAACCTGATGCACGCGCCGCTGATCTCATTGGCTGCTGGGTTCCGCTACACGGACACCACGAACGGCTTCCGAGCCTACAGCCGGCGGCTTCTAGAGGATCCTCGCGTCGGGGTTTTCCGGCCTGTGTTCGACCGTTACCAGCTTCATTACCATCTCGCGATCCAGGCGGCGGCGCTGCGCTACCGCGTGATCGAGACACCGGTTTCCCGTGTTTATCCGTCCTCTGGAAAAGTGCCGACGAAGATCAAGGGTTTCGGCGGATTGTTCGCCGTCATGGGACAGCTCATTGATACCTGCAGGGGGAAGTACGACGTCGAGCCATGAGCCTGGCCCGCTATCCATTCGATGCACTGCGGGACGCAGCGGCGCTCTGGTCTGATGGCCGCAGGCGTGGCTTCAGGAATGCGTTCGCCGAAGTCCTTCGTCCGGATGCGCCCGGCTCCTGGCAGTTCACGAAGTATCTCCTCATCGGTGGACTATCGGTCTTTGTCTTCCTGGGTTCCTGTGCGTTGTTCAGGTGGGCGGCGATTCATCTGTTAGGGGCGTCCTACGAAACCAGCAGGCTGTTCTGGAATCTATGCGAGATCACGGCTGGCTTCATTCCGACCAATGCCTTCACCTACTCCACCAACCGTCGTTGGGTCTTCGTGGCGGGAAAGCACGCGCCGCAGAAGGAGTTCGCCCTTTTCACTGCCGCCGCTGCCGTCAGCTTCGCGGCGGGTCAAGTGGCGGCTTGGTACCTGATCACGTACTCCCCGGTGAGCGATTTGCTGGTCAAGCTCGGCGTGATCGTGATTTCCACCTTGGTGAACTTTGTCTTTCGTAAGCTGGTCGTGTTTCACTCCTGAGACCAGCTTCTAATAACATCTAGATAAATCATGAGAGTATTATTGCCGATTAACATTGACCGCTGGCAAAGTCCGATTGCTTCGCTGCTCAGGGCTTGCGTCGAGTTTAATCCAGATATTGAATTTGTATCATTCTCCAGCCCCGTATCCGATGAGGATCATGAAAAAAGCAAGGATTTCTGGGATCTCAAGAACCTGAAAAAGGGGAATTATCTTTCGATTTTATACAATCGATTCGATTTGGTGCATATTGCTTCACATACCAACAAAAACCTTGCTGCCGGCACCTTTGCCAAAATGATTTCTTGCAATCACACAAAATTTTTGTATACAATCAATCTTGAATTGCCATCAAGCAATCGAGAAACATTCATCTACAAATGGTTCAATTCGGTGGTTGATGAGTATGTATCGGTAAGTGAGGCGGCCTCGGCTCTTGTGAAGCAAGACGCACCGAACTGCTTCAGAGGGGTGATTCCAAATGGCTACGATCCGGGTTACTTTGATCCGGATGCCGAGGGAGGTGAGTTTTTGCCTGAAAAGGTTCGGATACTCGATGGTGCTCCCTATGTATTGAACGTGGCGGCACTCGAGCCTCGCAAACACCCCGAATGGATTGTCAGACTTGCCAGGGAGAATCCGGACATGAACTTCGTCATGGCGGGGTGGGTGGTTCCTGGATTGGGTGAAATATTCCTGAATGAAATCAAAGAGTGTGGCTTGCCGAATCTGATCTGGCTGGGCTTGGTGGACCGGAAAGCGATCCGCTCGCTGCTTCTTCATGCGTCTGCATTTGCCTTTCCTTCGGAGCGGGAGGGGCTGCCCCTGTCAGTGATTGAGGCAATGGGCATGGGGGTGCCGGTTGTGGCCCAATCCAAGTCCTCCCTTCCAGAACTGATCACTGGAGAGCATTGCGGCCGCCTGGTCGACATCGATGGCGAAGATTCCCTGAAACGATGGAGCCAAGAGTTACGGATCTTTACTGCGATGGATGACTGTAAACGTCAGGCATTCAAAAGTGGGTTGGCTGACTTCGCGAAGAGTCGATTCTCCTGGGCCTCCATCGGGAGAGCTTACGGGACCCTCTATCGCGAAATCGTTGAAACCAACCAGTCATCTTGATTGCTTTGGGCTGGATAAACTCAAATCTTGTAGCAACGCCATGATCAAGGTTTCCATGATTTCCAATATGTTGGCTCCATATCGGGTCAGCTTCTACAAAGCTATATCAAATCATGTGGATTTCACTTTGATCTTGGATACCATGTCAGAGTTTAATAGAAATTGGAGTTTCCAAGAGGATATTAATATTTTGAAGATCATGGTGCTAAACTCTAAATCTTTCGTTTACCGCCGTCATCGTAACGACGTAGGTTATGTGGAGAAGCGACAGTTTCATTTTTCTGAACGCACGTTCTGCAAGTTTCGTGAAACCTCTCCGGATGTGGTCGTCACCATTGAGTATGGTTTCAAGACCTTTTGGTCCTTGATCTATGGACGATTGTATGGGGTTCCGGTCATACTCGCCTCGGAGGGCACCCTGCATACAGAAGGTCACGTCTCTTGGTTCAAGACCTTGCTGCGGAAAGTATTTGTGTCGCAATGTTCGCGATTTTGGTCAAATGGGCCCGACTCGACAGCTTTATTACTCTCTTATGGAGCGGAGTGCCAAAATATTGACGAGGGCATGACCGGCATTGATACCGCCGAGTGGCGGGCAGGGGTCGAATCGTGGTCAGACAGGCGTGATGAGGTTCGAGCCGAGCTGGGGCTGGTGGGGCGGGTGTTCCTGTTTTCAGGGAGCCTTTCCCCACGCAAGGGTATCGTCCAGATGGCTGATGCTGTGGAAAAGGTCGCCTCCGAGCCCGGTTGCCCGGCCTTTTCCCTACTGATTCTCGGCGATGGTGAGGATCGGGAATGGTTGGAAGCCTGGATTGCCAGGAATCCTGGAATCAAAACGGTGACTCCGGGATTTGTGCAGCATCCGGAATTGCCTCGATACTTTGCCGCAGCGGACTGGGCGATCCTGCCGACGCTTGATGACAATTGGCCGCTGGCGACCCTGGAAACCCTGGTGGCGGGGCTGCCGCAAATGTTTTCGATCTACAACGGAGCGACGGCAGATCTTTGCCATCCGGATACTGGCATCTCATTCGATCCATTGGATCCGCAAAGCTTCCAAGCCGCACTCTCGGCTGCTGTAGGGTCCACGCTGGAGAGAGTTCCGCCGGAAAGAATCCACGACATGGCGGAATTCTACAGTGCAGACGCCCAGAGCGAGCGGGCTGCTACGTCGGTCAAGGCAGCGATCAGAGGTTGATCACGTTCCTTGATGGTGTCAGCCTCAGCCAGTCAAACTTTGATGTCCTCAAACAGCCGTCAGTCCTTTTCGATCCAGATCCTCCAGCTTGCCGACGCGCTGTTGATCTGGTCTGCCTTCGCGCTGGCGTCGTTCCTGCGTGCGCCGATGATTGATTTCCTTCTTTCGAGGGGATTCAAAATCAACATGGAAGGCGTATCGGGGCTCAAGGAAATCACCTGGCTTTTGTTCATCGTGGTGCCTTTCACGCCACTGGCGCTCGAGCTTTTCGGATTTTATCGACGGCCCTTGCGGCAGGGCCTGGGTCCGGCGATCCTCCAGATCCTGCGGGCTTTCATGGTATTGGCGCTGGCGATCGGGGTGATGGTGGTGTTCTTCAAGTTCAATACCTCCAGCCGGGCGATCCTTTCGGTGGCGATCCCCATGGCGGTGATTCTGCTGGTTGGACGGGCTTGGATTTACGGACGTTATTTCTACCGCATGAGCCAGTCCGAGGGGAGGAAGGAGCCGATCGTCCTGGCAGGCACCCCGGATGACATGAAGCTCTGGCTTGAAGAGGTTCCCGAAGACGAAAAGGTGCTCTGGCGGATCGTGGGAGAATACGATCTCCGCACCGGCAAGTGGGACGAGTTCCAGAAACTGCTGGAGGATGAGGCGGTGGCGCGTGTCATGTTCGCAGCGAAGCATGCCCAGTTCGACCAGCTCGGCACGGCGATTGAAATTTGTGAATCACGAGGCATCGAGGCCTGGGTGGCGGCGAACTTCATGCAGACCCAGGTGGCGCGGCCGACTTTCGACATGGTAGGCGGCAAGCCGCTGCTGGTGCTGCGCTCCACACCGGATCTTTCCTGGGAGCTTCTGGCGAAGGGAGTCATGGACTGGCTCGGCGGATTGACCCTGCTTTTGGTGTCCTCCCCGCTGTGGATCTTTGCGGCGATCTCGATCAAACTGCAAAGTCCTGGACCCGTGTTCTATTTCCAGGAAAGGGCGGGCCGATATGGGAAACCCTTCCGGATGTGGAAATTCCGCACCATGATTCCGGATGCGGACAAGAAGCTGGAGGAGCTGAAGGAAGCTGCTGGAAATCAGATGTCAGGTCCGGTATTCAAGCTCGAACACGATCCTCGGATCTTCCCGATGGGCAGGATCCTGCGCAAGTTCTCGATCGATGAACTGCCTCAGCTCATCAACGTGATGAGTGGGGAAATGAGTCTGGTAGGCCCACGGCCGATGGCGATGTATGAACTGCCTAAAATCGAGAATTCATCCCACCGTAGAAAGCTCAGCGTGAAGCCCGGGCTGACCTGCATCTGGCAGGTCAGTGGGCGGAACGAGATCTCGAGCTTCGATGACTGGGTGCGCCTCGACTTGGAGTACATCGACAACTGGTCGTTGTGGCTCGATTTCAAGATCCTCTTTCGAACCATTCCAGCAGTACTTTTTGCCAAAGGCGCGAAGTAATCCAAATTAGCCGAGAGGCGACCATGCGCACGCTGCTGAGACATATCGGCGATTTATTCATCCGCCGTCTGGGCTCTCCCATCCGGGATGATGAAACGGGGGAGTTTCTCGGTCGTGCCCTTATTGTCGTCTGGAGGGGCCGGATCCATGTCATTGGTTTCACCGGCGTGGGTCCGCTGAAGCTTGTGTTCTGTTCGCAGGAAAGAATCTGCTACTGGCGGCAATCCATCGGATTCACCCGCTCAGGGACTCCCGATTTTCCCCGCCATCTTTCCGAGTGATGCCCACGTCACCCATGGTTGCCACGGTTCTGCTGACCCATGAGTCTCCAGAGGCGGTGTCGCGGATGTGCAACCACTGGCTGGAGCGCGATCCGGATCAGGTCTTGATCGTGGCCTACGGTGGATCGGCCGAAGACTTCGCCCGGCTGGTGACCGAGCATGCGGTTTTCATCCATGATCCTGAACTCCGCACCCGTGACCACCCGCGTGAGCGGCAGAGTTATTTGGGGGTGTTTGCGGCGGTGGCTCCGGTGGTGGAAACGATGGGAGTCCGCCATGTACATCTGGCGGAATACGATGAAATTCCGCTGGTGAGGGGATTGAACGGCCTCTTGCTCGAATCGCTCAAACGTGAGGACGCGGACGTGGTCGGCCATCGTCTGAACCGGTTGGATGGCACCGGTCACCCGCATTTCACGTTTCACCGACACGATCCCGCCTTCATGGATTACTGGCGGTCGATGAGTCGGCGAGACGACCCCGAAGTGGTGCTCTCGATGCTTGGCTGCGGCTCGTTCTGGAAAACGGAAGCCTTTGTGGCGGTGTCGAAGCTGGTGCCGCCACTCAGGATATACCTCGAGCTGATGCTGCCGACGGCGGCGCATCATCTGGGTTTCCGGGTGCGGCCATTCCCGGATCAGGATCGCTTCATGGCTCCGGAAGTGCCGAAGAGCCGCGAGGATTTCGAGCCCTTTCGGAAGGAGGGTGCGTGGCGCATCCATCCAGTGAAGGGCTATTGGTCCCAGTCCGTTCCGAACCCATGAAACTCGGAATTTTCTCCGCCGTCCTGCTGGTCTTCGCGTTGGCGTTGGCGTTGGCGTTCGCCTCCTCGCTGGAGCCGACGTCGAGCGGGTTGATCGCACTGGCGATGGTCCCTGTGTTGCTGACTGGTGCGCTTGCCAGTCGTTCCGAAAGGCGCTCGATCTACCTTGGGGGCTTGGTTTGCGGTGCCGGCATTTATGTGGCCTGGGTGACTTCCGTATCGGCGGTAATCGACTACGGCCGCAGCGACGGGTTGTTGCTCGGCTGCGGGCTGGCGACCTGCGCCTGGGCTGGCTGGTTGGTCCAACGGTCGGCTCACCGCGTGGCCGTCGGCGGCTTGGCATTGCTGGCGCTGGCGAACGTCGCTGTGGCGCTCGTCCAGTGGAGATATCCATCGTACACGCCGTTCTTCGCTGGCCGGGAAACCTTTTCCTATCCCTCGGGATTTTATGGTCACTACAACCACTTCGCGAACTTCCTGCTGGGCGGTGGATTTCTGGCGGCGGGTTGTGCGATCATGCCGGGTGGCCGGCGTTGGGCGCGCATCGGTTGGACCTTGGTGGCGATCGCTTGTCTGGGGGGGATTGTTCTAAGCCGCAGTCGTGGGGCGTGGATGGCTCTCGGGGTTGGCATTTTCGCGTTGCTGGTGTGCTGGCTACTGGATCTGAAACGCAGGAAGGTCAGGTGGTTCGGAATCGCCGCCATTTCCGCGATGGTGTTGCTGCCGGCTTCAGGTTTCGGGGCGTGGTGGGTGGCAAAAGTCGCGCTTGCGGAACGTGGGGTCCAAGCGGACGGCTCGCGGATGTTGGAGGACAGCGGGCGGCTCGACTTTGCCTCGATCGCGGTCGAGCTTGCGTCCGAGCATCCGCTTACAGGGGGAGGAAGTCGGTCGTTCTCCTATGAGGTTTTCGCAAAATGGGACCCGAAGGAGATGTGGGTCGGCAGTGGGGACATCGACATGGTCCACAATGAGCTGCTTCAAGCCGCCACCGACTATGGCTGGATCGGCCTTGGACTTGTGCTGCTCTTGTTGCTCAGCCTCGCCATTCGCGGGCTGATGTGTGTGACGGTTGAAACTTCGAAAGGGGACATCACAGCCGATGCCGGACTGACGGCAGGTGCCTTGGCGGCCATTGCGGCGGTGATAGTTCAGGGGATGTTCAGCTTTGTATTTCACATGGTGCCGGATGTAATCGTCCTTGGATTGGCGATCGGAATTATTTCGGCGCAGCCCTGGGCATTTTCTCCGAAAAGCGTCGGGCTGCGTGCCTGGCAACGGCCAGCTCCCTGGATGGGCGCGACGCTTGCCGTGGTCCTGGCTCTGGTGGGCTGGAGGGACGCCGCCGCATGGAGGCTGGTGGGTCGCCCGGGCGCGCCGGGCAATTCAGCCGACGCGGAACAGCGG
>JANOKL010000471.1:0-3321 GCA_031419215.1 Luteolibacter sp. | reverse complement strand
GACTGGCAGCACGTGCTGGAAAAGGTGGACGTGGTGATTTCCTCGACCGGTGCGCCTCATGCCATCGTGACCCGCGAGCACGTCGAAAAGGCCCGCCGGGCGCGGAAATACCGGCCGCTGTTCTTCATCGACATCGCCGTGCCGCGCGACATCGACCCGGCGGTGGGGGAGATCGAGGAGGTTTACCTCTACGACATCGACACGCTGGAGCAACTCGCCGAAGAAGCCCGCGTGCGGCGCAAGCGCCAGATCGAGGACTGCGAGCAGATCATCCAGAGCGAGCTGGCGAAGCTGAATTTACCGGGGACGTAAATTTCCTGCTCTGTCTTCAATAACAGGTCGCCCAGTTCGGTAGATCTGATACATCGACTCCATGAATTGGTTCCGGCGCGTTGCTCTTTGGAGTTTGATCGCCTTGTCGGCGGCGGATGCTGGGGAATTGCGAGAAGAGCCGAAGCTATTGTTCGAATGGTTTTCAGCGCTCGGGTATCCCGAGATCAAAGAGGCGGAGTGGGTAGAGGCAAATATTGGCCGTGGATATCGCCAGCCGGATGGAAGAATGGTCTTACCGACGGTTCAGGGTTTCCTCATCGAGGACAAAAGTGATTGCTTCCGGGTCGCTCAGTCCGACCTTTCCGAAAGCGTCCTGTTCAAGTCAGCGGTTTCCGAAGGTGAGCTGAGGTGGGTGGGTTACAAGAAGCGCTCGTTCCAAGAAATGGTGGCGGCCCGGCTTGATGAATTGCGGAATCCTCCGAAGGCGGGAGTGCCGCCGAGATATTCCTGTCTCGGGCAAACGGCGGAGGTGTTTTACCTGGCTTACTGTTGCTGGCGGAAAGGTGATGATGGAATGGCGGATGCTCTGTATCGAGAGGCGGTCAAATTGCCTGTCAGGGATGATCTTAGGGGCGAGCGGCTGGAGCCCATGCCCGACATGCGGAAGGTGCTGGAAATGGAGCTTGGTAGGGCGGCGATGGACCGGGTGATGGTGGAGATTGGCCTGAGATTCAATCCAAGTGAGAAGTTGCTCCCGACAATTCCCCGAACTGCCCTGTTGGAGTCGATGCGGAGGATTGTGAGAAATTTCCCGGCGAGCGCCTTTCATGCTGCGGCCGTCAAGCATGTCGCCATGCTGGAGAGACTTTGTGCCGAGGATGCGGCCCATCGGAGTCCGGTGCCCGAGGAGCTGGCGAAGCTGCCCTTGGACCAGCAGATCGACGAATGGATTTTTCGACTCCGGGATCAGATGGGGATCATCGAAGTGGATGGCCGGAATAGCTTCTTCACAGGCTTCGACGGAAAGGATGTGCCAGTCGCGCAGTTGATGAGGATCGGCTACCCGGCAGTGCCAAAACTGATCGAGGCGATTGGAGACGAGCGCTACGCACGCGGGGTCGACCATCTTGTCAGATGGAATGGCTTCTGGAAGGTGAAGACGATCAGTGAGTGTGCGCTTCAATTGTTGGACCGGATCACTGGGGAGACCTTTCCGCGATCAAGCGCCGGAGGAGAGGGAAGACTAACCGCCGAGCAACGGAAGGAACTCCAAAAGGCCCCGCTGGAGTGGTGGCGGGAGTTTCAGGAGAAAGGGGAAAAACAAATCCTGATCGATGGGATCGTCTCAGGGAAGAAGACCCTTTCGCCTTTGGTTCTCAAACTGGCGGCCATCGCGCCCGAGTCAGTCGAAGCCGCAGTTCTGGAGGGGGCGGTTCGTGCGGTGGAGGCACACTGGGGCGGTGAATATGTTTCCGAGGTCGGGAAATTGCACTCTGAGGCAGCGACGGAGCTTCTCTTGGGCTGGATGAATGGGGCCAAGACGGTTTTCGACAGGCTCCAGGCAGCGACATTCCTACACGAGCGTGATCATCCGTCGGTGCGGCAGGCGATGCTCAAGGAATGGCGGGTCCAGTCGATTGGCGGCGACGATGGCTCCAGGCAGACGATGGAACTGTTGGTCGATCTCCTCATCGCTGATGGAAGCAAGGAAGCGATGGCAGCCTTGCTGCGCGACATGAGCAAGGGGACGGAGCAGGACAGGCTTTGTTTGATCCAGAGGCTCGGATGTCGACTCGGATTGCCCGACGATCCTTTTCCCTACAATTCGATCAAGACGCGGTCCACCGATGCGGACGCAAAGGAACTCGCAGTCGAGTGGCTGGTGAATTCCCTGTCTGATCGGTCGTCCCTCTTTGCGATCAATGGGAACTGGCTAGGGTTGGACTACTCGAAGGCGAGGATTTGTGACTTTTCGTTGTGGGCTCTCAGTCGAATCGATTCCAAGCGTTTCAAGTTTCATCCAGCCCAAGGTTGGAGTTCCCTGGAGAGGGATCGGATTGAAGCGATCAATCTCTGGCGAAAGGAACGTGGATTGGTGAGGTTGCCCGAGTCTGATCCTGTGCTGAATGCACGGAAGCTGGAAGGGAACGACTCTCTCCGGATCGTGGCGGTCGATGTTTTCCCGGCGGGATTGATTTCCGATGCCTCACTCGCGGAGCGTCTTTCAAAACTGGAAGGGACGGATCTGACGCCGACCACCCTCTCCGGCCTGATGAAATCCTATTCCTCTCAAGCTTGCCGCGGGGTCGCAGGCTTGAGAATCCGGGCTATTCGGGAAGAAAAGGGTTCCGGAGTGGTGATGGTGGTGGGTGTCAAGGAAGGCACCTATTCCCAGTCGATGATTCTGGAGCAGAATGGCCAGGCAGGATCAAAAGTGATGCCGCCACCGTCCGGTGTGTTTTTACCGCTCTCCACGAATGGTGAAGCGCCATGGTCTGCAATGTCCCGTTTTCACCGTGATGTGCTAGCTGAGGCAGGTGAGGGGCCTTTTCAGATTCAAGCGACGCTGTTGGTGACTCCGTAAGCTCCGAAAACCCCGGGCTTGCATGAAGCCGCTTCCACGGGCATGGAGATCGCCCCGCGAGGCGGGATTTCCGGCATGAATCACGATTCCCCGAACCCTTTCATTATCGGCACGCGCGGCAGCGACCTCGCGCTGGCGCAGGCAGTGGCCACCGAGCACGCGGTCGGCGCGGCTTTTCCCGAACTGTCCCTGAAGCGCAACGTGATCAAGACCACGGGCGACCGTCGGACCGATGTGGCGCTCAGCGAGGTGGCCAAGGCCGAGGGATTTTTCGACAAGGGAATCTTCACCAAGGAGCTGGAGATGGCGCTTGATTCGAAGGAGATCGACATCGCCGTTCACAGCCTCAAGGACGTGCCGACCGTGCTGGAGGATCGCTACGCCATCGTCGCCGTGCTGCCGCGTGCCGGGGTTCGGGATGTGCTGGTGAGCCGCGATGGCTTCACGCTGCAGACCATCGGCAT
>JANOKL010000470.1:0-2811 GCA_031419215.1 Luteolibacter sp. | reverse complement strand
GGGTCTCGATCAGGTTCTTCAGCTCATCAAGGTCCGACTTCCTCACCAGCGGCAGGGCCACGACCATCTCGGTGTTGATGCGCGAGAAGGCGCGATCGTCGAGATCGTAAATGTAGGCCGTGCCACCAGACATGCCGGCGCCGAAGTTCTTGCCGGTCTTGCCGAGGATGACGACGGTGCCGTTGGTCATGTATTCGCATCCGTGATCGCCGCAGCCTTCGATGACGACGGTGGCTCCCGAGTTGCGGACGCCGAAACGTTCACCCGCCCGACCATTGAAGAAGGCCTTTCCGCCGGTCGCTCCATAGAAGCAGGTGTTGCCCGCGATGGTGTTGTTGGCGGCTTCGAATTTCGCGTCATCGGACACGCGGATGATGATCTCGCCATCAGCCATTCCCTTGCCGACGTAGTCGTTAGCTTCGCCGATGAGTTCAAGTTTCACCCCCTTAACGAGGAAACAACCGAATGACTGACCCGCAGTGCCGCGGCAGGTGATGTGGATTGATCCAGCGGGAAGACCACGGTCGCCATAGACTTCGGCAATGCGACCGCTGAGACGCGTGCCGATGTTGCGGTCGGTATTGAGAACGTCGTAGGAAAGCGAGACCGACGGGCGATCTGGCAGAACGAGCAAGGCGTCCAACGTTTCCTGGGAGACGGAGTCAGGGCCATAGTGGGGGGTGGGCTGGGCTTGGCGGTTGGAAACCGCCGCCACGAGATCGGAAAGGATCGTGAGGTCGAGCGCAGGCTTCGCGATGCCGTCGTTGCGATCCTGCGTGCAGATCCGGGGAGCCGCGGCACCGGCGGGCAGGGCGGACATCACGTCCTTGAGGATCGGGGAAAGGTCGAGCGAGTTCGCCTTCGGGTGATTCGGGATCTCGCGCTGCTTCAGATACTGCGGATGGCCGATGAGTTCATCCATCGTCTTCACGCCAAGATCCGCCATCACCTGACGGGCCTCTTGCGCGACTCCGGTGAAGAAGTTGATCACCATCTCAGGCGTGCCTTTGAACTTTGCGCGGAACTTTGGATCGGTCGTCGCAATGCCGACCGGGCAGTTGTTGAGGTGGCACTTGCGGACGTAAACACAGCCCATGGCGATCATCGCGATCGTGCCGAAGTTGAACTGCTCGGCTCCGAGGATCGCGGCGATCACAACATCGCGACCGGTGCGCAGTCCACCGTCGGTACGGACGATCACGCGGTTGCGGAGATTGTTGAGAAGCAGCGTCTGCTGGGCTTCAGCGAGACCGAGCTCCCATGACGAACCGGCGTGCTTGGTCGAGGATAGGGGAGACGCTCCCGTGCCGCCTTCATGGCCGGAGATCAGGATGTTGTCGGCCGACGCTTTCGCGACACCGGCCGCGACCGTCCCGACACCGGATTCTGCTACGAGCTTCACCGTAATTCGAGCGCGCGGATTCACTTCCTTCAGGTCGTGGATCAGCTGCGCGAGGTCCTCGATGCTGTAGATATCGTGGTGAGGCGGTGGGGAAATCAACTGCACGCCCGGCTGCGTGTTGCGGAGCCTTGCGATCAGCGCGTTGACCTTGTGGCCGGGCAACTGTCCGCCTTCACCGGGCTTGGCGCCTTGGGCCATCTTGATTTCCAGTTCGCCGGCATTGACGAGGTAGTTCGCGGAAACGCCGAAACGTCCGGAAGCGATCTGCTTGATGTAAGAACGCGCGGAGTCGCCGTTTGGGTATGGCTTGAAACGAACCGGATCCTCTCCTCCCTCGCCGGAGTCTGACTTTCCGCCGATGCGGTTCATCGCGATCGCGAGGGTCTCATGAGCCTCCGGAGAAAGCGCGCCGAGCGACATGGCGGCGGTGGTGAAGCGTCTGCGGATCGACTCCACGGATTCGACTTCCTCAATCGGGATCGCGCCGCTCGATGCAGGCACGAACTCAAACAGATCCTTGATCGCGACGGGCGAGGTTTCCAGAGTGAGCTTCACATACTCGTCGTAGTCCTCGGCCTTGCCCGACCTCACGAAGGTGTGGAAATTCTTGATCACCTCGGTGGTGAGCGCATGGCGTTCCCCTGCCTTGCGATAGCGGTTGTAGCCGGGATCACCGAGGTTCAGCGTTTCTCCGGCGGGCACTTCGGAAAGGAAGGCGGCCATGTGGCGGATCAGCGACTCCTGAGCGATCTGCTCGAAGCCGATGCCTCCGATTTTTGATGAGACTCCGGTGAATGCGAAGTCGATCACGTCGTGGCCGATGCCGACCGCCTCGAAAGTCTGCGCACCCTGATAGGAGTTGAGCACGCTGATGCCCATCTTCGACATGATCTTCAGCAGACCTTTTTCGAGTGCCTTGCGGTACTGGGTCATCGCCTTTTCCGGGGTGGTGTCAGACTTGCCGGTCTTCGCGATTTCCTGCGCGACGAGCTGCCGCACCGTGGCGTAGCCGAGGTAAGGGCAAACAGCAGTGGCTCCGAAGCCAAAGCAACAGGCGACCTGATGCACGTCGCGGGCTTCGCCGGTCTCGATGACCACAGAAGCACGCAGCCGCTTCCGTGCACGGTGCAGGAAATGGTGGACCGTTCCGATGGCGAGAGCGCTCGGGATCGGCACGCGCGAGGAAGAGGTGCCGCGATCGGAAAGAATGAGGATGTTGAAACCCTCATCGACCGCCTTTTCAGCTTCGGCACAGAGTTCATCGAGCCGCGGCTTCAGGCCGGGAGTGCCTGAGCTGGCTGGCCAGGTGAGGTCGAGAACCTTCGCCGGATAGCCATGCACGCCGAGGTGCTTGATTTTTTCCAGCTCGTGTTCGAACAGGATCACTACGATGTCGTCGCGCTCGGCCA
>JANOKL010000469.1:0-1292 GCA_031419215.1 Luteolibacter sp. | reverse complement strand
ACAAGAGGCGATCATCAGGATCAGCAGCACTAGAAAGAATGCTGGAGGCCCCTTGGTCGGTGGACTCGAAAAGTCGAAAGACATCTCCGAAGTGAAGAACCATTGTAGGAATTCTTTCATGGGTGTGTTCTGTGAGGAGATGAGCGAATTCGTTCTCAGCCAGACTGAAAAACCTTCTGTCCTTTGACGAGTGGATTTCCTCCGGAGGCATAAGGGGCGTGGACGTCTCATCCACAGCAAGGTCGTCGGGTGATGCTTTGGACGGGACGTCCAAGCTCCTTATAAAAACACCCCCTGCTCCTTCAACTGCTTCTCCGCGGCTTCGGCCCAGCCTCGATTGGCGGCGGGGGACGCGGGGGATGGATGGAGGATACGGCCGATCTGATAGGTGCCGCCGATCTTTTCCGCCGCGCGGCGGAGGCGCTCCTCGGCGAAGCCGCCGACGCCGATCAGATACTGCGGTTTTAGTAGTTCAATGACCTCCGCGAGGTGATCGAGACAAAGGGCTTCGACAGGCTCCATTTCGGCCGCAGAAAGCTTGTCGGGCGTGAGGTTCGCTCCGGTGGCGCTCATCCAGACGAGCGGGCAGTAGTTGGCGACGTAGTGATCGGCGAAGAAGTCTTCCGGCTTCGGGAACTTTTCCGAAAAGAGGCCCCAGAGGCGTCGGCCGCTGACTTCGGATTTCGGGCAGTTGAAACCGTTGATCGGGCGCTTCGGATGTTCCGGCACCGGCTTGCCGACGGGAGCGCTGATGCCCATCCAATCGCGCACGGCGGCAATTTCTCCAAACGGGACGCCGGTCTGGGCCATGCCGAATGGGCCGGGGTTCATGCCGAGCATCAGCACGCGCTTTTTCCCGCCTCCGAAACGCTTCAGGAAGAGCTCGTGCGGGCCGCGGGCGTAGTCGAGCGGGTTGTAGGTGTGGGAGACGGGCGCGGAAAAACGGAAGCCGTCGAGGTCACGGGCGAGCTTCCGGGAGAGGTCGATGAGGGCAGCGGCGGACACGGATGGACTCAACCTCCCGGCGTGCTTCAGCGCAATCCCCAAGCCCCGGCGCGGCGGTCGCGGGCCTGGCGCTCGATGGCGCGGAGCTGATCCTTGCGCTGGTCCATCCGGATACCATTGGGCGTGTCCGCGCCCTTGGTGTAGATGCGGCAGAGGCCTTGCTCAACGAGGAGCTCATCGAGGGGACGGGCACCTCCGCTGGCGGGAAATTCGATGAAGGCGTGGTAGCGCTCGTCTTCGTAGGGACTGTCCCAGGCGGTGTAGAGGGTGAAGGGGCGGCTTTCGAG
>JANOKL010000468.1:0-10093 GCA_031419215.1 Luteolibacter sp. | reverse complement strand
GTCCGGGCAGGGAGACGAAATTATCGCTGCTGCGGGTCATCACCGTCCTGAATCCCATCGATTTCAGGTACGCTTCCAGGCGGGTCGCGGTGTCCAGGCAGAGGTGCTTCTCATAAACCTGCCCCCACTGGGCCCCCTTGTCATGGCCGCCGTGACCGGCATCGATCACGACTGTCTTGAAATAGCGTGCCTCAGCCGGAACGGCGGAAAGCAGGCTGATGGCCGCGAGGGCCAGAATCCGATTGAAAATGGTGCGCATGATGCTTCGCTTTTAAAAACGATTAAGAAGAATTAAGAAAAACCTCGACAAAGTAAAGGGATTTGGGGGATCCGCAGCACCTTTCGGAGCTTAGAAACCTGCGGGTCGATCCGAGGCCTTGCGGACCTTGGCCTTCGCCTCGGCAGCGGCTTTCGGGTCGTAGGGGATGCTGTTGGAGATTCCGATACTGCCGTCTCTCATGGCCAGAAGCTGGGGGTCGCCCTGAGGGCCGCGGATGTGGAATTCCCGCTTGAGAAGCTTGCCGCTGGTGTCGACCTGGATGTGGGTCCACATCGTCGGGCCGGAAAGGAAGAAGACGTGGAGGACCTGGTTGCGGTCGACGGTGATCTGGGGTTTCCGGAACATCAGCACCTCGCCGATGGAGTAGGTCTGGATGGGGGTGCCGGCGTTGCAGTCCATCACCTGGACGTAGAGCTCGGTTTTCTGGTTGCCGGAGTAGTTCAGGACGCGGAATTCCCGGAGTTTCGAGGCATTTCCCTTCACGCCGACCTTCTGGGTCCAGTAGGGACGGGCGGCGCTGAGGTTGAAGAGCAGGCGGTTGGTGCTGAAGCCATCGGACATCTGACCGGGGGTGCGGACCACGCCGTAAACCGAGTAACTGCCGGGATCGGAGAGTTGGAAATACGAGTTCAGCACCACCTCACGGGCCATCGTCTGGCCGGCCGGGATCTTCACGGCACCAAAGCCAACGCGGCCCTTCGGGGTCGTCGGCTCGCCCTTGCCATCCTTGATTACGAAATCCAGCCAGGGCATCCGGGTGGTGGTCTGGAAAACCTGGTCCTGGCCGGAGTTGTTGGTGATCGTCACCACTCCGATGACGGCCTCCCCGGCGACATACTGGGTCTTGTTCAGCCGCAGCGTGGCGCTGATCTGGCCATGGGCCGCGGTCACGGAAATGAGAGCGAGGCCGCAGAGGCGGGAAAGAAGACGCAGGTTCATGGCTCCGGAGGCTTAGCCCCGCCGGGACGGAGAGTCAACCCGGCGGACCGACCGTTAGAACCATTGAGCAAAAATTCGTCGGTGAATTCCAATCGCCTGATCAAAATTGGCAGAATTTCACGAACTCAATTTCCGACGCCACAGCACGATTCCAATGAAGGCCAGCAATGCCGTCGCACCTATCCAAATCCAATTCCATCTGCCTATAGTTGGTGCCGCCTGTGAACTGTTGGCTGCAGTTCCGGAATTTGGACGTTCTTGAGTGCCAGTTTGATTTTCTGGGGGGCGATTCTTGATCGGGAGATTGTCTGGCCCCAAACCAAGGTCGGCATTTAGCACCGCTTTGTCGCCCCACGTCTTTTTGACGATTTCGGGAATGCGGTCTTGGTTGGAACGGATCCAGTTTTGCCGGTGTGTTCGCACCCTGTTCTCAAATTCCTGCCAAGGTTCATTCGGCTTCTGCTGCAACGCCTCCCCTCCCCAATTTGCAAGCTTCATTGATCCCAGGGCATTAGTCGCGAAGCGGCGGTTGGTTTGGTTATCGATGTCTGTGTCCCACGTGAGAGCCATGCGCCTCACTATTTCTGGATCTTTTAGATTGTATTTTTCTGAACGAATGGGCTCATCCTCTAAGTACAGTTTTACAAGCAGCCTGACCGCCCACTCCGCAGGGAATCGATTGAGCGTTTCGGTTAAAGCTCTACGATCATCAGCATTTTCAACGAATACGGGATACTTCCTAATCTGCTCCTCAAAGTAAACGGGAAGTGTGGGATTCCTCGAAATCCAGGAAGCTTTCTCAAGTATCAAATCGAGTCGAGGAGGGACTCTTTCTAAGTAGATCGAGTATAATCCTCGGAATCGCTTTAATGCATCTTCCGCAGGATCCCCAATCAACGAACGGAAATCCTCATCCGCAGAACGTTCTGCAATGGGAAGCGGGAGTACTGCCTTAGCTTCCGACGCAGCTAGAATCAGAGGCAGGCAGGCAACCCAACCTAATATCTTCAATCGTTTGGAAGACAAAATTCTCATTATTGGTCCTTGTGTAGTTTATCGGCCTCGATCTTAATTAACTTACTTGGAAAGCGGCTTGCTGATGTAAGCTCAGGCTGCGAAAACCAAATTAGTCTAAGCTTGTCACTATCGCGATCGATCAAGCTGTAACTTTTATCGGGAAAGTAACGCTCCACCTTGTTATTGGCGTGATTGAGTGTCCATGGATGGCTTAAGCCCAAATTCGCTGCGTCGCCTTGGAGGCCAAACAGGGCGGAATGGGAGATCTCATGAGCCGCTGTGCCAAGGAGCACTTTACCTGAACTTGAATGAGTTGGGTTGACAGGATCAAGCGCCGAAATGTAAGGCGTCCGAAGGTCGCTCCTAGCATACCCTTCGGGTGTTTGCACTGAAACCTGATTTTGGAAAATCAGCCTGTGGCAGAGGCGAGCTGGAATGTAATACAGATTGAAGGTTGCGTTCGCGTCCTTGGCTGCGGCTTGAACAATTTGTTCCTCCTTGCTGATGAAAATATTGCCGTTTTCATCTTTATCGTTTGAATAAAAATCGAATTTTCGGTTTGGAACCGCCAGGGCTGGAAACTGAGCGTCACGCCCCTGCGTCGAAGCAACATCGAATGCCGCGTCGGCCTGATCATACTGGGTGATTTGGAACCAGATATTCGCTTGGCGACCGAACACCCGGTTCAGGAATTCCTCCATTTCGGTCTGGCTTGGGACGTTCAGTGGCGAAATACGCGCTTGCGTCAGTGGTGTCTGCCGGATGCCATCTGGTCCGGTGGTGATGCTTGTGCCACTCACTTCATCATCCTGAGGAAAGGCGACTCCGCCTCCAGAAGTCGGAACATTGGCGATGAGCCCATTGGGAGTTGTATTCAGGATATTATTCGGGCCGGGTCCGACGATGGAGTAGTTTGGCAGTCCTTTTCCAACAGGAATGACCTGTTCATCGGGTGCTGCGGCGGTGGTCTGACAGATTCCATCTTTGCCGGTTCGGATGCTTCCGTCGGTCAAATGCACGTAATCATCGCCTTGAATTGTGGTAGTATGTTGAACGCCGTCGGTTTTTCTAATGCAGACAGTATCAGCCTTACCCTCGCCAACTCCGATGACTTTCTGGTTTGGTTGTGAGGTCGTTTGATCAACGTAGTAGCACTTTTCATCAATGTCATCATTAGTCAAAACGATTGTATGGACTGCCAACGTGACAACCTCGCGCTTGTAAAAAACGAGATTTAGCACGTCTATCCCTTCCACCCGCAAAGTCCCCTCATAGGATTTTTGACCTTCGGCAAAATTAGTGCTTCCCTGAATGCTCAAGGTCATTGGACTCGTGCCGCTTGTGACATCAGGGGCGACGGTCGCTGTATTTCCACCGCCAGAAATGTGGACTTCCAGATGAAGAGGCTGCTCAGTGGGAGAAAAGTGCATCTTCACCTGGGCATGCGGAGGAGTATTCGCATCTTGTGAATCCGCGACCGCCAGCCATGGAAGATCGAAGCGCTGAGCTTGCAGAAAACGAACCCCGTCGTCGAATCCGCTCTCCGGTTCCACTTCTTCGAACCGGACCGCCGTTCGGGTGATCGCCCGGTTTTCGGCCAATGCAGGAATTGCGCTGTAGGTAATCGGGTCCGAAACATTGTCCCCGGGGGGAACTACGGCTTTATTGAGAATCGAAGTATTGACTGCCCCTTGTTCTGGAACCCAAGGAGACTCGGCTGCGGCATTTCGTTGCCAGTGCAGCTCCAGAACCTGAAGCGGAAATTCATAAGGCACATCCAACGATTTCTTGTTGATCCGGAGACGGTGTTCCAGACGGCCTGCGGCGTACTCATCGAGATCGGGAGTTCCGCTGACAGACTTGCGGATGTTGGTCCACCATAGCCCTTTGAATTCTTTCGCCCATTCTTCAGGCAGGGGAAAACCTGCCGCAGCCGTTGACAAGGCAGCAAAGTCATCCGAATTCACAATTGACTGATACTCGTCTTTCGACGTCACCCAATCAGCCCCCTTATTCGAGCCGGGGTCGTAAATATGATAAAAGCCTGATATATAATTACTGGTAAATATTTCCTCTCGAACACGTGCATGAATCCAGCGGCTTTCACGCCCGTTGATGATTGGGCTGCCGCCGACCTCAGCATCGGCTCCATTGGTCCCTCCAACCCCTTCTATCCCATCATCGGCTCCATCCCCATCGGTGTCAGCGATACCAGAATTGGTCCCTAAAATGAACTCCTCGTAGTTAGTTGCGTTATCCAGGTCCGGGTCGACATCGGATATTTTGACATGCCAGAAAAGCGAATCGGGAGTGCTGCCGTTGGGCTGGGTGAGGACAGCGACAATGCTTATCGGAGTGCCATCGCCGAGAATCGGTTCCTGGACGTTGATCCAAGTTCCGGCCTGAAGGTTTGGCGAGAATTGGAGGGTATAGAGCTTCCCAGTGAGGGTAGGCCAAGTGATGGTAACCGCTTCAGGCGTCAGGAGGATGGGGTCTCCATTGCCATCAACACCAGAAAAGGTGGCTGGACTGTGAAGGATGTCTGTAGCGATGTGGCCGAAGGGAGAGTTGGCATCAAACGGGTTGGTGCCTGCTAGGGCTTCTTGTTCGTTGGTCCAGCCGTCGCCATCGGGATCAGCCAATTGATCAAGAGTTTCAGGGAGAAGATCACCGTCGTTATAGATTTTTTCCCAAATGTCGCTGAGGCCGTTCTCGTTGGTATCGAGGATGGCTTTTGCTTGTTGCCGACTGAAGGCGAGAAGCAGACAGATCGAAAGGGGACGTAGGAGGTTCATCGGGCACCTCCATCATTTTTGTCCAGTTTAGCAGGTTGGACGCGCCAGTGGTTGAGGACAATGTCCCTGGGCTGGGGCGGATGGGCTTTGAGTTCGGCCTCGCGGGCGATGCGGGCTTGTTCACGGCCCTGGTAGGCAGTCAGAAGCTTTTCGTATTCGTTGTTGTAGAGATCGTGGAGCGATTGGATGTCGATGAGGGCCTTTCCGCCGGGGGTACCGGAGGTAATGATGAAGGAGGCCTTTCCAACGGGGAGCTCAGGAATGACAGGAGGGGTGTAGGTGCGTCCGTGCTTGGCGAGGAGGGCGGCGTTGTGTTTGTCGTCGCGGATACCCCAAGACATCATGAGGCTGCATTTCCGACCGTCCGAAGTGATAAAGCCGGGGAGGCCGGAGAGGAGGGAGAAGTCGGCGGAGGACCAGAAGACGACGGCGTTCAGTGCCTGATTTTGTTCGGCGGACCAATAGCGGACGAGTGTCCGGGTCGGCTTGTCCTTTTCCCGGTAAATGGTAGCCGAGATGGAAAGGTGGTGGATCTTGGGCTGGCTGGCGCGGAGTTCAGCGAGTCGCTGGCGAAATTCAGGGCTGGGCTCAGCGGGAACGATGACCTCGGGCGGCGGAGGGAGCTTGATGGGGGCAATTTCGTGTACAGTGATGGTGCGTCCGCCTTCCTGGAAAGTGTCGGTGCTGAGGATTTTCTCGGCAGGTGCGACAAAGCCGGGTTTCGGTGGCTGGGGCGGCGGTGGTGTGCCATCGGGGAGTTTACCCAGGAGCCGAGCTGAGGACTCGGGTACTGGGGACGGCGTATTAGACTCCTGTGACTGGAGTGGACCAGCGGACATCACCGCAAGCAGCAGAAACGCGATTTGTTTCATCGGGAAGGTTTGATTGGTGATCCTTCCTGGTGGACGGGGAGCTAATAAGTCGCAACTAGACGACCGCGATGGCCTTTAGCCATCCCCGAAAGGTGGCCTGGACATACGCCACCGCCTCCCCGGCCGTTTGGTCGGTTTGGCGGCATCGTTTTGCGGTCGATGCCGACCGCTAGTTGGGAGGGTTATTAGGTCCTCATCTACCCGAGGGTGGACGGGCTAATCAGTCCAGATTGTACGAAATTGCCAAGAACCAAATCCTGAATTGAGAACTGACATTCAGTGGAAGGTGACGAATTGCGAAAATGCGGTTTCCCGTCGGCGGGGGGCATCTGCTAAGCGGTGGGCGTGACTGAGACCCGGATCATTACCGCCAGCGAGGACGACATGAAGTCCGCCGTCAGCGAGGCCGCCGAACTGTTGGCCGCTGGCGAGATTGTCGCCCTGCCTTCCGAGACTGTGTATGGCCTCGGCGCGGACGCCTTCAATGCTGACGCAGTGGCGAAGATTTTTGCCGCCAAGGAAAGGCCGTCCTTCGATCCGCTGATCGTCCACATCAGCCGCAAGGGCGAGATGTACGACCTCGCAAATGTCGATGACTCGATCAAGGACACGGTTGAAAAGCTGGCCTCCACCTTCTGGCCGGGGCCGCTGACCCTGGTGCT
The DNA here is from genome assembly GCA_031419215.1 of Luteolibacter sp. Classification (GTDB taxonomy): domain Bacteria; phylum Verrucomicrobiota; class Verrucomicrobiia; order Verrucomicrobiales; family Akkermansiaceae; genus Luteolibacter. Next base: position 3,528 of record JANOKL010000468.1, on the reverse strand, counting down.
ACCGAAAAAGGACGTCGTGCCGGACATCGTGACCAGCGGACTGCCGACGGTCGCCATCCGCCAAAGCGCCCACCCGATTTTCCGCGCAGTCTGCAAGGAGCTGGGCCGCCCGATCGCCGCGCCGAGCGCGAACCGCTTCGGACGCATTTCCCCAACCTCAGCCAGCGCCGTGATGAAGGAGCTGGAAGGCCGCATCCCGCTGATTGTCGATGGCGGGGCGTGCTGTGAGGGCCTGGAAAGCACGATCATTTCCATCGAGCCGCGTGAGGGGAAAAAGCCGCTGTTCTGGCTGCTGCGCGCGGGCCCGGTGACGAAGGAGCAACTCCAGCCGTTTGGCCGCGTCGAGAAGGTCAAGCTGAAGCCCGGCGAGGCAGTCCAGGCTCCCGGCCAGCTCGCCAGCCACTATGCCCCTCGTACTCCGTTGATTCTGCTGACGAAGCCCTCCGACTTCGTGCCCGAGGAAGGCAAGCGCTACGGCCTGCTCAGCTATCGCGGCGAGGAAAACGACGGCTACCTCGATCTCCACGAGTGGGAAATGATCGAGTCGCTGAGTCCCGGAAATGGCAAGCTCGCGGAGGCCGCAATCCGCTTGTTCTTTCTGATGCGCCAGCTCGATGAAGCCGGGCTGGATGCCATCGTCGTCGAGCCCGTCAGCGAGACCGGATTGGGCGTGGCCATCATGGACCGACTCCGCCGCGCGGCTGCGAAATAATCCGCATTTCCATGTCCGCCAAAGCCACCTGGAAAGTCAGCGCCGCCGTGATGGCGAGCCGCGTTCTGGGGCTTGTCCGCGATCAGATCTTCGCCGCGATGTTCGGCTACGGCGTTCTAACAGACTGCTTCAACATCGCCTTCCGCATCCCGAACCTGCTGCGCGATCTCTTCGCGGAAGGCGCGCTGTCCCAGGCCTTCGTCACGACCTTTTCCAAGAAGATCAAGGAGTCCGGCCCGGAGAGCGCGTGGCCGCTCGCCGCGCGGATGATCACGATCGTCGCCATCGGAATGTCGGTCATTTCGATCATCGGCATCATTTTTTCGCCGCAACTCGTCCACCTGCTGACGGCCTTCGGCCACAAGACTTTCTCGCCGGATGACATCGCGCTGACGGTGAAGATGACGCGGATCATGTGGCCCTTCATGCTGCTCGTCAGCCTGGCGGCGCTGGTGATGGGCATCCTGAATGCCCGCGGCATCTTCGGCATCCCGGCGCTTTCCTCCTGCTTCTTCAATCTCGGCTCGATCATCGCCGGCACCGGCATCGGCCTCTGGCTCGATCCGAATCGCGGGCCGATGACGATGGTCGGCATGGCGATCGGGGTGCTCGTCGGCGGGCTCGGACAACTGGTCTGCCAGTTTCCCGCCCTCCGCCGTCTCGGATTCCGCTGGAGGCCGGATTGGAACTGGAACGACTCGAATGTCCGGAAAATCTTCTCCCTGATGGGCCCCGCCGTGATTTCGGCCTCCGTGGTGCAGATCAATGTCGTCATCAACTCGCAGTTCGCGACCTCCATCGGCCAGTCCGCCGTCAGTGCGCTCAACGGAGCCTTTCGCCTGATGCAGCTTCCCATCGGCGTCTTCGGCGTCGCGGTGGCAACGGTGACCCTTCCCGCCCTGTCGCTCGCTGCCACCGGGAAGCTCGGCGACGAGTTTCGCGGGCTTCTCTCGAAAGGCATCCGCTTGGTGACATTCCTCGTGCTGCCCTCCGCGCTCGGGCTTTGCTTCCTCGCCGAGCCAATCATCAGCGCACTGTTCGAACACGGACGCTTCACTCCGGAAAATCGACTCGTCACCGCCGCCGCGCTTCGTGGCTATGGCATCGGCTTGCTGGCGTATTCGTGGCTGAAGGTCCTGCAACCGGCCTTCTATGCCGCCGACCGCCGCTGGGTGCCGATGGGAGTCAGCTTCCTCGCCATCGCCCTGAGCGTGGCCTCCAACTGGTACTTCGTCGTCGTGCGCGGCATGGGCGTCGAGGCCCTGGCGCTCACCACCAGCCTCGTCGCGACCACGAATTTCATCATCCTCTACCTCGTCATGTCGCGGATGACTTCCGGCCTGGAAACACGCGCGCTGTTGATCCTGATCGCGAAGCTCCTGATCGCCGGAGCCGCCATGGCCGGGGTCTGCATGGCCTCGAACCGCTTCCTCTTTCATGACCTCAGCCACATGAGCGCCTTTGCCCGTATCGCCGGGCTGTCGCTGGTGATCCCGGTCGCGGGTGGGATTTACTTTTCCCTCGCGAAGCTCTTCCGCGTCGAGGAGGCCGCCGAGTTTCTCGCCATCGTCCAGAGGCGGTTCCGGAAGCGCACCTCCTGATCGGAAAACCGCCGCGGTCGGCTTTCTCCATTGCAGGCTCTTGCGTGTCGCCATTTCCCCGCTAATTTCGCCTCCGTCATGGGTCGCCGCGCCATCATCATCAAAGCCATCACCGTTCTGGTCCTCGTCTGGATCGGCGTGTGGGGAATCCGAGCCTGGGCCTCGTCGCGGCGTGTCACCGCCGTCATGCTCGAACGCACGGTCGCCAAGGCGAAGCTCGACGATTGGTCGAAGCTCGAAGGCGATCCTGATCCAGCCGAGGCGGCACGCCGGGAAAAGGAAATCCGCAACATCGCCGGACTGGTGAACCGCCTCGACTTCCGCGAACGCCAGAAAAACCGCGACGAGCGTTCCAACGAGGTCTTCTTCGGCAAGCTCAACACGAGGGAGCGCGAGCTGTTCTTCGATCTGACCATCCGCGAGACGATGGACACCTTCATGGAAGCTCTCGATGCGATGCCGCCGGACCAACGGAAAAAATTCGTCGAGCAGGGCCTGAAGGAAATCGAAAGCGGCCGCACCGAGGCCGAAATGAAGCGCACCCGCGAGCTGGGCGATGACCTGCTGACCAAGGCCAGCGAACAGGGCATGCGTGCTTATTTTGAAAAAGCCAACGCCGACACCAAGCTCGACCTCGCCCCGCTGATGGAGGCGATGAACGAAACGATGCAAGGCCTTCGCGGCGGGGAATTCGGAGGGAGAAGAAGATGAAAACGCGCCGTGGATTCACCTTGGTCGAGCTGCTCGTCGTGATCGCCATCATCGGCACACTGGCGGCCGTTTCCTATCCCTTCCTTCGCAAGAACATCGACAAGTCCCGCCAGGTGTCCTGCCTGACGAAGATGCGTTCTCTTGGCGTGGCGCTGGAGTCCTATCTTCAGGAAAACAACCGCCGCATGCCCGACATCGCCGCCTCACGATCCTCGAAGACTGATGACGTGGCGGTTCTGGAAACCGTGCTCATGCCTTACCTGAACAATGAGGAAGCCTTTCACTGCCCGGCCGATGGCAAGCAGTTCGCGAAGACCGGCAGCAGCTACCTCTGGAACTCCACCCAGAGCGGCCGACTGGCCTCCAACCTCGCCTTCTTCAACCTCGACGAAAAGCCCCAGGCGATCCCGCTTATCGCCGACAAGGAGGGCTGGCATCCGGGACCGAGGAGCACCAACATCATCTACGCCGATCTCAGCGCCTCCAGCGACCTGCGCTTCGTCA
>JANOKL010000467.1:0-9856 GCA_031419215.1 Luteolibacter sp. | reverse complement strand
GCATGCCGCAGGAGGTGAGGGCCGCCATGGAGGGGGAGGCCGATTTGATCGAGGTAATCCCGGACCAGATGGCCGAGGTAGCCGGGACTGAAGGCATCGCCATATCCAGTGAGAAAGAGCGCTCCGCTAGGGTCCTCCGAGGTGAGGAACTGGCCTCTGACGGAGGAGAGGTAGCGCTTCAGCCAGTGGCGGGCCATTTCACCGATTGGAACCATGCGGGGCTTCTGACCCTTTCCCTTCGCCACCAGCAGCGTCCGGCCATCCGCGCGGAGATCGTTGAGGGCCAGTGCCGCCAGTTCCGAGCGGCGGATGCCGGTGGAGTAGAGGAGTTCCAGAATGGCCCGGTCCCGAATGCCGATGAGATCCGAGGTGTTCGGGGCCTCGATCAACCTGACCACCGTGGCCTCATCCAGCACCACTGGCAGGTTTCGTCTGGGCGGTCTGCGCCTGCGACGCTCTTCGAGGGGATTGGTGGGAATGGCCCGGCATTCGCAGAGGAAGGTGAGGAAACGCCGGACGCAGCCGACCGCTCCGTCGATGGTGCTTCCGGACAGGGGAGTGCCCCAGCGGGTGATCCGATGGTCGAGATCCAGCAGCCAAGCCTGGACAAGGCCGGTGGAGATCCATGCCGGATCGGTGACGCCCTTTTCCTGACACCAGCGGACGAACTTCCTGCCGTGGCCGCATTGGCTCACCAGGGTCACGGTGACAGTGCCGCGTTCTTCCATGCACAGCCGCCATTTCTCCAACCAATGTTCCAGAAGGGTGGGCGGCACCGTCGGTTCAGGCGCTTTCAGGCCGCCTTTGTGCTGCCTCCACTCCTTCATCCTCAACGCACTTTCCGAGCGGGTGGGACGCGTTTTCATGGCAAGGGGATTGGACGGTTCAGCAGAGGAATGCATTCAGAGGAGGGCTCTGAGGATTCGTCGGGGAAGGCCTGCCTGTTCGGTCTACGGTATGGAGTCCGCTGCCATGATTCACTCTCATCACCCCTTCGCCACGAGGACTTCCCTCTTGAAAAGCTTCCAGTCAGGGAGCAGCTTCCAATCATGAATACGCTCCTGGTCGAATATCCGGAATGCCTTCCTGATAGTGCCCGCCTGTCCCGGCAGGAGTTCGAGCATGCCATGCGGTTCGCCCTTGCCTCGAAGCTATTCGAACTTGGGAGGGTTTCGTCCGGCCAGGCGGCAGCTCTGGTTCCGACCGATCGTTACTCGTTTCTGAGATCCCTCCACGAGGTGGGCGTGCCGGCAGTGGCGTGGGATACCGACGAGTTTGCCGAGGAGATCTCCAATGCGTGAGATCGTCATCAATACGGGCCCCGTCATCGCGCTGGTGGCTGCTACAGGATCCTTGGAATGGCTTTCCCAACTTTATGAATGCGTCTGGATTCCACGCGAAGTAGAGGCGGAGATTGCTGCTGGTGGATCATGCGCACCCGAGTTGGTGGCAATCCAAACAGCTTGCGACGTGATCAAGGTCCAGTCTGCCTCCACGCCTGTTCCACGGGTGTTGATCAATGAGATCGACCTCGGCGAAGCCAGCGTGATCCACACCGCTCTGGAGCGAAGGATCGGCACCGTTGCCATAGATGAAAAGGCCGGGCGACGCATCGCAAGGCTTCACGGACTGAAGGTCACCGGCTCAATCGGAATTCTTGTCAAAGCAAAGCAGCGGGGACTGGTTGCCAATCTAGCGGATTGTCTCCTAGAGATGCGGAGAAAGGGGATTTGGATTTCCGACGAATTGATCCGTCAGGCCCTGGTCGCCGTTGGAGAATACGCAGACGATAAGTCCTCATGATCGTGTTCGAGTAGCCGTGGGCAACGGCAGACGTAGTCGTTGACCGTCTGCGCAAAGCCGGTTTTTTCAATTGCTGGCTGCTCGCGCTCCTCTTGGACATGGAGAAGTCTTCATGTTCGACAGGGCGGATCGAATCAACTGCCACATCACTCTCCCAAGTTCTCAAGCGTGCGGTAGTAGCCTTGATAGAAGCTGAGGATTTTCCAGACGACGAAGATCACGACGAGGGCGTAGAAGAGCTTCGGGATGGCGGCGGAAACTTGTTTGGCTCCGCGCAGGGCGTCCTGTTGGAAGAGGTCGGACCAGCGGGCGAGGTCCTTGTCGAGCATGCCGGATTCCTCGGCGGTGGCATAGGAGCGGGCGAAGGCGTTTGGAAAGGCCGGGCTGGCGATGAAGACCGGGCCGAGCTTGTCGCCGGTCTTTAACGTGTCGGCGAGTTGCCTGCCAGCCTCGCGGATCAGTCCGCTCTGCGAAGCTGTGGTGGCGGTGGCCGCCGTTTCCTGCATCGGCAGACCGGCGAGCAGGCAGGTATGATAAACCCGGGTGAAACGGGCCAGCGCCAGATCGCGTCGCGCCTTCCCCAGCAGCGGGATGCGGTTGAGGGATCCATCGACCGCCGCACTCGTCGTCGCGGTTTTCAGGAGCCTGCGTGAAACCATGACCAGCACGAAGCCGATCAGGTAAATCACACCGAGTGTGATCGCGATGTTGATGAGGATGGACCCGACGCTTTCGCCATTCATCAGCGCTCCCGGTGCGTTGCCGAAGATGACGCCGAGATGGAGCAGCACGGTCGGATAGATCATGCTTTTCACCGCCTCGGAGCGCGCTGAGGCGAGGAGTTGGAAGTAGTCGGCCAGATGCTGGAAGGCCGGCGCGAGCCTTCCTCCGCGCTCACCTGCGGCGATGATGCTGCGCTCCAGATCGGAGACGAGCGCGGGATCGGCGGCGAAGGAATCGGCGATGCTTTTGCCATTTTCCAAGCCGGTCTGCATCGCACTGAGCAGTCGTTCCTGAGGTCCCGGCAGGCGCGTGTCCTGAAGGATTTTGCCAGCCTCGCGAACGCCGAAGCCGGCCTCCACCAACTTGGCCAGCTCGGCATAGAACAAGTGCTTGTGGGTGGCGGAGGAACTCATCGGGTGAATGAAATGCTATCGCTTGGAATCGCTCGCGGCAACGGACATCTGGCCGCTTGCCAGAGCCATTCTTACGATGCAGGGGAAAATGCGTTATGCGTCCTCCGCTGATGACCCTCAGAAAAACACGATCATCCGGCAGCGATCGGGGAAACCTCGCTTGGCTGGCTCCTCTCTATCAGTCCGGCAGCAGCCTCCGTGTCTGGCTTCTGCTGCTGTGGCGTCATGCAGGCCGGATCCACTGGCGCTGTTGGCTTCTGGTCCCACTGGCAACGATGATGATCGTGTGTGGCAGCCTGCTGGGACTGATCGGACGGCTGATCTTTTCACGAGCTGTTAGACTCACCCCGATGGCCGGACCGCCGGTCTTCGTGCTCGGTCACTGGCGCTCCGGCACCACGCTGTTGCATGAGCTGATCACGCTGGATGAACGCTTCGCCTATCCCTCGAACTACGAGTGCTTCCAGTCCTGTCATTTCCTGGTGACCGGTCCGCTGGTGCACTGGCTGTCGAGGTCCGCCGCTCCGAAGAAGCGACCGATGGATGACATGAAGGCCACGCTTTCCTCTCCGGGCGAGGACGAGGCGGCGCTGCGAAATCTCGGGGCCGCCTCGTTTTACAACAACCTTTTCTTTCCAAGCCGCGCGGACGATCTCGATGTCAGCCTCGATCTTCAAAGGCTTCCGCTGGAGGAGCAGATTCGCTGGAAGCAGGTCTTCGGGCTCTTCATGCGGCAACTCAACTACCGCTACGGTCGACCGCTGGTGATGAAATCCCCCACACGCACCGCCCACGTGCAGACCCTACTGGAACTCTTTCCCGACGCCCGCTTTGTCAACATCGTCCGCGATCCGAGAGAGGTGCATCCTTCGACGATCAAGATGTGGCGCTCGTTGACGGACCTCGTTTGTCTGGAGGCCGATTCGCGCGTGCCGGAGGAGCGTGTGTTTAAGAACCACAGGCTCGTTCATGAGAAGTTGAAGGAGGCCCGACCGATGATTCCCGCCGGGCAGTTCTGCGAGACACGGTTTGAAAACCTGGTCGGCGATCCGATCGGTGAACTGGCCCGCATTTATGGCGAACTCGGGCTTGGGGATTTCACGGGGATGAAGGCGAAGATCAAGGGCTACTTCGCGCAGCGCAGCGATGTCAGGGCCTCGCACCATGAATTGTCAGCCGAGCAGAGGGCAAGGATCGAGACCGAGCTCGCGACCGTGATCGAGGAAACCGGCTACTGAGCCGTTGGACATCGGGGTTGCGTTGAACCGCGAGGGTATGGAAACTGCTCACAGCCAATCGGGCGGTGAGAATCCGTCCCCAAATCACATGAGCGACGAAGAACTCGATACCCACCAGAAGGCCCTCCGTATCAATCTTGATCCGCGCTGGTATGGAACATTTGCCGAAATCGGGGCTGGCCAGGAGGTCGTCCGCTGGTTATTCCGCGTCGGTGCCGCGGCGGGGACGGTCGCGAAAAGCATCTCCGCCTACGACATGACAGTCAGCGATGCCATCTACGGCTCGGGCGATCGCTACGTCTCCCGCACCCGGCTTCAGGCCATGCTCGACCGCGAGTTTTCCCTCAACGTCGAGCGCCTCAGCGAACGCCGTGGCGACCAGACCGCCTTCTTCGCCTTTGCTGACACCGTCGTCGCCCGCAGCTTCAAGGGCGGCAACGAATGCCACGGCTGGATGGGCGTGAAATTCCAGTCCCGCCCGCATGACGAGCCCAGCCAGATCCTCATCCACGTCCGCATGCTCGACACCGAGGCCTCGCTCCAGCAGGAAGCCCTCGGCGTGGTCGGCGTGAACCTCCTCTACGGTGCCTTCTTTTTTCATCACGACCCGGAGGCACTCGTCGAGAGCCTGCTCGACAAGCTCACCACCGGACGCATCGAGATCGACGTCATCGAGTTCCGCGGCATCGAGTTCCGCTCGGTCGATAATCGCCTCATCAGCCTCAAGCTCGTCCAGCTCGGCCTCAGCGGCGTCGCCATGTTCGGGGCGAACCACGAGGTCCTGCAACCCTCCGAGGCCCTCTACAAGAAAGCCGTCCTCGTCGAGCGCGGCAGCTTCCGGCCACCCACGCACGTCAACTTCGACATGCTCCAGTGCGCCCTGGAAAAATTCAAGGCCGACCCCGCCGTCGAGGGCAAGGAGGTCCTGCCGCTGTTCGAGCTGACCATGCGCAATCTCCTCGCCGGAGGAAACGACATCGACCGCCGCGACTTCCTCGCCCGCGCCGACCTCCTCGCTGCCTGCGGCATGACCGTGCTCATCTCCGACTACTTCGAATACTACCGCCTCGCCGCCTACCTCGCGTGGCGGACCAAGGAGCGCATCGGCATCGTCCTCGGCGTCCCCAGCCTCACCGAGCTCTTCGAGGAGAAATACTACACCCAGCTCCCCGGCGGCATCCTCGAGTCCTTCGGTCGGCTCTTCAAAAACGACCTCAAGCTCTTCGTCTATCCACTGCTCGACGCGGGCAGCGGCAAGCTCACCACCGTTGAGAACCTCAACGTCTCCCCGGAGCTCCGGAAACTCTACGGCTACCTCGCCGACCGCGGCAGCTTCGTCGAGCTCGACAACTACAACCCCGAGTATCTGAAAATCTTCTCCCGCGACGTCCTCAAGAAAATCGCCGCCAGCGACGAAGCCTGGCAGGAAATGGTCCCGGAAGGCGTCTCCGATCTCATCCGGAAACGAAAGTTCTTCGGCTGCCAAGGCTAAGGAGCGGCGACATTCCTGTCGCCAGCATCGGATCTAATGGCCGCAGTTTTAAATGAGCTTGCTGGCCTTCCACCAGCCCGGAGCTCAGTCATCGTCTTCCTCAATCCCATTGGGATCCAGCTTCAGGCCCAGCGCTTTCAGTCCCTTTCCATGCGCGCCGAAGTAGGCGGCGGGGAAGGGTTCGTCACCGTGGGTGGTGGACCAGACCCATTCGCTGAAGACGAGGGCATCGTCGTCGATGCGGTCCGGTCCCGAGAAATCGAGGTCGTAGGTTTTCGGAGCCAGTCGTGATTGTGCCTTGGTGGGCGCGTCTTTCGGATCCGGGTTCGTTTCACCGAGTGCCACGTCGGAGGTGCGGCAGGTGAAGGTTGAGTAGTCGGCCTTTTCCTGAAAGCATTCCGACATGACTGGTGAAAGCGCGACGAGCTGGTTCATCGGCGGCACTCCGAAGATGCGGCAGATGGTGTGCAGGACCGAGGACTGGTTGTAGAAGCGACTGATCACCGTGCCACCGCGTTTCGCGTAGGGACTGGCGATGAGGCAGAAGGAGCGATGGCCGTCGACGTGATCCGCTCCGGTCTGGGGATCGTCCTGGATCGAGAAGATGGCCATGTCTTTCCAGAAGGGGCTCTTGGTCAGGCCCTCGATCACGCGGCCGAGCGCGAGGTCGTTGTCGGCCACATAGGCGCGAGGAGTCGGCCAGCCTTTTCGTGCGTGGTTGGTGTGGTCGTTCGGCAGGTAGATGATGGTGAACTCCGGCATGGTGCCGGCCTTTTCGAACTCGCCCAAGGCCTTGAGGAACGAGTCGGCGCGAAGCTGGTCCGGGATCGCCATTTCCCATCCGGGGTAGCGCAGGTCGCTGTATTTCCGCAGGCTCTCGAGCTTGTATTCGTAAACAAACTCCGGCCCCGGCTTTTTCTCCGACCATGGATTGTAGAAGTCCTGCCAGAGCGGTTTCACGGGCTTCTTGAGGTTGCCGAGCTCGCCGAAATTGCGGAAGGAAATGCCCTTGCGCAGCAGGTGGTCCCAGATGAATCCGCAGCCAGCGTAGGACAGCGGATCGTTGCCGAAATCATAGGGCGAGCGCGCGTTGCTCCAGTCCTTCTCGCGATACGGCGTGGTCAGGCCCTGGACCGTCCACTGGTGGCCCACGCTGGAGAGCACACCGCTGCAGTAGTAGTTGTCCAGCAGCACGAACTCATCGACCAGCGCGTGGGTGTTCGGGGTGTTGGCGCGGGGGAACTCGCATAGCTTCGGCTCGACATTGCCGCGACCGATGTCGCCGAGCACCTGGTCGAACTTCTTGTTCTCCTTGATGATGTAGACGACGTGCTTGATCGGTGATGGCTCGCCAACCCGTTCGGGGATCGCCTTCGGGGCCGCGCCGCTCATCGCCTTGATCTGCGAGCGGACGATTTCCGAAAAGCGGAAGCCCTTCCGCGCCTCGTCGCTCATCTTCGCCAGTTCCGCCGGATCGGATGGGATGGTGATCTTCTGCAGGTTCCCCTGATAGCCGTAGATGTTTCCGACGAAGACGTTCTGTCCCTGCACGCAAAGGGCTCCGGGATAGCCGCCCGCAGCGAGGAAGGCGAAGGGCTTTTCCGGCTTCGCGGGATCGATCATGGCGACGGCGTTGTTGCCGGCATTGACGGTGAAGACGGTGGTGTCGTTCATGGCGATGCCGTTCGCCAGGCTGCCGTAGGGCAGGGTGGGTTCGGGCTTCACGCCGAGATGGCCCACCACCTTGCGCGTGGCGATGTCGATGACCGACACCGAGTCGCCGCTTTCATCCACGACGAGGAGCTGCTTCCCGTTTTGTGAAAGCGTCATCTCTTCCGGATGGATGCCGGTGGTGATGGTCTCGATGACTTCTCCGGCCTTGAGGTTGATCACGGAAACACTGCCGCGCAGGGCGACACTGCGTTCATCCACTGCGACCGTCGTGCCAGCGGCGGTTTCGGTCTTGTCGCTTTCGTTGGCGCGCCGGCCGCCGAAGTTGCTGACGAAGGCGGTCTTTCCATCGCGGCTCAGCAGCACCGCATAGGGGCAGACGCCGACGGGGATGCGATTGGTCACCTCGCGGGTGGAGAGATTGACGACGACGACTTCGTTGGCCACGGAAAGCGCGACGACCGCCCGCTTGCCATCCGGGGTGAAGGTCACGCCGAGCGGGTTGGCGGTCTTGCTGTTGGGGCCGAGGGAAATCGGCGTTTCAAAGGTCAGATGTCCGGCGTCGTCCAGCGTCGCGGGATGGAGCAGGCGGAGGTTTCCGGTGAAGAGGATCCGCTTGCCGTCCGGTGACACCGCGATGCCGTGCATCGAACCGCGATCGGCCTTGCCATCGTCGTTGTTGGGAAAGGGGACCTGCTCGATGGCGTGGAAGGTTTCGGTATCGACCACGCTGAGGTGGGTGTTCGATTTCACCACCAGGAATTTCCCGCCACGTGCCAGGGCCATGCTCATGATCCGACCACTGACACGGATCGAAAGTCCCGCTGGCTTGATCTGGTGGCCGGTCTCGGCGAGGCCCGGATGATCCTCGTCGTGGACTTTCATCATCGACCAATCGAGATCACCCTCGGCTCCGGGCGTCGCGGGAGTGACTTGAGGAGACTTGTCCGGCGACTCAACCGGCCCACGGGTGGGATCGGTCTGGGCGTGAAACGAATGCGCGGCAAAGAAGAGCGCGGCGGCGAGAAATCTGGATTTCATAAGGAACCCGGAAACCATGGGCGGAATCCATCGGGAGTCGAGGAGAAGAGGCGGAGGTGGCGAATGTGGAACATCGAACGTCCAACGTTGAACATCGAAGGGTGGAGGGAGGGGCGCGGTCAGAGCTGAGGGCTCGACAGCCGCCCCGGTGTCGAATCAAGATCCTGGATCATGAGAAACCCCATCCTCCTTTTCGCCGGCCTGCTGGTCGCCTCCGCCTTTGCTGCTGATCCGCTGCCCTCGATCAAGCCCGCCGATTTCAAGGCGCATATCAAGGTGGCCTGCGTCGGTGACAGCATCACCAAGGGGGCTGGTGCGGGTCCCGGGAAATCCTACCCGTCGCAACTCCAGGAAATGCTGAGCGACAAGTGGAAGGTCGGCAATTTCGGAGTCAGTGGTCGGACGTTGTTAAAGAAGGGTGATTTCCCTTATTGGAAGGAAAAGGCCTACCAGGATGCCCTCGCCATGCTGCCGGACGTGGTGATCATCATGCTGGGCACGAACGACACGAAGCCGCAGAACTGGAAGTTCGAGTCCGAGTTCGTGGCCGATTACACCGAGTTGGTGAAGTCGTTCCAGTCGCTCGCAAGCAAGCCGCGCGTCTATGTCTGCCGTCCGTGCCCGGTGCCGGAGCCGGGAAATTTCGGGATCAACGAGAAGAATCTCCAGGAGTGGATCAAGCGGATCGACACGATGGCGAAGGACATGAACCTCGGGGTGATCGACATGCACAAGGCTCTCGAAGACAAGCCGAAGCTCCTGCCGGATCGCGTGCATCCGAATGCCGAAGGCGCTGGTGAAATGGCCGCTGCGGCCTTCAAGGAACTCACCGGCAAGCGCGCGCCGAAGTCGGAGCCCGCCGCGAAATGAGCCGTCTTTTCGCTGAAGTCGTATCGGGTGAGGGAAAAATGATCTGCAACCCTGACGTAGCAGCGGTGTTCACTCTTTAAATCCAATTTCCATGAAACGCACCTCCATCTGGCTCACAGCCACCCTCGCCGCCACCTCCGCCGCACTGGTGGCGGCTCCCTTGGTGAAGAAGAAGGGGAAGTATCGGGAAAATAGAGCCGATCAGGCTGCGGTCCCTGCGGACAGGGGACCGAGCGCGTCGAAGGATTTCCACACTTGGACCGCTTCCGGTGGCGAGAAGCTGGAGGCGAAGTTCGTGGCGCTGGAGAACGGCATCGTCACCGTCGAGCGTCAGGACAAGATCAAGGCCCGCTTTCCGCTGATCCGGCTGAGTGCGGCGGACCAGCAATTCGCCCAGGCCTGCCGCAGTCTCCAGCCGCGCCCGCCGATGTCGCAGGAGATCATTACGAAGGCCGCCGCCCGCCTGGATGAATCGATCAACGCCGCGCTGAAGGAGAAGGGCGTGGCCCCGAACCCTCCGGCGAGCGATGCGCAGCTCGTGCGTCGGCTGTATCTCGACACCATCGGCCGCATCCCGACCGAGCAGGAAGCCCGCGCGTTCCTGA
>JANOKL010000466.1:0-9521 GCA_031419215.1 Luteolibacter sp. | reverse complement strand
CGTCGACGTTCGGCATGCTCATGTCGGATAGCCCGACGTGGATGAGCTTCACGGCGGGGTTGTTCACGGTGACGACGGGCTTTAGCTTGGTGATGTCGTCCCACTTTGGATCGCCGACCTTTTTCTCCGGCTGGAGAGGCTTTGCGAAATCGATCGCCATCAGCACTTCATCGGGCTTCTGGACTGGATTGCCGGAACGGGTGGCCCGCACGGTGAAGAGTCCCGAAGGCGCGGGATCGCGCATCCAGCGAAGGCGGTAGTGGAAACGGAACGGCTTACCGACGACCAGGCTCGGCTGCGGTTCCCAGACAAGGATGACGTTGTCGTTGGTTTCGTCGGTGGTCGGCATCTCGATGAGGTGCAGCTTTCCAAGATCGAAGCCCTCGACCGGCTCGACCTTCACACTCGGGCGGTTGTGATACGCTGCCTCGGAGTCCTGATACGAGGCGAATGAACGATCGCGCTGAAGCAGCGACCACGAGCGCGGCTTTTCCATCGTGAACACGCAATGGCGGAACTGATCCTTGGTGTGTTCCAGCGGACGGTAGTGGAGGTTGCCGCTGGAGAGTTCCATTTGAAATCCATCGCTGTCGTGCACCTCCGGGCGGAAGTCGTAGGGCTTCGGATGCGTGCCCTCGCCGAACCAGTACATCGAGGAAAACGGTGCGAGCCCGAGCTGCTGGACGGGACGACGCAGAGTGATCTCCGCCTCAACGTCCATGACCGTCTCGACCCCCGGCGTGACGGTGAACTGATAGGCACCGGCCACGCTTTCGCCATGGATGAGGGCCGTGGCCTTCAGTGACTTCGCGTCTTTCTCCGGCTTTTGCAGATGGAACTCGGTAAAGTCGGGAAACTCCTCGGGCACACCAGGCAGGCCGCTGTTGATCGAAAGTCCACGCGCCGAGAGACCATAGGGCGCGTTCGCGGGGATCGAGCGGAAATAGCTGGCGCCGAGAAACACCAGGAACTCGTCCATATACTTTTCCGAATTCAGATGCGTCCGCGCGCGCCAGCCCGCATAGCCGGGTGGGGGAGGCGTGCCTTTCGGGACCACTTGCTTGCCGTAGTCGAAGAGGCTCTGATCGAAGGCCAGCGGCTTGGAGATCCCATCGGCCACTTCGGCGACGGTCACGGTCTTCTTCGCGGTCCATCCCGGGTGGAAGAAGTCGATCGAGAACGGCGACTTGTCCCACCACAGTCCGGATTCCATCTTGAACCGGATGTCGCGGTGCTGGTCGTAAGTCAGATTCGCCCAGTGGTCGGCGAGGTTCGATTTTTCCGCCACGTAGGGCTTGGCTGCCAAAGCGCGGGCCTTTGCGCTGAGGGTGTCGAAGGAGAATGGTTCGGCATTTGCAGCAACGAGCGGGCAGGCAAGCAGGACGGCGGTAAGCAGAGGCGTTCTGGAATGGGTCATGGACCGAGAGAGTTTCATGGGATTCACGGGAAAATGATGGCAGAGTCTTGGCAGTTCGGGTCGACAATGCAAGAAATGGGCGTCGCGGCGAAGTTCCTGCCATCCCCATGAAACTCGACACCTACCTCTGCCCTGGTTGTGGCGATGAAGTTCCGATCGGCCCGCGTGGATGCCCGAGGTGCACCAAGCCGCCCAAACCTCGCAAGAAGGCGCAACGCCCTTCCTGGGAACAAGACAAGTACCTCGATGATCTCGACCTCCCGAACGAGGACTTTGATTATGATGAATACGTCGCCCGTGAATTCGGAAAGGTCCCGCACCGGAAGATCGGCATCAAATGGTACTGGTGGGTGACTGCACTGGTGCTGCTGATTTGGTTCATGGCGAGCATTTGAATCGGTGGGCTTTGAAGGCTGATACGTTTGCGTCTTTCCCATCGACGCGCGCTCAGGGATTTTTATCGTTCCCGCATGCGCTACGTCTTGAAGCAGGAGTTCTGGAGTTTCGGCGATGACTTCGTGATCCGCGACGAGCAGGAGAACGACTGCTATCGCGTCGAGGGCGAGATCTTCACGTTCGGCGACAAGCTGAGCCTGCAGGACATGGCCGGAAACGAACTCGCCTACATCGCGCAGCGGGTCTTCTCCTGGGGCGCGACCTGTGAGATCCATCGCCCGGGACATGAGGTGAGCGTGGTCAGCAAGGAGCACTTCACCTTCTTTTACTGCAAATTCGAGATCGATGGTCCTGGCCGCGAGGACTACGAGGCCAGCGGAGATTTCATGGATCATGAGTATGAGATCCAAGGGCCCCATGGTCTCGCCGCAACCGTCAGCAAGCGCTGGTTCTCCTGGACGGATACCTATGGCATCGAAATCGCGGATGACATGGATCCGGTGCTGCTGCTTGCGGCCGCAGTGGTGATCGACCTCGTCTGTCACGACGAGAGGAAGCACTGACCACCCTGAAATGGCGGAGATTTCTCAGTAGATGGTATGCAAGATGCGGAGTGGGCGGCGTTCCTGAAATGACCGCTCCAACCCGCAACCTCGTCTATGGCCTCGCCTTCATGGCCCTGATCATGGTCGTGGGCATCATTGGCTACCGCGTGGCGGGCTGGGATTGGTCGGACTCGATCTACATGGTCGTGATCTCGATCTTCACCGTCGGCTACGGCGAGGTCCGGCCGATCCAGGCGGAGGGCCTGCGGGGCTTCACCATGGGGCTCATCGCCCTTGGCTGTTTCAGCGTGATTTTTGTCAGCGGTGCGTTCGTCCAGGTTCTTCTGGAAGGCCAGATCCGCCGAGCCCTGGGAGACCGACGCATGAATGCCGAACTGAAGAAACTGAACCAACATGCCATCATCTGCGGTTATGGACGCATTGGCCGGATGGTCGCCGCAGATTTGAAAGCCGGGCAACGACCCTTCATCATCATCGACAAGGACCCAAAGCGCCTCGAGTCCGCCCGCGAGGCTGGTTATCTGACCTTGGAAGGGGAGGCGACCGAGGAGTCTGTCCTGATCGAGGCCGGCGTCACCCGTGCCGCCGTGCTGGCGACCGTTCTGCCCTCGGATGCCAGCAACGTGTTCATCACCCTCAGCGCCCGGGATCTGAATGCAGACCTCACGATCATCGCACGCGGAGAAGATCCTTCGACCGAAAGAAAGCTCCTCCAAGCCGGTGCCAACCGAGTCGTCCTGCCCGCCCACATCGGAGCGGAGCGCATCACCCATCTGATTCTCTTTCCGGAAGCCTCCGAGCTCATCGACGACTCCGAGAAGTCCCTCAATCTTCAGGAGAAACTCAGCGATCTCGGGCTTGAGCTTGAGGAAGCCGTCATTCCGAAATACTCGCCATTTGTTGGGAAATCCGTCGGTGAACTTGAAGGCCTCCACTCTGGTTCGGTCATCGTCGTGGCCCTGCATCGACAAGGAGGCGGGACCGAATTGAGGCCCGGTCGGGAAACCCTGCTGCAAGCCGGTGATGGCGTGGTGGCAGTCAGTCGCGGCTCGAATCTCGCCAAGCTGCTAGATCTGAGCGGAGCCTGACACGAATGCCGCGTCGTTAAGGTCGATTGCATCTTCTCTTTGTCCCGGCGGGACCATGGAGATTAGCCGGCATGCGTCAGCTGCCGGATCAGGGGAAATAGAGAAATGAGCCCCGGCAGGGGCGGGCAGATTCTTCGGGGAAGTGACTCCATTACCCCATTCGCCCCGCCCCTCCGGGGCTCAATCCTGGTTGCGACAAAGCCGGCGGCTGACGCACGCCGGCTAATATCCGACACCCCTCTGGGGCCGGAAGAATGGAATCCGCCTCAACGACGAGCCATTCGAGCCTATCGCCGCTCATTTAGTCTCCAGCGAAGGCATCGCGTCCGTCACTGGAATCTCTCCCCTCAGCAGCCTTCCGCCAGCACCTGTTAGCTTGAGATAGTGGTCGTTTGGCAAGCCGTCGTAGGTGAGGAATTTCACGCCATCTCCCACCGGCACGTCGTTGGTGCATTTGAAAATCGCCGTGCCTTCGTCGACCTCGTCGAACATCGCGACGTAGATCATGGTCGAGCCTGCTCGTTTTGCCGCAACGAATTGCGACCAGAGAAACTCGCCCTTCAGCCGTGGGATTTCATCGAGAGTCTTGTCCTTCATGTTCGCCCAACTGAAGCCGGGAAACACCACCGGCAGAAAGTCGATCTTCCTTTCCGCGCACCACGCCACGTCCGGTTTCCAGGTTTTCTCGCCGTGACGCTTCGCATCTGCCGGAGTGCGGTAGCGCCCGACCGTCCACGGACTCAACCCCTCCGCCAGTGCAAGCAACTCATGCAAGGCCGGATCCTTCACTGCATCGCGATCCTGATTCCGCCAACCGGTCGGCACCCCCAGCATGACCGAGCAGCCGTCCGCTTTCAGGAACTCCACCAGCTTGCGGCACGTCGCCAAGGTGTAGGCGCGCTTTTCGTCGTTGAAGCCGATGCCCCACACCGCGACCAGCGGCTTGCCTTCATGTTTCAGATACGCCGGGTCCTCAGTGACCTTCATCCGCGTCCGCAATGCCTTCCAATCCTCGATCACCCTGTCGATCTGCTCTTCTCGGAGGCCGCTGAGGTCATACATCACGGCATAGGCACGGCCAGAGCGGTTCGCGCCTTCACGGGCATTCGCCAGCATCGTGTTGCAGTGCCGAAGGCCTTTTGGAATACCAAGCGTGGTGGCGAAGCGCTGCACGAAGGCCCCGTCGATGCCGTAGTCCTTCATCCACTGGAAATGCCGCAGCACGGTCGCGGTCTTGAAGGAGCTGAAGACCTCCGCTGGTCTGCCATCGGACAGCTTGAAGCCGGTGGCGAAACGCTCCTCCGCCGTCAGTTCGGAAACATCCGGCCACAGATCGACCTTCGCATTTCCCGGCGCGAACGCTCCACTCTTCTTCGTCCAATGCACCCAGCCACGCTCAGCCCCATCGTCCGGCGTGTTGAACCAGCCTTGATAGCCGACCATGATCTTGTTTGTTAGAGTGCTGGTATCGACGCCCTTCACGACCGGTCCACTGTATGGCCGGAGTGTTTCAAACAGAATCTCCTCGCGGGTAGGCTCGGCAAGAGCCATGAGGGCGGAAAGCCAGAGCAGGATGAGGTGGCGCATGAGGGTGTTAATGGGAGCTTTTCGTCTGAACCTCCGCCATCTCTTTTAACAGCTCGGTGATGACCTCCAGCGGCAGGTCCTCATATTTCCTGAAGCGGATGCAGCACTTGCCGCAGCTCAGTTTGCCGAGTCTGGGGCGGTATTGATCAAGGAGATCGTCGCAGCAGTAGAGGGACATGTATTGCTTCTGCGAGGCGAAGGCGCAAAACGGTTCGCCGAGCAGGAAGGCGGGCATGCCGTAGAGCATGGCTTCCGTGACGGTGGGGGCAATCGAGTGGATGAGCGTTCGCAACGCCTCCAGCGCGGAACGCCGGTCCGCTGGGATTTCGTCGAGATACTCGTCAACGGTCTTTGCACTGGATTGCATCGCATCCGAATGCTCTGAACCTCAAGCCACAGTGGCAAGCCCAAGCTCGACACCGCCTTCAGATGCTGTCTGAGATGGCTCATCGTTTGGACCGTTTGCGACTTCTCCTTGTCCCTGTGGGACCATGGACATTAGCCGGCATGCGTCAGCTGCCGGACCAATGAACAGAGGGACATGAGCTTCGGCAGGAGCGGGAAGATTGTATGGGGAACCGACGCCCTTCTCCCAATCGCCCCGCCCCTTCAGGGCTCATTCCTGTGGCTCGTGGTTTCCCAGGGCTGCGCACGGCTTGCCCTGGGCTATCCCATTTCGCCCCGTTGGGGCAGACGAACTTCCTCCCCAACGGGGTTTCATGAAATAGCCCCGGGCATCGCCCGGGGGATTGGGTATGAAAGCGATTGCGCCCTGAATGGACGCGATCTGGCGGACGGACGAAACCCGGCCCGGATGTTGCTAAGAGGAGAGTCTACCCATGTTTTCCCACACTCCCTGGAACATTCTTTCCTCCTCCGTCGGCGTCGGCATCCTGACCGAGGGCTGGACACTTGCAGAGCCGGTGTCAGAGCCCGATGAAGCCCGCAGCTTCGTGGTCGAGGTGGTTTTTGATACCGCCTTTTCGGCGAAGCCCGTGGTGCAACTCGGCCTGACCGGCTTCGATCTCGATCAGCGGGAAAGCGGCCGCCTCTCCCTGAAAACCGGAGCCATCACCCGCTTCGGGTTTCAAGCCGTGATCTGCACCTGGTCGACCACGCGCGTCTACGCCGTGGAGTTCAACTGGCTGGCAATCGGGGCGTGAGGGTGAAGAATTCCGGTCGGATGGTTTCGGTCTGTCGAGTCTCTGTTGAATCCCGTTACTTTAGATCTCTCCTCCAACGCCTTTGAACTTCTCCACAAAAGCGGCGATCTTCTGGAAAACGCTTTGCTTCAACGTAAGATACTTGGGATTCAGAGGGCTCATCTTTGGGAGAATCCCGTTCAGTTCTGTGCCGTTGTCGCTGGCATATTCACGCTTCAGCGAAGTCAAAAGATAACGTTTTGCGGCATCTTCATTCAGACTTTCGGCTTGGATGAGCGTATTGGCTTCGCGCTTTTGTTCCGCTTGAGCGTAGGCGAAGAAAGCTTCGATGACACTCGTCTTGTCGTTGAACTGATCCAGATCGGCTTGATTGATAAAATCCACCACCAGACTTTCCTTGGCGCGATTGCCCAAGCTGGCGCGGATCACCCGGCGGACGTCCTCGATCAAGGCTCCCTTGTCTTTGACCTTCTGGTTCTTCTCAAAGATCAGTTCCAGGATGAAATCCAAGTTGATCTCCTGGGATTTGAGGAGGTCGATCTCAAACACGACATCATCCCAATCCACCTTGGACTCTTGCTTTTCCTTGGCGCTTTTCTCGCGGCGCAGCCAATCGCGAATGTCGTTGTAGGTGGAGCGGTAATCCTGAACTTTGCGCTCGGGCAGCACCTCCGTCGCTTGGAGCTTATCGAGATCCTCGTCGCTCAGATAGCGCTGCGCCTTGAACGCTTCAACGGCCTCCGGATCATCGTGATCAACTTTCTGTAGGGCTTTCAGGCTGACGAATTCATCAAAGTTCTGGAGCGCGTTCTCAATCTTCAAGTATTCTCCGAAGAGTTTGGTGAATGCCTTTTTATCGGCTTCTTTCTCGATGGCCGCCGGATCGGGGAAACGCTCTTTCAGCTCCGCGACCACCTCGACAAAACCTCTTCGTGCTTCACCAGTGGCCACCTCGATGAAGCCTTCCATGTATTCCTTGTAGCTCTTCTCCAACACCACGTTCTTGGTATTGGAGTCGCCGAACAAAGTGATCGCATCGATAGTCGCCTGCTCCAGATCGCGGAAGGTGATGATGTTGCCAAAAGTCTTCGTCGCGTCGTAGATGCGGTTGCTGCGGGAGTAAGCCTGGATCAGTCCGTGGTAGCGCAGGTTCTTGTCGACAAACAAGGTGTTGAGCGTCGGTGCATCGAAGCCGGTGAGGAACATCCCGACCACGATCAGCAAGTCCACTTCCTGCCGCTTTACCCGCTGCGCCAAGTCTCGGTAGTAGTTCTGGAAGCCGTTGCTATCGACGCCGAAGTTCGTTTTGAAGAAGGCATTGTAGTCGGCAATGGCCGCGCTCAGGAACTCCTTGGCGCTGCTGTTCATGGCGGAAACCTCGAAACTTTCGTCGGGGATGTCGCCGATAGCGTCCTGCTCTTCGTTGGCGGCGAAGGAAAAAATGGTCGCTACCTTGATTGGCTTCTCGCTGTCTTTTTGGAGCTTTTTGAATGTCTCGTAGTATTGTTTTGCCGCATCCACGCTGCTCACGGCGAACATCGCGTTGAAGCCCTTGCCGCCCGCTTGCAGGCGGTGGGTCTTTTGTCGGTAGTTGTTCAGAACATAGTTCGCAATTTCCTTGATCCGATCCGGGTGCAGCAGTGCTTGCCGGTTCTCGGCGGCGTTAAGCTTGTTGGTGTCCTGTTCGCTTTCCACGTCTTTGAAACGCGGACGCACATCGTTGTAGTCCACCTTGAACTTCAGCACCTTTTCATCCCGGATCGCATCGGTGATGACGTAGGAATGCAGCTCGCGGCCGAACACGCTGGCGGTGGTCTCCGCCCCGCTGGCGTTTTCGGGAAAGATGGGAGTGCCGGTGAAACCGAACTGATAGAAACACCTGAATTTCTTTTTCAGGTTCGCCTGCGCTTCGCCGAATTGGCTGCGGTGGCACTCATCGAAAATGAACACCACCTGCTTGCCATAGATCGGCAGGGTGCTCTCGGTTTTCATGAGGTTGTTGAGCTTCTGGATCGTGGTGACGATAATCTTGTTGTCGTCCTTCTCCAGATTCCGCTTCAGTGCGGCGGTGCTGTCTGAGCCGTTCACGCTGTCGGGCGAGAAACGCTGATATTCCTTCATCGTCTGGTAATCCAGATCCTTGCGATCCACGACGAAGAACACCTTATCGATAAAATCCAGCTCAGTCGCTAGACGTGCCGCCTTGAAGCTGGTGAGTGTCTTGCCCGATCCAGTGGTGTGCCAGACATAACCGCCGCTCTCGGGATCGCTCCAGTTCTTGGTGGCATGGGAACTGAAGATTTTCTGCAGGATGCGCTCGGTGGCCGCGATCTGGTAGGGGCGCATCACCAGCAGGGTATTGCTCACATCGAAGACCGAATACTGCAAGAGGACTTTGAGCAGGGTTCTCTTCTCGAAAAAGGTCGCGGTGAAATCCTTCAGATCCTTGATTAAGGTATTGTCCTTCATCGCCCAATGCATCGTGAAGTCGAAACTGTTTTTGTCCCGCTGCGTGGTGTTCGCGAAATAGCGTGTATCCGTGCCGTTGGAGATGACGAACAACTGCAGGTATTTGAACAACGAATTCTCACTGTTGAAACTCTCCTTGCTGTAGCGGTGGACTTGGTTGAAGGCTTCGCGGATCGCCACCCCGCGCTTTTTGAGCTCCACCTGCACCAGCGGCAGGCCGTTGACGAGGATCGTCACGTCGTAGCGGTTCGCGTGGCTGCCTGCTTGCTCGAACTGTCGCATGATCTGACAGGT
This sequence comes from Luteolibacter sp., assembly GCA_031419215.1. Taxonomy (GTDB): domain Bacteria; phylum Verrucomicrobiota; class Verrucomicrobiia; order Verrucomicrobiales; family Akkermansiaceae; genus Luteolibacter. Next base: position 541 of record JANOKL010000466.1, on the reverse strand, counting down.
GTTCCGCAACACGTTCTTTTTATCGAGCAGGTGGATGTTCTGGATGTGGCCATCGTCGAAAACGAAATCGTGGATGTAGTCATCATGGATCTTGCGGGTCTTTTCCACGATGTTGTCGCTCGGGCGATCCAGATAGGTTTCCACGAAGCGCGACCACTCGGATTCGGTGAACTGGACCTTGTTCAGCGCTTGCAACTGGACGCGCACATTCGCCAGAAGCTTCTCCGGTGAGTTCAAGCCGTCAAAGGTGTAGCCGAGATCTACGAGATCGTCGAGCAGCTCCCGTTCCAAGGCATCCTCGCTTTGGTAGCTTTCGCACAGCTTCCAGTCCTTCTCGTAGCGGTCGAGGACGATGAAGCGGTTGGTCTCGGCGATGGTTTTGGTTTCGATCATGCTGATGCTAGCAGCCTGTTGAAAAACGAAGATTCGCGGGATGAATGACCGGTTGTGCTGGGATCCGGATGGCGAGGCGATGGGTGGGGTAAATCGGGCGGCTTTTGCCGATGTGGTTTCTCCAGTTCGAGAGGATCGCCAATATGCC
>JANOKL010000465.1:0-4415 GCA_031419215.1 Luteolibacter sp. | reverse complement strand
GGAAACTGGCCGATGTTTTCCGACGTCCATCAGTGGCGGCTGATCAAGAGTCTGCTGTCGTCGAACTCCCGCTACGCCGCGTTGCTCATCACCGACCTCACTGGCATGACTGATCGCTACAATCTCCCTGGCACCGTCGGCGGCGAAAACTGGAGGCTCAGATTGCCATGGGCACCCTCGGGACCACTCGCCAACCGCGAGTTCGAGGCCGCAGCAGACAAGCTCGCCATGCTCATTTCCCTGACGAAGCGGTCGTGAATCGTGGCGGCGGATTCCATCCGCCAAGCCAATTACAGAAGGCCTCGCGCTTGGAAAGCGCGGCCACGATTACTTCTTCCCTTCGCCTTCCTTGGCCATGGGAACTTCATCGAGTTCCTTCGGGTCGACCTTCTTGAAGGAGATCGTGAGCTTTTCCTTGTCTGTTCCGAGGAGGGTGTAGACATCGCTTTTCTTTCGGATGACGTGGGTTTCCAAGATCGTCAATGGAATTGAGTAGCTGCGACCCTCGTTCATCCCCGGTTGTATCAGTGATGGATCCATGACGGAAAAATTGGCGTCCTCCTCATTGATGTCGAATGTAACCAACAACGGCGGTCTTGGCCCTTCTTTCATTTCCACCGGAATCGTTCCCTCGAAATTTCCACCACCATACGATGAGACGGAAGTGGTCGATTCGCTGACAACCTCTCCACTGAGAAGGGTCCGCTTTACCGTGACGAGGTATGTGGCCTCCTCGGGCTTTGGGTCCGCCGCTGCCGCCGCGCTGGTGGCTCCGGTTTGAAGCACTAGGCAGGCGATGGCAGCGAAGAGGAGACGGACGGGATTGGATTTCATGGAAGTGAGGATTGGGTCTGGTATGGATGGCGCTGTTGGGACGTCCGCAGGAACTTCCCAACAGTCGGAAGATGGATGTTGAGGTTGTGGAATAGCAATGAACAAATGGAAGCCGTGGTGCCGGAAATCATGAATGGACCGGACCTGACGTGCCCCTCCATTCACCCGATCGGGTGCCTCGAAATCGGAGGACTTTCCCGTTATGACTTCCGCATGAACCCCGCTTTCCGCCTCACGCTTCTTGGTCTGCTCGCGTCGCCTTTCGCGATGGCGGCGCCGAAGCTGGCTTCACCGTTCACCGACCACGCCGTGCTCCAGCGCGAGCAGGCGCTCCCGGTCTGGGGAACGGCGGATCCGGGAGAGGCGATCGAGGTTTCCCTCGCGGGCAAGCAGGCGAAGACCACGGCCGATGCGAAGGGCGAGTGGTCGGTCAAACTTCCGCCGCTTCCTGCAGGCGGGCCGTTCGAGCTGACGGTGGCGGGCAAGCAGACAATTCAACTCAAGGACATCCTGATCGGCGAGGTGTGGCTTTGCTCCGGGCAGTCAAACATGGACTTCACCGTGGCGAAGACTGAGAAGCGTTCCTACGCCGGCACGCACGACGCCGAAAAGGAAATAGCCGAGGCGAAGTTTCCGCAGATACGGATGTTCACGACTGAGTGGTGTCGGTCCGCGGAGCCGATGAAAACCGCGCTGGGGGAGTGGAAGGTTTGCTCGCCGGAAGCGGTCGGGGATTTCTCGGCGGTGGCGTATTTCTTCGGCAGGAAGCTGCATCAGGACCTCAAGGTTCCGGTGGGGTTGGTGACATCCGCCTACGGGGCGAGCACCGCTGAGGCGTGGATCAGCCGCGAAGCTCTAACAGCCGATCCGTTGTTCAAGGGCCTGCTCGATACCTTCGCGAAAAAGCGTGGGGATTTCGCCGTGAAGCCGAATGCACTGGCCGACTACGATGCTGCAATGGCGAAGTGGAAAGTCGCTGCCGAGGCTGCGAAGGCCGCTGGCAAGAAGCCAAGTCGAGCACCCGCGCATCCTGATCCGGTGCAGGACCAGCACAACCCGACGGTGATGTTCAACGGCATGATCGCGCCGGTCCTTCCCTATGCCGTGAAGGGCGTGATCTGGTATCAGGGTGAGTCGAACACCGGCGACGCGAAACTTTACCGCAGTCTTCAGCAGGCACTCGTCAAGGACTGGAGGACACGCTGGCAGCAGGAGCATTTTGCGTTTCATGCGGTGCTGCTGGCTGGTTACAACGCCGCGAAACCTGAGCCCGCCGACAGCCGTCTGGCCTCATTTCGCGAGGCACAGTGCTCCCTGTTAGAGCTGCCGGAAACGGGCATCGCCTCAGCAGTCGACATCGGTGAGGAAAAGGATGTTCATCCGCGCAACAAGCAGGACATCGGACTGCGCTTGGCGCTTTCCGCACTGGGACTGACCTATGGCCAGCGCATCCAGTATGATCGTCCACTGCCATCGTCGGGTCCGGTGTATCAGGACGCCACCGTGGAAGGCTCCTCGATGCGACTGCGCTTCCGCCATGTCGATGGCGGACTCATGTCAAAAGGCGGGCCGCTGAGGGGATTCGCCATCGCCGGAGCAGATGGGAAATTCGTGTGGGCGGACGCAAAAATTGAGGGCGACAGCGTGGTCGTCTCCCATGCCTCCGTGCCGCAGCCGAAGGTGGTCCGCTACGCGTGGGGGGACTATCCGGACACTGCAAATTTTTACAACGCCGCCAACCTGCCCGCGCTGCCATTCCGGACAGATGGCCCGGGTTTTTCCTCTCCCAGCATCTCGAAGCGCGACAAGCCCGCGGTCTTCTTCGTCGGCGACTCCACGGTGAAGAACAGCGGCAAGGGACTCCTCGGCTGGGGCGACCCGGCGAAGGCCAGGTTCGATCAGTCGAAGGTCGAGACGCACAACCGCGCACTCGGGGGGCGCAGCAGCCGCAGCTACATCCGCGAGGGGCTTTGGCAGAACTTGCGCGATGAGATGAAGCCCGGCGACCTCGTCCTGATCCAGATGGGCCACAACGACGGCGGACCTTTCGACAAGGATCGCGCCCGCGCCTCGATTGATGGCGTCGGCGATGAAACGAAGGACGTCGTCATCGCGGAAACCCAGAACCCTGAAACCGTCCGCAGCTACGGCTGGTATCTCCGCCAGTACATCCATGAAACGAAGGCAGCCGGAGCCACGCCGGTGATCTGCTCGCTGGTGCCGCGCAACCTTTGGAAGGATGGAAAAATCCAGCGCTCGACCGGGGATTATGCTGCCTGGGCGAAGCAGGTCGCCGAGGCCGAGGGCGTTGGATTCATCGATCTCAATCAACTCGTCGGTGATGAATACGACAGGCTAGGTGAGTCGAAGGTTTCCAGTGAACTCTTCGGTCCCACTGACCACACCCACACGCTTCAATCCGGTGCGGAACTCAATGCCTCCTTTGTCGCGAAGGCCCTTAAGGGACTGAAGATTCCCGGCTGGAATGAAGTCGTTTTGGACGCCTTGCCCACTCATTGATTCCATCGCGAATGAACGCCAACGGACGAAAATCTAACGCAATGAAATTGAAATCAATTCGTGTGAATTCTTGTCCATTCGTGGTTCAATTTCTTCTCTTTTGCCTCACGATCACGCTAGACGCCGCGCCAGAAACATTCGTGGTGGACCCGTCGAAGAGCGGAGCTTTCCCAAGCATCCAGAAGGCCGTCGATGCCGCAGTGGCGAAGCCTTCCAAAAGCGGAGTCATCATCAACATCGCGCCTGGCACCTATCGAGAGCGCATCCTGGTTCCCACTGACCTCGGCGACGTGATCCTGAAAGGCGCGGGGGCTGACACCACGAAGCTCGTCTTCAATCTCGCAGCGAGTTCCCTGAAGCCCGACGGGACCCCGGTGGGCACCACGAACTCCGCGACGATCAGTTTCCGCTGCCCTACGATTTCTGCGAGCGGGATCACCTTTGAGAACGACTTCGGACAAGGCAGCCAGGCTCTCGCGGTCGCGCTGAACTCCAACAGTGGCACGTTCACGAACTGTCGATTCCTGGGCTGGCAGGACACGTTGTTGCTGAGTTCGGGAAAGGTTTCGTTTGAGAAGTGCTACCTCGAAGGCCACGTCGATTTCATCTTCGGAGCGGCGGCGGCTTACTTTCGTGACTGTGAGATCCACGCGAAGTCCTCCGGCTACATCACCGCGGCCTCCACGCCGGAGACGCAGGCCTTCGGGTTCGTGTTTGATCACTGTCGGGTGACGGTGGCGAAGCTCGAAAAAGGAACCGTATTTCTCGGTCGTCCGTGGCGACCCTATGGCTCCGTGATCTGGCTGAACTGCGACATGGGCAAGGGGATCTCACCGGAAGGTTGGGAAAACTGGCGCAAGCCCGAAAACGAGAAGACCGCCCGCTATGCGGAATTTCGTTCGACCGGAGAAGGCGGGAAAGCGGAGAAGCGCGTGAAGTGGTCGAGGCAGCTCGATGAAAAGGAAGCCGCCGCGATCACGAAGGAAGTGGTCCTGAAGTAGGCTCGTGGCGGCGCTTTCCAAGCGCCCTGCCTTTCATATGGATGGGGCTTGGCGCTTGAA
>JANOKL010000464.1:0-16629 GCA_031419215.1 Luteolibacter sp. | reverse complement strand
GACGAATTTTATTCAAGCTCGGCGCCTGGTGGAGCGACAATGAACAAAGGAATCGAGCTGACAAATAATCCAGGATATGGGTGGAGGAAGAAAGTCAAGAGTGGGATTGGAAACGCGACAAGAAACGTAAACGTCCATCAGGCAATCTCAAGTGTCGGGCCGATTGACTTCGCAAAAGATCCTAGCCCTAAACGCTTTCATGTCGTTAGAACTTGCGCGAACGAAGCACATTGGAAGAAAATCGTGAGCGCTATGGATGCATATCCATACGCAGAACATAATTTCAGGCTAGGCGCACCTCTCAAGAATTGGCGTGGATCGAGGTATGATCTCCCGCCCTATGGAAACAATAGCAATTCTTTCGTGAGATCAATCTTGAAAGATACTGGATACAACATTTCTTCCAGATTCTTCTCCCAGTCAGAACATGCCGGAGCATTCCTGCCTAATCTAAACGATGAGACAAGAGGGGCTCCGATTTATCTTGGTAAGACGCCCGACAAATAGAATATCTATACTGGCCATGAAATTTCCCAATATTAAGTATATAAGACTATTTTTCGCGCTGCCTATGTGTCTTTTTACAAGCTGCCTGCCTTCCTATACGAAGGGCCACAAGCCTCGGTCGTGCAGAAATACCAACGGAGTAATTACGTATGAATACAATATAAGATCGAGGAGTCCTTGGATGAAGATCGGAGTCCCTGGCGCTTTTGATATGGATGACGAGGCGATGAATAATTTGGAGCTGACTATTATCAATAGAGGTAATGAGATAAGTGTGCTTTCAGGTGATGCAATTAGACCCATCCTGATGGGTCGGAATGAAAGGCGGGTTTTCGCTTATCCTGACGGGAGGGGTATAGGCTGTCAAATAGGAAGAATGGAGAAAAATATCGATTTTAATATGGATTTGTTGGTCTCAGGATTGGATGCGTCTGTAAGCCCAATCTTGTTCGAGGCCTATGCAGATGGCCCTTAAGTGTCGGTATAAATAACATGATGAATGTGGTAATTAAGAATTTAATCTATTTACTTTTGTCCGTGATCATTTTTTCCGGCGTCACAAACTGCATGCCATCGTATTCTAAAACGCATAGCCCCCGAATCAATACCCGAGAAAAAAACGGCACTACAAGCGAATACCGCATTCAATCAACCAGCCCAAGTATGAAACTGGGCGTGGCAGGCGTTCCGTATATAAGCGATGAAAAAAAGAAAAAAATAAGCCTAACGATTTTAAATAAAGGAGTTGAGATAAGTGTTATTTCCGGGGGGATGGTCAGACCCATTCAAATCCGTCGGAACGAACAAAGAACTTTTCAACACACGAGAGGTTGGGCTGGATTTGGTTGTGAAATCGGGAAAGTCGACCGGAGAATTCCATTTGATTTAGTGGTGGTAGTTTCTGGATTGGACGCTTCCGTCACCCCTCGGCTTTATGAAGGATATGCAGATGGTCCCTGATCGTCTTGAAGTCAGGTGAAACGAGCCGTCCGTGGCGATTGCGTGAGGCGAATCAATCCACCGGCAAGTCCGTGAATAGACCCGGAAAATAGTATTCCACCACCTTGTCCGGAAACGCGATCCTCAGGGGGCGCTTCTCCGAGTCGGATGTGACCAGTCCCTCGCGAATCGCTTGGCGGATCACGTCCCGCGCGGTGGTGCCTTTCACCCCAAGTAGCTCGGGCACCTTGCCACGTGGAATTTCTCCCTCCCAAACCAAGGCGCGTAGCAGACGGGACAAGCGCCCCCGCAGGGTTTCATCCAGATCGGTCCGCACGAATCCAAGATAGCGTTCGATCCGTTCGGCGAGGGTGAATGGCTCGACCAGCCCGACCATGAAGGTCATTTGATCGAGGATGGTTTGCAGGAGAAAGAGGCAGAACTCGGACAAGCCTCGATCACTCAAATTTCCCCGGCCATCAAGGTCACCGCTGCGCGCTGCATCGGCTCCGGCCAGTTTGCTGAAGTAGGTTTGCTTCTGACGGGCCAGTCCTCGCGAAAGGGTCCACAGCCCTTCGCCATCCACTCCACGGCGGATCATGGCGGCCTGCGTTTGAAGTCGGGCCACGCGCCCATTGCCATCGCCAAAGGGATGGATCCACGCCAGCCGATGATGCGCGGCAGTGAGCGAGATCAGGCGGTCCGTCGCCTGAATCCGGGAGTCCGCATACACCTGATGGAAGCGCTCCAGAAACACGGGCAAGGTGGTCGGCTCGGGTGGGGTGTGTCGTCCCACTTGAACAACGTATCCCCGCAGACTGCCCGGAGTGAGAGGGTATTGGAGGCCAGCTTCGGACTCCGTGAACCAGGCGTCTTCCGGAAGATGCGAATAGAACTCATGATGCAGCCACTGGATGAAGTCGGGTGAAAAGGCATCGAGTGCAGGCTCAACACGGAGACGATCCCGCATGGCGATCTCGGTCCGCACGTGGGCCGCGCTGAGTTCCTGGTTGCGACGCTTGTCCGAACCGGAGTCGAATTCCTGCTGCAAGGCGCGCTCGATATCGCGCGGCAGCGTCTTGTGGCCCTCGATGAGGTTCGAGTAGTAGCTGTTCATCCCCCGTGCCACACGGGCGATTTCCCGACGCACGTGAGGCGAGGGAATCCGCTGGGTCAGCTCACCCGAACGGCGGAATATTTCCGCGCTCAGCTCGGAAAGGAGACCTCGTCCCGATTCCGGCAGGAGCGGCTCCATCGAGATAACGGAGCGATAAAGTGAGGGGTTGGGCGGCATTTCCGATGATCTTTTCGTCGATCATAATCGGAATTTCAATACTCAAAATGAATGAATTGTAGAAAAATTGATCAGAAAAAATTCAAAAATAGCGACGATCTTTCCGATGATCTATTTTGAAACGAGTCCCGCCAGATTTGGAAGTCACGGCTGGGTCTTGGCGAAGAGGCCGTCGAAAAAGGTCTTCATAGCTTCCCAGGATTCCTTGTCGGCCTTTTCGTTGTAGGCGGCTCCTTTCGAGGGATCGTTTCCTGCGGAGGGATGGGTGAAGGAATGCACGGCTCCGGGATAGAGCACGACCTTCGAGTCCACGCCTGCAGCTTCCATTTCCTTCTTCAGGGCCTCCACCTGCGCAGCGGGCGCGAAGGGATCATCGGCTCCGTGAAGCACGAGCACCTTCGCCTTCACGCCATCCTTCGCTGCAGCGAATCCCTCGGCGGCATCGAGGCTGCCGTGGAAGGAAACGACGCCCTTCAGATCGACTCCGGCGCGCGCGAACTCCAATGCGCCCATGCCGCCGAAGCAGTAACCGATCGCGCCGAGCTTGGTGGCGTCGGTGCGTTCATCCTTCGTCAACTGATCGAGCGCGGCCATCAGGCGGGCGCGGTAAAGCTTGCGGTCGGCCTTGTATTTCCCGGCCTCCTGCCCAGCGGCGGGCGGAACCGGACGGACGCCCTGCCCGTAAATGTCAGCGGCGAAGACGTTGTAGCCGAGCTTCGCCAGCATCCTGCTACGCTCCTTCTCGTAGTTCGTCAGGCCGGTCCACTGGTGGATCACGAGAACGGCCGGACGCTTGCCGGTGACGGCGTCATCGTAAACGTGGCAGCCCTCCAGCTTTTTGCCGCCCTGCTCATAGATGACGGTCTTTTCCACGATGGCGGCAGACGCGAACGAGGAGCAGGCAACGAGGCAGGCAAGGATCTTGGACATGCCCGAGCAACGCCCCATCGCGACGGCTTGTCAAATGATCAGGGCGCCCGGCGGCTCAAATCCAAACGTCACTCTGGCGCAGATGTCCCTGGAAAACAAAGGTAGCCGTCGAAGAGGTCTTCCTTGGCTTGATCGAGAACCTCGATTTTCACGCCATCCTCGCTCTTAATTCGTTCTTGGCCTGATTCCAATCCTCATAGACGGCTTGGCCCGACTCGATCAGCCGCAGTCTTTCCTTCAAAAGTGTGCGGTGCCAGTCGGGAGGATCGGACTGCTCAAATGTCTCGTGGAGACTGCTCCACAGGCTCTCCATCGCCATCAGCTTTTCGGTCGTCGAGAGATTGGGAATTTGATCACTGAGACTTTGCACGGGAAGAGGATAGCTGAAAACCGTGAGGGTGGAAACGCGGAATTTCCATGAGCTTCAAGTCGCGAACATCAGGGCGTTAGAGTGACGTCATCCACAGTCCAAAGCTCCCGATCCGGACCCGCCGAGCGGATCTCGGTGCGGGAGGCGGTGAGCGAATGAAAGACATACGGCGTCCCCCAGCGGTCGATGAGTTTTCTGGAGCCATCGAGAAACGAACCGGAGGCGGGCAGGTAGGCGAGGTGCTTCGGGTTTTTTCCCAGCAGCGCGGCGGTGATTTCCTCGTTCTCGCCGACCGGGTTGCCGCCATGGTTTTTCCGGAACTCGGCGAACAGCAGATCAAGGGTGGAAAGATCGTCCGCCGGCAAGGTGTCGGCGGTGTTCAGGGTCGCGGCGGCTTCCGTGACCGGAAGTGCGATGATGGGTGAGGAGTCGGGAGCCGGAACTGGCGGCGGGCGGACGATTTCGACCGGAGCAGGCGGCGGTGCCGGGGCCTGCTTCGCTTGATCGGGCCGTCCGAAGAAGAACGAAGCCACCAGCGACACGATGCCGAGGAGGAGGAAAATCTGATTTCGCCGGGTCATCGCGAATCAGATGAAAGCAAGATTCGCGGACGATTGGGTGAAGGGATTGTCGAAGCGGCCGAGGTTCGGAAAAATGGCTCCGATCTCGTTGGTCCCCGCGCCCATCCATGAGGTGAGCACGGAAGAGTATTGATCGACTGATGTCCCCGGAATCCATCGGCCACGGGTCGAGCCGGCATCGAGCGAGCCGGTGACCGCTCCGGTTTTCAAGGTGGGGAAATGGCCGTAGATGTCGCCGCCGTGGACTGCTCCGCCCATCACCATCGCGTGGCCGCCCCAGCCGTGATCGGAGCCGGCCTTGGTGGCATCGGCGTTGTTCGCGGTGAGGGTGCGGTTGAAATCGGAGGCGGTGAAAGTGACGACGTCATTCCAAACGCCGAGTGCCTGGAGCGTGTCGTGGAAGGCCTTGAGGGAGTTGTTGAGCTCGGTGACCAGATTGCCGTGTGAAGTGAGCAGAGTCTGATGCGTGTCGTAGCCGCCGACCTGGCAGAAGAAGATCTGGCGGTTGTTGCCGAGGACGTTGCGGCCAGCGATGAGCCGGGCGATCATCTTGAGCTGATTCCCGAGCGAGGTGGTGGCTCCGGCAGCGGTGAAGAGTGCATTGAAGTCCACACCCGTTGCTGCCGCAGCGGTCAGGGCGGCACCGACCGTGCCTTCTGTTGCACGGGCACGGGCGACGACGCGGTTGTATTCCTCCTCATGCAGGTTCGAGTGGGTGAGCTTCATGATGTCCTCGAAGGCCTTGAGGCGTTTCCCTTGGTCGCGGGTGAGATCGTAAGATCCCCCAGAAAGGAACGCCCCGTCGTAGGGATTGTTGTCGGTCGCATCGGGCGTGTTGCTGAAGCCGCTGAGTGGAACCGTCCCCGTTGAATTGACGACGTACTGCGTCACTTGACCCGATGTGCCAACCTGGAAGGAATTGATCCCGGCCAGCGAGATCGACATCGACACCTTCGAGCTGCCGCTGCTGTTGTACGAGGAATTCAGTAGATCCGCCGCGCGACCTCCCCAGCCGGAGGTGAAGGGCTTGTCGGAGACGGAGGACTGCCACTGCGTCTGCTGGTCGGAGTGGGAGAACAACTGCGGTGGCAGGGGAATCGCTCCGCTGAGATATTCGGTCCGGTTGGCGACGGGGAAGGCGAGGGTGCCGACGTTGCTGATGAAGGCGAGCTTTCCCTCGTTGAAGAGCGTGGCGAGGGCAGGGGCGTTGGGATGCGCGCCCATGGGATGGAACATACCGCCGTGATGACGATCGAAGGTCTTCGTCGTGGGCGGAACGTTCAGCGGGGCGAGCGTGGTGCGATCAAGCGCGAGCACGCCGCGCCCGGTTTGATATTCGGCTCGCAGCGCACTGCTGGCGGGATCACCGGAAGGCACGAGCAGGTTGTTGGAATCGTGACCACCATTCAGGAAAAGACAGACGAGGGCCTTGTAGCCGCCACCTCCCGGACCCTGGGCCATGGCGGCGGTCATCAGGCGCATCTGGGCGAGGGCGTTGACCAAGCCGGTGACTCCGAGCGAGGCACAAGCGGACTGACGGAGGAAATCCCGTCGGCTGCGGAGGTCTTCCTGTTGGTGTTTTTTCATGACGGCGGAAGAGGGCTTTATTTTTGAATCACGCACTCGGGCGAGGACGATACGAGCCAAAGGGCGACGCGGATGCGATCGCGCATGTAGGTGGCCTGATTGGTTGCGCTGTTGGAGCTGTTTCCTGAGGCGGAGATGGAAGCGACGGCATCAAGGATCACCTTGCGCGGCTTTCCGGCGGTGTTGCCGTAGCGGGCGTTGAGGCCACCGGCGCAGAGCAGGAAATCGATCCGGTCGACCACCGCAGTGCAGGCCTCGGCGATCTTGGTGGCGTTGTTGAAGGTGCCGACGTCGAGACTGGTGAACAGGCCGTCACCGTTCAGATCCACGACCGCCATGTAGAGTGCGTTGAGTGGAGTCACGTCGATCAGTACGTTGTGCGCGCTCGTCCCGTAGCTGTAAGGCGACAGGTTTTGATCGACGAGGTTGGAGACGCTGGGTGAGCCACCAAAGATTGGGGTGTAAATGAAATTGGAGCTCTGGATAACCGTGTTCTCGTTGGCGAGTTGAAGCTCGGGCGAGTTGAGTCCGTTGGCGGCCAGCAGTCCGGAGGGCGAGTAATCCGGGAGGAACCAGTTGAAGACGGTGGGCGCCGCCAGCGGGCTTTGGGCAAGTGCGGCGGTGCTGTTGCTGAGTCTCGGACGCGTGGTGCCGACAGGAAACTTCGCCAGCTCTGTGGACGGGAATCCATACGCTGACAGGTCGGAAAGCGGGAGCTGGGACTTCGCCCCGAAGGCTCTCAGGAACGCGGTGGCGCGGACGATGGGCTCGCGTGGTTTTCCCGAGCTCGTCAGCGAAAGCGCCTGGCTCTGTGACCGCGCTTCCGGGTCGAGCAGAATGGCCTTTACAACTGCTGGGAAGTTTCCGCCCGAAGAAGTGAACACGTTCGAGACCCGATAGAGGTAGCCGGCCGAGGGATTTGAAGTGACCAGTCTCTGGATCAGGCGACGGCAGATGAAAGGCGCGGTGTTTGAGTGGTTTGAAAGATGGGTGACTACATCCGAGAGATCCTTCTGCCCGGTTTGATTGGCGGGCAGCGAGAGGCCGATCATCGACTTGGCTCCGATGTCGTGATTGGCGGGAAACATCGCCATGGGTGAAGTCCACTGGGCCTCGAAGCGCTCGCTGCCGTTGTTACGGGTGAAGCTGGCGTTGGGAAAGACGTTGTTGGAAGTGGATGGATTGTTGTACTGGCTGAACGACCAACCCGTGAACACCCGCGCCATCTCGGTGATGTCGGTCTGGGTGTAGGCGGTGATCGGAAGGCCGTTCGATCCGAGTTTCAGAGAGCCGTCGGGATGAAGTTGCACCAGTCCGATCGAGAAAAGCTGCATGATCTCGCGGGCGTAGTTTTCATCCGGCGAAGTCACCACGTTTCCACCAGTGTCGTAGGTCGCTTTGGAGTTCCGGAGGTGCGAGAGGTAGTAGCCCATCATCGGATGGGTGGAGACTCCTTCCAGCAGGTCGCGATACGATCCAGAGGCATTGGTACGAAGCATGTCGTAGTAATTCGCGGCCCCGTAGGAACGGTCCATGATCAGGCTGTCGATTTCCGAAATGACGAAGATTTCACTGAGGGCGAAGGCCACGCGCTGCCGGAGGTGATCGGGCGCGTGGAGGGAGTGCAGCCACCAGCCGCGGCGGCGGTTGTTGCTGTTCGGGTCGTAAGCGGCGCTGTAGTTGACGTCCGTGATCGGCAGCGCTGCGCGGCTTAGGATCTCCTGCTGGTTCGCCGCCGTGGTGTAGGCGAGCAGCGAGGGCGAGGGCACGGTGAACTGCTCATCGATCCAGGCGCTGTAGGCCGCGATCTGGTCTCCGCCGGCGTTGGCAACCCTCGTCTGGAGGTCCGTGATCAGGGCGGGCGTCGGCCCGAAGCTTGCCTGCGTGAGGAAGCGCACGATGTCCCGATCCAGCGCGGTGCCCGAAAGCGTTCCAACAGGCGTGGCTGCGGGCGGAGTCTGGAATATTGTAGAGCCGTTGGTGGCAAGAAACGGTGCCTCGATCTCCCCGCTCACATTCGCCATGGTGTAGACGCCGAGCTTGACGCTTCCGCTCAGCAGGGCATCGAGCACCGACTGGTCGGTGGTGAACGACTGGCTGGCGCGGATGGACCAGAGCTGACCGCCATAGGCGAAGGGGGGAACGGATTGAAGGATCAAGGCGGAGGTGTTCACCACCTGCACCGAGTTCACCGGTGAGTTGAGGTTTGAGAAGGAAACGGCGACCGTGGCGAAGTCATTGTTGCCCTCGAGCAGGATCGTCGCGATGCCCCTGCCCAAGGTGCTGATACCGGGACTGGCGCCGAGGTAGGCGACGAGCAGTCGCTGGTTGGCAGCCAGCGGTTTGGCGTCTGCGATCGCAACCGCGCCCTCCAGGGTCGAGCCGCCGATGAGGACCCGGAGTTGTTCGGGGACCTCGGTCCTGGTGTCGGTGGTCGGTGTGATGGAAAATGAAGTGGAGAATTCTCCAGCAGGGATCACCAGGCGGGTCGTCACCTGATTCGAGGAATCCTTCAGCGCATAGTCATCACCGGCGGCGGAGGACTTGGTTGAATGGGTCGCGCCCGCCGATTTCAGGAAAAGCGTCATCGGGTAGCCCGGCGCGCTGGAGCGGGAAACAGTCAGCGCAGCCGCCTCGTTTTCCTTCTCATAGGCGGTGGCCGCAGTGACCGCGATCGAGACATTGCCATCCCGCAGCATCTGCAGCATCTCGGTGGCAACGGCGAGGTCGTTTCCCGGAACGCCTCCTCCAAAAGTGTCCGCCACATTTGGGTCCAAGCCCGTCAACTGCCGCTCGGCCCAGTCGTTCAGGCCATCGGCATCGGCATCCAGATCGGCGACCGCGACGCGGAAGAAGCCCTTTCCTCCCGCAGCAGGGGCCGTGAGGTCGAGCGCGTTGCCGGTGCCGGCGATGGCTGATCCGACCGGCAGCCACGGACCATCCAAGGTCAGGCAGGAAGTGAGTTGATAATTCTTCCCGAGCTGGCTCGCGACGCTGATGTGAAACGCTCCGGCCTGTGAGGCGATCGAAGCGGCATGTCGGGAATTGCCATCGAAGGGATTCGTTCCGGCCCTCGACTCGTCCAGGTTCGAAACGCCATCCCCATCGTCATCCGCCCCCGGAGGCAGGGTGGTGGCGTGATAGCGAGCCTCCCAGACATCGCACATGCCATCATTGTCCACATCCAATGCCAGCAACGGCAGGGTGGTGAAAAGAAACCCAAAAGCGGTGGTGATGCGAGTCATTTGGCAAGGTCGATCATGCAGAGGTATTGCGCTTATACACTCTAAAAGTTGATCAGTCGCGCAAAAAATGCGTCCCCTCCCTGCGTGAAACTGCGAACACCGTCTAGGTCCTCATCGAGAACATCGCTACCAGATTCCTTGCTTCATGGCCCTTCTGGTGCTATTCCAAAAAGCTGTGGAAGTTGAACTGCCAGATGCCGTTTTTGAAGGAACGGGGATGACGCCGGAGCTGGCCAAGCTAGAGGTGGTCGTGGCGTTGTATCGCGACCGCAAGATCAGTATGGGCCGCGCGGCGCGGATCGCGGGGCTTCCAAGACCGGCATTCCAACATGAGCTCGGAAAGCGTGGAGTCACCGTGGATTATGATGTCCGGGACTTCGAAGAGGATCTTGTGGCAATCGAGAAGCTCTTTCACTGATGATCGTCGTCAGCGATACCTCGGTCGTTACGGCGTTGATCCAAATCGGGCGTGTCGAATTGCTGTTCGATATTTTCGGAGTCGTTGTAGTTCCGGAAGCCGTCGCCGACGAACTGGCCGTCTCGCATGTGGCCCTGCCGCCCTGGATCCGGTCCGTGAGTGTGAGGGGCAGGTCGGTGGTTGAGGATTTTCGCCGTGAACTGGATGCTGGTGAAAGTGAGGCCATCGCCCTGGCCCTGGAGATTGATGCCGATTTTCTGCTGATGGATGAGAAACGCGGTCGGGCCGCCGCGCAACGTGCCGGGCTGACCACCATTGGCATTCTAGGGGTTGCGAGTGCAGCAAAGCGCAAAGGTCTTTTGGTTAGTGTGGCCTTGGTGATACGTGAACTCAGGGAACAGGCGTCGTTTTGGATTTCAGATGAACTGGAAGCCAGGGTCTTGAAGGATGCAGGTGAGTCCTGACGGACTACCGAAATTCGACCAAGCTACTTGTTCTGACGAAACACGAACACGCCGTTCTTGTTTGCCACGACGACGTCGGACTTGCCGTCGCCGTTGACATCGGTGGCGGTGACCTGGGTGCCTACTCCAGAGTTACGGTCGATTTCATGCGGGATGATTTCCGCGCCGCCCTTGCCATCGCGCTTCGTCTCGAACCAGTAGAGCACCGAGTCGCTGTTAGGCTCCGGGTCGCCATTCGGACCGTGGGCCCAGCGGCGCTTGCCGGTGACGAAGTCGGTGACGCCATCGCCATTGAAATCCGCAGCGGCCAGGGCATGGAGCTGGGAAAAACTGACCGCTCCCGGAGTCTTGATCGCTTCCGGGGGGAGGATCTGGTGGTCGGTGAAATTTCCATCCGCCGCTTGCTCGAACCAGCCAAGGCCGTATCCGTGGGCGTTGTAGGCGGTGACCACGTCGTTGCGGCCATCGCCGTTCACATCAAAGACGAGCATCTGCGCACCGCCATTTTGCTTTGGCGGGCTGAATTTCACCGGGTGAAAGGTCCAGGCTTTTCCACCCTCGGCAGGCTGTTCATACCAGCCGTCCTTCTCCAGCAGATCAACGCGCTTGTCACCATTCAGATCGCCCGCGCCGTAGCCGTGGGTGTAGCGCTGGTAGCGCTTCGGCTCGGAGGGTCCGACGGCTTGAAATTTCGCAGGCTCACCGGGTTTTCCCCAAGCGATTTCAGCGTAGCCGGGGGAGCCGCCGCTGAGGGCGAGGATCTCCGGCTTGCCGTCGCCCGTGACATCGCCGAGCGCGGGCGATTCGCCGTCGGTGGAGTCGAGCAGTGAGTATTTGTTCCAGAGTTCGCCGGGCTTTCCGGGATTGAGGAAACCCCAGGTCTGCTTGCCCGGGTAGTCGAAGACGACGATGTCCATTTTGCCGTCGCTGTTCAGGTCTGCGCTGTCGGCCAGGAAGTAGTTCGAGGAGCCCTTGGCGCCATCGTAAGGCGTCGTGGGTGGCGTGGTGTAGGCGACTCGTTGGTCGAACTTCGGCCCGAGCCAGAGATAGGCTCCGGCGGCGATGTCCTTCGTTCCATCGCCATTGAAGTCCGCCACCGCTGCGCCTTCCGCGACGAATTCCTCGGTGACGACTTGTTTGGTGAAGGTGACATCGCCCGCGTGGACGCAGGGGACGAGGGCGAGAAGGAGGATGCGTTTCATCGGCGACGGATACTGGTCGAGGTGCTGGATTGTTTCTAAGGAAGTCACGCGAGCGGGGTGAGGACGAACCAGCGCATCCGGGCGGGCCGGCCTTCGTTCATCAGAGGAAGCACGTGCGGGCGCAGATCATCGAAAAGCGGCAGGCCACGGGTGTCAACCAGGGTTCGCGGTTGGGAAAGGATGTCCTCGCATTGATGGGTCGCTTGGAAACGCTGGCGCAGTAGTACGTCCAGGCCGGGCTCGAAGCAGTCGTGGACCTCCACCACGATCACCGTGCAGGAAAGTGCCGGGATTGCCTCGGGATCGAGCAGTTGCCGTTCGCCGCCTTCCACGTCCATCACCAGCAGCGGCCGACCGCTTTCCGGCAGAACGGCCCGCAGGTCGTCAGGTTTGCAGAAGCCGCGGTTGTCGAGACGTCCGCTGAACTCATTCGCCACCGCCATTTCCGCGACGGCGGTCTGACCATCGGGGTCGCCCTCGAAGCACACGATCCTCGCCGACGGAAACATCCGGGCCAGCCCGCCGACGTAATAGCCTTCGCCTGCGCCGACGATGATGATGTCTTGAAATGTTTCGTCGGCCAGCCGGTGAAACGTCGGGTGAAGCTCCAGCTCGTAGGTGCCGAGGAGCTTGGGGAAATACTCGCTGCCGATGCCGTAGGTGGGATAGCGGAGGCCCTTGAACGGCCCGCTCAGGACTGTGGGATTCTTGTCACGGCCGAGTTTCAAGCGGGCAGCGAGGCCGGGGCCGCGATACTTGTTGAGCCGCATCCGGACGGTTCTCGGAATCAGCCGCCGTGCGATTTTGAAGAACAGGGCGGCGAAGGGATTCATCGATTCTTGTCCACGCAGCCATAATCGGCGTCGAAAGTGCCGTAAACCTCAAAACAGCATGGCCATCGAACGCGCCTCCGATCATCCTCGGTCATGAGATTGCAGCAAGGCCAGCTCTGGCGGACCAAAACGGGCTACATCCGGATCACCTACCTGGAGCGGTTCGGCGTGGAGTACAAAAAGATCGCGGACCTCGAAGACGGTGCGGGTGAGCACCATGAAGCGACGAAGAAAGAGTTCTGCCGCCTGCTGAAAGGCGCCACTCTGCTGGAGCCGAAGCCTGAGGAGCCAGCCAAGCCAGACGCCTGAAGCCGACCTCTCAGTGGACCGGCTCGGGTTTCTTCTCGCTGCCTCCCGCGACGGTCTTGCCGTTTGTTAGATCGACCAGATCCATCAGCACCTTGAAGCCCTCACGCTTGATCGGATCGAGCCCGCTCGGCCATTCGGGCGTGTCGTTCAGTTCGGCGATCGGGTCCTTGGCGCGGCGGAGGTAGTCGGCGGTTTCCTGGGAGGGGTCGAAGGCGTGGAAAGGCGCACCAGCCGCGAGATCGGCGAGCGTGATTTTCGAAAGCTTCACGTTCTTCGCGTCCTCGGCCTCCAGCATCTTGAAGCGTTCACGGCGCTCGGCATTGCGCTGGCTCAGCCGCGCATCCAGCTCGCTCAGTTCCTTGCGGCGCTCGTCGAGATTGAGTGAAACGGAGTTCTTCTTGCGCAGCTCTTCTGATCGCTTGGAGTCCTCGGCGTAGTAGCCGAAGTCCTTGTCTGCTTTGACCCGCTTCGCGCTGAGATCCTTGAGCTGTGGCAGGAACAACTGCTTCTGATCCATCGGACAGAATCCCGGCGCAGGCTTGATCGCGTCGTGGGGAAATGCGTGATCGAGGAACTTTTCGCCGAACTCCATCGAGTCCGCCGGTCCTGGCAGCACGATGTCGGAGGCCACTCCCTCAAGCTGCGTCGACGAGCCGGATGGCCGGTAAAACTTCCGCGTCGTCAGCTTCAACATGCCGGCTCCATCGCGGTCCGAGAAAAACGGCAGCATCTTCGAGACATCGAGCGCCTCCTGGACGGTGCCTTTTCCGAAGGTGGACGAGTCGCCGACGATGACCGCCCGATTGCAGTCCTGGAGTGCTCCGGCAAGAATCTCGCTGGCGGAGGCACTGGCCTTGTTGATCAGCACGACCATCGGTCCCTTGTAAATCGCCTCCTGATCATCGGAATCGGACGCCTTCACCTGGCCGAGCGTCGTCTTCTCCTGCACCACCGGCCCACTGCCGATGAAAAAGCCCGTCATCCTGCGGACCTCTTCCAGCGAGCCGCCGCCGTTGTCGCGCACGTCGAAGATCAGACCGTCGACTTTTTCCGCGACGAGACGCTTCAGGAACCCTTCGACGTCCTTGGCGCAGCGGATCTTAGGATTGGAGAAATCGGCGTAAAAGGAAGGCAGTTGAATCCAGCCGAGACGACGAGGCGTGCCGTCCGATGATTTCGTATCGAGGAGTCCGGCGCTGGCCTGCGTGCCCTTGATCTCCACCTTGCCACGCGGGATGACCACAATCTTGGTGTCACCGGCCGCCGCAGTGGCGGGCTGCACTTTCAGACGGACCGTCGTGCCGGCCTTGCCTCGGATCAGGCCGACGACCTTGTCCTGGTCCATGAACTTAATGTCGGTGAACGTGCCGGAGTTGTTCGTGTCGACCTCCAGAATGCGATCACGCAGTTGCACCGTGCCCTCACGATCCGCCGGTCCGCCGATCATGATGCCCATGATGCGGGTGGTGCCGTCATCGTCCGCCCTGAGCTCCGCGCCGATGCCGACCAGTTCGTTTCGCATGCTGTCATTGAAACGGCTCGCCTCGCGGTCGATCATGTAATCCGTGTGCGGATCATAGGCGCGGGCAACTGCCTGGAGGAGGCCATCGGCGATGTCATCCTCGGCCGCACCGCTGACGCTGTGGAGGTAGCGATGATAGCGGAGTGTGACCTTTTCCTTCGCCGGCACCTCGCTCTGGGTTGGGTCGGGCTTGCCCTGATCCTTCGCCATCTTCGCCTGCAGCTCGCGCACGACGGTTTCGGAAAGGACCGCCTCCTTCAGCATCGCCCGCACCCGGGCATCCGCCTCGGCATCATCCTTCGGCCAAGGGGTCTCGTCGCGATCCCGCGGAGTCGCTTCCTTCGCGCTGAAATCCAGTTCAGCGTCCTTCAGGAACTTCTTCGCCATTTCGCCCCGCGTTGCCACCCGGGTCTTGAAGGTGCCATGGACATCGTTCGCCACCTCCATCGTCTTGCTGGAAATGAGCAGCTTGAAGAGCTTGTCGCCGTAGAGCTTGCCGAAGTGATCCACATCCTTCTGCGTGAAATACATCTTCGAGGGATCGAGTTGCTTCAGATACTCCGCCAGGAAACGACGGCTGGTTTCCTCATTGAACGGCAGCCTCGCGAAATGGGCGTTCTGAAGCATGATGGCCACCTGGCGACCCACCTCGTTGAAATTGGCCTGATCCGCACGGGCACCCGAGGTGAAGGTTGCAAACGCCACCGCAGCAAGCGCGGCACGGCGGAAAAGGGAAGGTTGCATGGAAAGTGGAGGTGAGGCGTTCCAGGAGTGGGCTTGGCCAACCATGAAGCGTCCGGGCGGCGGAGTCTTCTCTAAAAATTCCCAACTGCCATGGTTCCGTCGGCCAGCCGCAGTCGCTCCCGACCCGAAAGTTCGGATTTCTGCCAAGGATTTCGCCGCTGGGGTGTCATCCTCCATGAACTCCATCACACGCCATGAGAAACCATCGCTCCATGACCCTCCGCCGCCTCGCCGGCCTCTCCCTGCTCGGCACCGCCGCCACCGCCAGCGCGGACCCCTCGCTGACGATCTACAACCAGAACTTCGCCGTCGTCCGCGACACCCTGCCGCTCGACCTCAAGGCCGGCGTCAATGAAGCGCGCTTCTCCGGCATGACCGCCCTGGCGGAAACCGACTCGGTGATCCTGCGCGACTCGGCCGGAAAAGCGAAGTTCCAGATCCTCGAGCAGGCCTATCGCAACGATCCCGTCTCCTCCGGCCTGATGCTCCAGCTCAACGAGGGCAAGACCATCGAATTCTTCGTCCGCGAGCCCAACAAACCCGACCGCACCGTGCAGGGAACCATCATCCGCAGCGGCTACACGCCCGGCGGACAGATCACCCAGCCGATCATCGAGGTGGACCAGAAGCTCCGGTTCTCCCTGCCCGGCGAACCGATCTTCCCGGCCCTCGGCGATGACACCATCCTCAACCCCACGCTCACCTGGACCCTCAACTCCGCCGAGGCGGCCAAGTTCGATGCCGAGATCGCCTACGTCACCGGCGGTTTGTCTTGGAAGTCCGACTACAACATCGTCGCCGCGGACAAGGGCGACACCATCGACATCGTCGGCTGGATCACCTTCAACAATCAGAGCGGCACCGGTTTCAAGCAGGCCAAGGTCAAGCTCATGGCCGGCGATGTGAACAAGGTGCAGCCGCAGCCGAGGGCTGAGCGTCAAAAAAGCATGGCAATGAGGGCCATGGCGGCGGATGCGATGGAGGAAACCGTCAGCGAGAAAACTTTCGACGAGTTCCACCTCTACACGATCGGCCGCCCGGTCACCCTGCGCAGCCAGGAGACGAAGCAGGTCGAGTTCATCCGCAGCACCGGCGTCAAGGCCCCGAAGATCTATGTCTATGACGGCGCGACGATGAACTACGGCATGTGGAACTACTATCGCGGCGAGGGCGAATACGGCGTGCCGACCAACAAGAAGGTCTGGACGCTGCGCGAGTTCAAGAACAGCAAGGACAACAACCTCGGCATGGCCCTTCCAAAAGGACGCCTGCGTTTCTACAGCCAGGATGACGACGGCTCGCTTCAGTTCACCGGGGAAAACAACATCGACCACACCGCCAAGGACGAAACCGTCCGCGTGTATCTTGGAAACTCCTTCGACCTCGTCGGCGAGCGCCGTCGCACCGCCTACAAGGTGGATTCCACCAACAAGTGGCTCGACGAGACCTTCGAGGTCAAACTCCGCAACCACAAGAAGGAGCCCATCGAGATCCGCGTCGTCGAGCACCTCTCGCGCTTCGACAACTGGGAGCTGAAAGACAAGTCCGACGACTTCCGCAAGCTCGACAGCCACACCATCGAGTTCCCAGTCACCGTCAAGCCGGACGAGGAAAAGATCGTGACCTACAAGGTGCACTACACCTGGTGATGAAGCCTCAAGGAGCGTGGGCATCTTGCCCACGA
>JANOKL010000463.1:0-1247 GCA_031419215.1 Luteolibacter sp. | reverse complement strand
GAACGACGAGTGTAGGCGACTTCGCGTAGGCTGAGAAAGGTAGCGTTTAACCGATGTTCCGATTCAAAATGCAACCGATCCTCCGTCCGAAGCACCGCCGCTCTGAAGGCCCGTCACGACTCCGCCGCCGCGCGTTTCAGTTCCTCGATGAAGGCCAGAACCCGGGCCGGGCAGTCGCGGTCGGCAGCGGTGCCGGCGGCGACCACGGTGCGCGCCGGTTCCTCTGCGAGTGGCTTCAGCACGCTGCGGTCACGGCCTTGCGAGACCTTTCTCCCGGCCTGCGCGACGAGGGCGATGCCCATGCCCGCTTCGACGGCGGAGGAGAGGCTTTCCCGACCGTCGAACTCTCCGGCGATCTTCGCCTGGAGCCCGCGATCCTTGAAATACTTCGTCACGCGGTTCCAGTAGTCCGGATAGCTCTCGCGCTCTAACAGCAAGAGCTTCTGGCCATCGAGATCGGCTGGGGAAATGAGCTTCTTCGCCGCGAGCGGATGGTTTGCGGGCAGCAGTAGCTCCCAGCCATAATCGCGCAAGGGCATCCAGCGGATCGCATCGCCCGGGCAGGGCACGGCGAGGATGAGGTCGAATTTTCCAGC
This sequence comes from Luteolibacter sp., assembly GCA_031419215.1. GTDB lineage: Bacteria > Verrucomicrobiota > Verrucomicrobiia > Verrucomicrobiales > Akkermansiaceae > Luteolibacter. Next base: position 651 of record JANOKL010000463.1, on the reverse strand, counting down.
CGCGAGACCGGCGTGCATTTCCGCAGAGGAGCGGTCGGAAAGGCTGACACGCACGCGGCTGTGGATCTGGCTGAAGCGTTCGATGGCGATGGCGATGAACTCGCTGGCGAGTGACGGCGCGTAAGCGACCCGCAACGGTTCGCCGGAGGCTTCGGCGCGGACTTTCTCGATCATGGCCTCGCTGAACCGCAGCAGCTTGACGGACTCGCTTCTGAGGATTTCGCCAGCCGCGGTCAGGCTGACGGAATGCGCTCCGCGATCAAACAGGGTGACAGCGAGTTCCTCCTCCAGTGCCTTGATCTGACGACTGAGCGCTGGCTGCGTCACCCTCAGCACCTTGGCAGCGGCGGTGATGCTGCCTGCTTCCGTGATTTCGACAAAGGCCCTCAACTGGCGCAACTCCATGCGCACGGTCTAGCATCCCTCACGGGGTCTGACAGCCAGATTCGGTTCACCCGTCCTCGCGATCACCTGCGGACGCCTCACTTGATCACGTTGATCGAGGAAACACGCTCCACGTTGTCGCGCTCCGAGACGATGACCGTCAGCACACCGTTTGGTGAATCGGCAGCGACCTCGGTTTTCTGGGAGTCATGCGAGATGACGCGCCAGTTGGTGAATCCCTCCACTTTTCCTCCGGATTCGCGAAAC
>JANOKL010000462.1:0-6282 GCA_031419215.1 Luteolibacter sp. | reverse complement strand
GCACGGAAAAGGCGGAGGCTGTCGCAGCCGGTGATATGGGTCGCTGGGAGGTGAAGTTTCCCGCCCATCCGGTCGACGCCACAGCGCGCAATCTAACCGTTTCCTCCGGGGATGAGACAATCCGCTTGGACAATCTCGTGATCGGCGATGTGTGGGTGATGAATGGCCAGAGCAACATGGCTCTGGGTCTCGACAAGGTGAATGATGGCGATCTCGAAGTCGCGCAGGCGGACATGCCGCTGCTGCGGCAATTCCGGATCACCCCCAACGAGGCCTACGAACTCCAGACCGACCTGCCGGATGCGGCGGTCGAGGGCTGGACAGTCTGCTCGCGGGAAACGGCCGGCGGGATGTCCGCCATCGGCTATGCCTTCGCCTCACGCGTGCAGCGTGCCACGGGAATTCCCATCGGAGTGATCGACAACGCCCGTGGTGGCGCGTCGATCGAGAGTCTGGTGCCCCGTCACAAGTTCGCGAGCAACCCACTGGCGGCTCGCTACGCGGACTCGGTCGAGAAGCGCCGGAGCGAGTTCGATTGGGATGCGGCGGTCAACAACCTGTCGGTGCAGTGGGAAAGGCAGGTCGAACGCGATCGCAAGAAAGGAGTTGCCGAGGACAAGCTGCCACCGAAGCCTGCGCTCGTCCGCGAAAGCCTGAAGTCGTGGAACATTCCCGGGAAAAGCCCGAGCGATGCCGCCTCCTGTTACAACGGCATGTTCGGTGCGTTCAAGGGGCTCAACATCAAGGGAGTGCTGTTCCATCAGGGCTACAACAACCGTTTCGATTGTCGGCCGAAGCGCTACCGCGTGCTGCTGAAGCTGATGGTCGAGGGCTGGCGCGAGGATTTCAACGATCCCGCCTTGCCGGTCGGAGTGATCGCTGGTTGCGGCAGCGACAGCGATGTCCAGACGACTGAAAACTTCGAGGCCATGACGGTCGCTGAGCCCGCCTATCTTCGCGAAGCCCAGCGGCTCGGGTTGGCCGATGTCGGCGATCCTGCCCACACGGTCTTCATTCCCGACTACGACACCCGCATTCCGGGACTGCATCCGAAAAAGAAGCTGGCCTATGGCTTTCGCGCGGCACGCTGGGCGCTGAGCACGGTTTATGGATTCGGAAAAAAGGTGGAGTGGGGCAGCGGTTCACTGCTTTCGGCCCAGCCGGAGGGCGACGTCATGGTGCTGAGCTTCGACCAGAAAGTGATGCCGGACGATCATTCAAGGGTGCTTGAAGGTTTCTCGATCGCCGATGCTTCAGGCAAGTTCTATCTGGCCCATGCCGCGTATCCGAATGTGGCTGGCAAGGTGAGCGATTTCACCAAGGTCTACGTCTGGAGTCCGCTGGTGAAGGAGCCCGTGGCAGTCCGCTATGCCTGGGCCTCCGGCGGTCCGATGGGGAATTTGAAGGTGGACGGAAACGAGTGGCTGCCCTTGCCGAGCTTCCGCACCGACACCTGGGATTATCCAGAGAGCGAGGACCCGGCGGAACAGGTCATGGATGGAGCCAAGCGCAAGGCCCTGACTTTGGATGCGACCGAGCGACTGGAGCACCGCAAACAGGAAGAGGCTAGGCAAGCGGTGGAAATTTTGGCCCGTTTGAAAACTCTCGGCAGCCAACCAGCCAAGGCCAAGTGACGGGATGATGGCTGTCCTGATCGTCAAGATTGCGCATCGAAACAAGCTGCTAACAGAATCAAGTCTTATGAAAACCCATGAAAGTCGTGTTGGGCACCTGGCCGGAAAAGGCGCGCGGGCGCTGGTGCTCGCCGCGTTGTCGTGGATGTCCCTTTCCCCGGTCCGTGCGGCATCGGAGTCCGATGTCATCGTCTATGGGGCCACGCCAGGCGGCTTTTGCGCGGCCATCGCGGCGGCGCGTGGGGGTGCCTCGGTGATTCTGCTGGAGCCGACCGATCACGTTGGCGGAGTAAACACAGGCGGGCTCAGTTTCAGTGACTCGAACCAGACCGTCCGCAGCACGGTGATGGGCCTGTTCGACGAATGGCACAGCCGGATTGAAAAGGATTACATCTCCCGTGGAGTCACGCTGCCCTATTCCGTCAGCGTCAAGGATCAGGCGAAGTGGACCTACGAGCCCCACGTCGCGGCGCGCATTACCAAGCAGATGCTGAACGAGGCCAAGGTCGAGGTGTTGACCAAGCGTCGCCTCAAGTCCTTGAAAAAGGAGGGAGCTCGCATCACCCGCTTGATCACCAGCGACGGCGATTTTTCCGCCAAGATCTTCATCGATGCCACCTACGAGGGGGACTTGCTGGCGGCGGCGGGAGTCGGTTGGACCATCGGTCGCGAAGGGCGCAAGGAGTTCGGCGAATCGTTGGCTGGGAAACAATATCCGAAGGCGAAGATGAACGTTTCGGGCCTGGATGCCGAGGGCAAGCTTCTGCCTCTGGTGACCGCGACCGATCCGGGTTCTGAAGAGGCGGGTGACGGGAATGTGATGGTTTACAGTTTCCGGCTGTGCCTGACCAGTGAGCCATCGAACCGCGTGCCGTTTCCAAAGCCCGCCCACTACGATCCCGCACGCTTTGAGGTCATCCGCCGATATTTTAAATCCGGTGGCAAGGGCAAGGTCGGCTGGGATCTCTATCCTCTTCCCGGCGGAAAGTTCGATGGCAACAACTCGATCGGCGGACAGTTTTCGCTGGGCCTGGTAGGTGCCTGCAATGGCTGGAGCGAGGCGGACGAGGCGGGGCGCAAGGCCATTTGGGAAGCGCACAAGCAATACACGCTGGAGTTCCATCATTTCCTCATGACCGATCCAGACGTGCCTAAGGGCGTCCGTGCGGAATATTCCAAGCTCGGGCTGTGCAAGGACGAGTTTCCGGAGACCGGCCACTTTTCGCCGCAGCTCTACGTCCGCGAAGGGCGTCGGATGAAGGGCCAGCATGTCATCAGTCAGAACGACATCCTGGTGAATCAGGAAAAGGAGGACGCGATCGCGATTTCATCCTTCCCGATTGATTCGCACGACTGCCAGCGCGTCGCATTGAAGGACGGGAGAGTCATCAACGAGGGGACCATCATGCCGGTCAGAATGAAGGGAAAAGGTCACGGTTACCCGTATCACATCCCGTATCGCGCCATCCTGCCGAAGCCTGCCGAGTGCTCCAACCTGCTGGTGCCGGTGGCGCTTTCCTGCACTCATGTCGGTATCAGCTCCATCCGCGTGGAGCCGACCTGGATGATCATCGGCCAGAGTGCCGGTGTCGCCGCCGCTCTTGCGGTGAAGGAAAAATCGACCGTGCAGGACCTGCCGTATCAGAAATTGAAGGAAAGCCTGCTCGCGCAGAAGCAGGTGTTGGACATTCCTCCCAGCCTCTTGGTCAAGAACAGCGGGGCAGAGCCTCGATGACCCTGATGACGGGTCGAGGCAGGTCGGCGCTTTCTCTTGAGTCCACGCACGCCATCCCTGAGTTTCCCGACATGATCGCACAAACCCTTCCAACAGTTTCTCTTTCGGCAAGCTTGACGCACGTCGATATGAAACCCGGTCGCGTGATCGCTCGGTGTCGGATCGGAGCGCCTGCTCTAACCGCGCTGCTGCTAGGCGTTTTTTCCGTCACGGGCCTGGCAGTCGAGAAGCCGTTCACGCCGGTTGAAGACACGAAGGGATCGTGGAGCTTCACCGCGGATCCGAAGCTGCCCAATGTCCTGATCCTCGGCGACTCCATTTCCATCGGCTACACCCGGGCGGTGCGCGGGAAGCTGGCCGGAAAGGCGAACCTTTACCGCCCGATGAACGGGAAGGGTCCGGACAACTGCGGCGACACCACCATCGGCCTTGGGAAGATCGACGCCTGGCTCGGCACGCAGAAATGGGATGTGATCCATTTCAACTGGGGGCTCTGGGACCTCTGCTATCGGAATCCGAGCTCGAAGAGCCAAGGCAACCGAGACAAGGTCGGCGGGAAGCTCTCCACCACGCCCGAGAACTACGAAAAGAATCTGGAGCAGCTCGTCACCCGACTGGAAGCCACCGGCGCGAAACTCATCTGGGCGAGCACCACGGTGGTGCCGGAAGGGGAGGACGGAAGATTCGTCGGCGATGACGTGAAATACAACGCAGTCGCCGAGCGCGTGATGAAAAAGCACCACATCGCCACCGACGACCTGTTCACCCTGAGCAAGGGATTCGCCGGGAGGTTCTCCATGAAGGCCGGTGACGTCCATTTCACGCCGGAAGGCTATGAGAAGCTCGCGGAACAGGTCAGCGCCTCGATCGAGAAGCTGCTGCCTGAAAAGGCCGTGAAATGATGTTTGTTGTTCGTCTCGGCGGCGTTTGGCCGTAAACTTCACCGCCATGATGAAAAGAACGCTTCCAACTTTGGTTGCCTGCCTCATTTCCGCGCAGGCGGGGCTTTCCGCACCTCTCTTCACGCAGACGGGCTCCGATCCGACCTTTCCCGAGCTGATGAAGCGTGGGAAAATTCCGGAGGGCCACAATTCCAAGGACGGGGTGACCGGATCCAAGATCAAGGTCGACAACCGCCTCGTCGAAACCACTCCGGAGGCCAAGCGCTCTATCCCCAAGGCCATCAAGATCCACACTCTCGGGAACAGCGCGATTCCCAGATCGGACTTTGAGAAATGGTCGCGCTGGTATCAGGAGGACGGCAACACCCAGGTGTTCAGGCTATTCAAGGGTGAGGAAAACGTCCGCAATGATCGCGAGAACGCGGCACGCATCGAGGCCTTCAGCGAACTGCACTGGAAGCGCGGAGCCTGGCACCAGTGGAGCGGCACCTACACCCTCATCAAGCCCCACGGCGCGGCGATTTTCCAAGCGAAGAACAACGAGAACGACTGGTCCGTTCAGATCAACACGAACGACAAGGGCGACGTCATCCTCAACCACCGTCGGGGTGACGACAAGGTGATCGCCAACGGCATGACCGGAAAATCCTTCCACCTTCGTGTGCGCGACAATGGTCACGACTACGAGGTCTACTTGAACGAAAAGAAAGTTGGCGAGGGAACCTATGCCCGACCTTCAGGAGAAACCTCCTTCCGCTGGGGCATGTATCTCGGAAAAGGCGAGGTCAAGAGTGACGCCATGATCTTCGTCTCCGGTGCGACTGTGGACGGTAAGGAGTGACGTCCTTCCATTCTCCACTTACCTGCGCCGCTGCATCCAGCGAACTCACCACGCCAAGACCATTCCGCCCCGCCGCCACGTGTAGATAGATTTCCGGCGTGGTGATGTCTTCATGGCCCAGGACCTCCTGGATCGTCCGTAGATCCGCCCCGCCCACCGGATGCAAAGAAATACAAAGAGACCACCAGACTTCTCTACAAAGGGACAGACAATATGCAGAAAATCCTCTTGTCGCCTTCTTCTCTCTGGCTAGCCTCGCGGCATGAGACGCTCACGCTGGCTTGCTCCTTGGAAGGACTCCCACGACAAACCCGCCATCTACCACTGCCTTTCCCGCGTGGTGGACCGGCGATTCGTCCTTGGCGATGAAGAGCGTGAGCAGTTCCGCAAGTTCATGCGCATGCAGGAGAACTTCTCCGGCTGTCGCGTGCTTTCCTACTGCCTCATGTCCAATCACTTCCATATTCTTCTGGAAGTCCCGCCGATACCGGAAGAGGGGATCTCTGACGAACTCCTCCTCAAACGCCTCGACGCCATCCAATCCTCCGCCCTCGTTGCCAGCGTCGCCTTGGAACTCCAGCAGGCGCGGCAGGCCGGAAACGACGCGCTGGCTGCGGAGATCCATGCCCGCCACACCTACCGCATGCACTCCCTCAGCGAGTTCATGAAAACCCTCCTCCAGCGCTTCACCCGCTGGTTCAATCGCACCCACGAACGCAGCGGCACCCTCTGGGAACAGCGCTACAAGAGCGTCATCGTCGAAAGCGGAATCGCCGCACGCACCATGGCCGCCTACATCGACCTCAATCCTGTTAGAGCTGGTATGGTCAAAGACCCCGCCGACTACCGCTGGAGCAGCTACGGCGAAGCGATCGGCGGCGGAAACAAAGGCAACGGTAAGAAGGCCCGCGAAGGGCTGGTGCGCGCCAGCCTCAGCCATCGTGGAGCCGGATTCGAGGCGGAGAAATGGCAGGACGCTGCCAAAATCTACCGGCAACTCCTCGGTCTCGCGCTCCAAAGAAAGAGCGATCGCGCCGATCTAACAGCTGCCCGCCACATTCTCAAAGCCAAAGTCAAAGGCGAGCTCAACACCACCGCCCATGACAACGGCACCGTCCTGCCTGAGCTCGGCCTCGCCGCCATGCTGCGCTGCCGCATCCGCTACTTCAG
>JANOKL010000461.1:0-14294 GCA_031419215.1 Luteolibacter sp. | reverse complement strand
CTCGCGTTCACCAAGGATCTCAAGCTCGGCAGGCAGCGTCGTGAGGTCCTCGGTATGGAAATAGAAGCCTTGAGCAAAAGCCTTGACCGCTTCGGCCGGAATCGGATCACGAGTCCCAACGAGGTAAACCTTCGGCACTTTTCGAGAAGGATCCATCAGAGCCTTCGACCAGCGGCCATCGTTCGTGAGAAGGACTAGCCCGGTCGTGTTGCGATCGAGACGACCGACGAGATGCAGCGATTGCTTGTCCGGATCATCGATCAGATCGATCACCGTCGGATGTTCGGCGTCGATTGTCGCGCTGACCACGCCAGCAGGCTTGTTCAGCATCAGATGCAGGAGTCGCTCGGGGGATTGGAGGGTGGTGTCATCAATTTCCACGCGCATGAACCGATCCACTTCCTGATCGATCTGCTGACACTGGCATCCGTCGATCCTGACTCGTCCCGCCACGATCAGAAGACGGGCCTGCGTGCGTCCCATCGAGTCGTGTTTCGCGAGCAGGCGATCGAGCTTCATCTGCCGGAGGATGCACGAAGCAGCCCAAGAGGCAAAGCCCTTGGACTGGGTGCGGCGGAGTGAGGATTGAGAAGCCCCCTCGGCGTAAAGCTGAGATTTGCACAGCCTCCGAAACAAGGTATTGAGGTAATCGAAGATGAAAACGTCCCTTCCATTGTTTCTCTTGATTCTGCTTTGGGTCAGTGGGCTGGCAGAAGCGTCGGTGACGAAATCTCCCTTTGTAATCGAGTTCATGAATCTTGGGCGTCTCATCCAACTTTATCAGGATCAGGAAGGGAAGTATCCAACTTCGTGGAACCAATTCGAAAAACAAATTCCGGGTTTGGATAAGACATTTCCACTTCTTACGCCGACCCAGCGGATGGCCTTGATTTCACCACCTATTCAACTGCCACCTCGATTTTTTGGCGGAGGTCTTGCTGTCGCGATGACCAGAGATTCTTACAGGCCCTTGAGTCAGGTAGAATGGCCAATCATTGGAACCCATCAAACCCTAAAGCCCCCCGTTTATGGTGTGATCCTTGTTTCCGATGGAGGAGTAACGAGAAAAGAGATTCCGACGGACGTGATGATCTCATTTTTGAATTCACAGGGTCTGGCAATGCCGCAGCCGAGCGGCCTTGGGCGGTTTCCTCATGAAAAGGAATTTTTGATTCAAAAAGTTTTCAACTGGGCTGTCGTTGTCGCGTTTTGCTCTTGGTTGATTTGGCGAATGGTCCGAAGGCTCAAAAAACGCGCAAGTGAACAGCCTGTGACAGACAAGAGCGAACAACCCTCATAGTTGAATTCGCTCACGATGCTTCTGCCCGTGATTTTGGATTTACCCGGCAGAACTTCCGTCCCACCATGCATCCATGAGTTCCGAAACAACCCTGTGGGAAGGCCGCCCATCCCAGTGGCTCAATCTCGGTCCATTCCTGATCGCGCTGGTAGTGGGGGTCTGTATCGGGGTCGGTAGCATGTTTTTTCCATTCGCATGGGCGCTGATTGTGGTGCCTGCCTGTTATCTCATCTGGCGCTGGCTGAAGGTGCGTTCGCAGAAGTTCGAACTCACCAGCGAACGCCTGCGGGTGACTGAAGGCATTTTCAACCAGAAGATCGACGAGATCGAACTCTACCGCGTGAAGGACATCGCGATGGAGCGCCCGCTGTGGATGCGGATGACCGGGCTGGCCTCGGTGCTACTGGACACGTCCGACCGCTCGATGCCAAAGCTGACACTGCCCGCCATTTCCAACGGCGTGGAACTCCGTGAACAGCTCCGCAAGCAGGTCGAGGAGATTCGCGACAAGAAGCGCGTCCGAGAGGTGGACATGGAGGAGCCGCACGATCATGACGGCATGACCGGCGACGATCAGAATGCCTGATCAGAACGTCCAGTTCAGGGACAAGGTGCCGAAGAGTTGTCCACCATCTTGCTCTTCAAATTCTTCTGTCCGGTAAACGACCGCGTATGCGAGCTTGGTGTTCCTGATGTTCGCCGCCACGCCGGCGCTGAGATCGGCGACGAAGACGTTGTGGCCGATCGAGTAGCTGTCGCTGAAGGTGTTTCCATCCAGGAAAATGTTGCGGGCCACTGCACGGCCATCGACACGGGCAAACACGTAAAGTCCAAGGTCGAAGCGTGAACGACCGGCCGCCAGATCCCCATCGACGGGTGTCGAAGTGGTTGCGCTGGGTGCGATGGTGGGAGTGCCGAAATCATCCGGCAGATTCAATCCAACTCGGAATTCCGCCCCGACATTGGCGAAGGTTCTCACGGTGCCGATGGCCGCACCGGCATGGGGCAGCAGTTCCCAATCAAGGCCGCTGCGGCGCTCATGCCGGGGCCAGCGCCAGGTGCGTTCGTAATCGAGGGTGAAACCAACTTCGTTGCCAAGCTGGTTGTCCCAACCCTGCGGACTCTCAAAGCCGCGGATCTCATGGACCAGTCGCTGGGTTTCCTCGGCGTAGGACCAGGGTCCAACCACACCGATGTCGAGCACCAGCGAGTTACGTACCTCCTCGTTCTTCCAGACGACGCCGACTCCAAGATAAAGCCAGCCAGCGTAGGGACGGTCGGTCCGGATCAGCGCGGCAGTGTCGGTGTCGACCGGCGTGTAAACGTTCTGCCCCAGAGCGAAGACGAGGTTTTTCTGATAATTCGTCTCGTTGATGTAGGGCAGCAAGTTGAAAACTGGCAGCAGCGGATTCGCATACGGCGTATCGCTCCAGCGCTCGAGATCCGGCGAACTCCAGCTCAGCTTCAGACCGCTGGTGTAGTGCTGATCGGTGCCGGTAAAGAGATCGTTTTCGAAATAGAGGCCCAAGGTTCCGCCCGAATCATACCTCCCCTCCGCGCGGGATTGGGTGGCCAGGGTTGGAAAAAGGAGACAGAGGGCGAGGCAGGAAACGGACGATGAAGATTGGGCGATAAGCGTTTTCTCGTCGTTGGATGATCAAAAACGCGGACGGGCGACACAGGACGGTCGCTTGTCAGCGAAGTCAAATGGTCATTTTCACGAAAGACTCAAGACTTGGAGACCCAAGAAGCAAGAGGAGAGGACGAAGATTGAAGCGCAGCGGAGCTTTGAAGTTATCAGACCTTGAACAAGCCGCCGCGCTTTCCTCCGAGTACGGCGGCACCGACGATGGCGACGGAGAGGAAAGCCATCGACCAGACGCCGAGAGCGGCGGCGAGTTCGGTGCCATTGCCGAGCGTACTGAGCAGGGTGTAGATCGCTTTGGTGATCGGGAAATACTGGGCCTGCTGGGCGAGGATCAGGCTGTCACTAACCTCCAGCATGGCGAAGGCGAAGGCCAGGATGGAGCCAGCGGCGAGGTTCGCACCGATGAGTGGAATGGAGATGCGACGCAGGGTGCGGAAGGGATTGGCTCCCAGGGAAGCGGCCGCCTGTTCGAGCATGATATTGCTCTGCTGGAGTCCGGCCACAGCGGAGCGGACGATGTACGGCAGGCGTCGTATTCCATACGCGATGACTAGCAGGAAGAACGGACTGCCCCCTTCCCCGACGAGGAAATGGAAGGCCTTTCCCTCCTGCGACAGCGCGAGGTATCCGAAGGCCATCACCAGTCCCGGCACGGCCAGCGGCATCATCACCATCGTGTCGAGAAGACCGCGACCCTTGAGATCGCTGCGCACCACAACCCAAGCCACACCCAGTCCGATGACCAGCGCTAGCAAGGTGGCACACGAGGCATACATCAGGCTGTTCTGGATCGAGGGCACCACCAGTCCGTTGCCGAGAGCCTCGTAGTAGTGGCGCATCGTCAAATGCTCAGGAATGATCGAGCCATACCAGGTTTCCGAAACGGAGAGCAGGAGCACTCCAAGGTGCGGAATGGATGCGGCGAAGAACACAAAGGCGAACACTCCGGTGCAAAGCAGTCCTTTCATGCCGCCGAGCTTCTCAACATTCATCCGGCCCTTCGGTCGCGGCGCGGTGCCGAGTGGCGAACGACCCATGACCAGCTTCGAAAACGCGAACACCGCCGCCGCCACCACCAGCAGGATGGCGGTGAGGGCGTAAGGAATCGGGTTCTTGTCGAGGCCCTTGATGCCATCGAAAATCTGCACGGGTGCGACGCGGGCGAAGTCGAAAACCAGCGGCACACCCAGTTCAGTGAACGCCCAGATGAAGACGACCGAGGCCCCTGCGAACACTCCAGGCATCGCCAGTGGCAGCGTGATCTTCCAGAAGCGCCTGAAGGGCGAGCAGCCGAGGTTTTCCGCAGCCTGCTCCATCGCCGGGTCGAGGTTCGACAGCGCGGCGGCGATGTTCATGTAGAGGATCGGGTAAAGGTGCAGGGCGTTCATCAGCACGATGCCGACAAAGCGACCGTTCGCCAGCCAGTCATACGGGGCATCCGCCGCCATCCAGCCGAACTTCATCAGCAGGGCGTTGAGCGCGCCATCCACTCCGAGCATCTGCTTCACTCCCACCGCCCCGACAAAAGGAGGCAGGATCATCGGGGCGAGCACCAGCACGCCGAGCGCATTCTTGAATCGGAAATCATAGCGATGCCCGATGAGTGCGAGTGGAAAGGCGATGAACAGGGTCGCCAGCGTGCTCACCGCGCCGAGGATGAAGGCATTCCACAAGCCCTCGCGATAGATCGGATTCCCGAACACCGAGGCGATGAAATCCAGGGTGAACGCACCATCGGAAGGACGGACGAAAGCCTGCTTCACCACCATCCCTGCCGGGTAGAGGAAGAACACGGCGAACAGCAGGCTGGTAACCAGCGCAATCAGGATAGCGGGACCACGTTTCATGTCAGCGGGTGGTGGAGGTCGTGGAGGCTTGCTTCGCGAGTTGCTCGGCCATGCGGTAGTTCGCACGGAACCACTCGCCGAGTTCAGCGGCCTTGGCAGCGGATTTCAAGGGATCGGAACCATCAAGCACTGGATCGCCCTTGCCGACCTTCTCATACGAAATGGCGGAAACATTGCAGAAGGCGGTCATCGCCTCCTCCGGAAACCCTGCGGCCTTCATCGCCTTCCACGCGTGCTTCATTTCCTCGTGTGAGTCGATGCAGGCGATCTTCACGATGTTCCGCAAGGTATTGAAGGTCTTTCCGGTCAACTCCTTGTCGTAAGTGATCGTGCCGCCATCAGTGTAGGGATTGCCCTCGGGATTGATGGAGTTGGCGAGAATTTCCGGCGTGTAAACATCGCGCCGGATCGGTGAACGATGCAGCGCGTGGGTCTTCGGTCCGCCCGGCGTACCGGGCTTTCCTGACCACAGCGTCTGTCCTTCCGGCGATAGCACGAACTCCACAAAGGCCTGGGCGATTTCTCCATGCGGTGCGCCTTTCAAGACCGCGACCGGGTCGGCACTCAAGGTCGCGCCACCGATCGGCGAACGCCAATCGACGCGCGACGTCCCATCCGGTCGCATCAGTTCCTGATGATAGGAGCGTCCGTAGAAGTCGATGCACATGCCCGCCGCGGCATCCCCTTGGCCGATGTCGTGCGGGACCTTTGAGGCGCTGTCGGTGAAGTAGCGGGAATTTGCGCCCATTTTCAAAATCAGCCGCATGCCATTGTCCCAGCCCTCGGCCTTCGCCTTCTCGATATCCGGTCCGGCGTTGGCGAGCGCACGCTGCATCTGGTCCTGCACGACGAGCTCGAAGGCGCGGGCCACCGAACCGCTTTTCGTCGGGTCCGCCAAGGCCACGGCACCGATCAATTTCGGATCCGCGAGATCATCCCAACGCTGCGGAACCGAGGCCCCGAGGCGCTTCAAAACATCCGGATTGTAAGCCACGCCGAAGCGCGAAACACAGCAGCCAACCCAGACGTGATCCGCAGGAAAATACGTCTCACCCGTGAAGGCTGGAGGCACCGCCGCCTGCTCGCCGAACCAGTCGGGATGGCGGGTGAAGACCTCCAGCGGGACCAGTCGGCCCTGCTTCGCCTGCGACGCGAAGTCCGGCTCGCCACCACCGAAAAACACATCGATGCCGATGCCATCGCGCTTTGTTTCCTTGGCCGCCTTGAAGCCGGCATCGAGCACCATCCGGATTTCTGAAGTGCCGCCCGGAGTACGCCAGTCGACGTAGATCGTGCGGTTCCTCTTCTTTTTCCACCAGGCGGCGAAGGCTTCGCCGAATTCCTCGCGGATCGATTCGTTGTGCGGCGTGATGATGACGAGGCGGTCGTCCGCCTTTTCCGGGGAAACGGTGACCGTTTCCCGGCGCATCGAGATCGGCAGCGCGACGATCAGGGCCAGCAGACCGAAGATGACCAGCGCGCGTTTCATGGCTTCAGGACCACCACGTCGTCATGGCGGGATTGAATGATCACCGGAGTCTCGCCGGGCTCATGGATGACATGCGGATTGAGCTCCACCACCTGCTGGCGACCGAGTGCGGTCTCGACCCAGTACTGGATGCGCTGCCCGAGGTAGGTGCGTTCGACGATTTTTCCTGTTAGATGATTATCCTGCGCCGTGCCGAGCCGCCAGGCTTCAGGTCGGATGGAAAGCGTGACCTTTTCGCCGGCAACGGGCTGCCAATCCGGATCCGAAACACGGCCGACCATCGGACCCCCGACGGTCTTGACCATGGCGAATCCCCCACGGAACTCAACCACCTCGCCTTCGATCAAGTTGGTCTCGCCGATGAAGTTCGCCACATAGGCGCTGCGCGGCGTGCGATAAATTTGATCCGGCGTGCCGAGCTGCCCGATGACGCCGTTTGAAAGCACCGCCATCCGGTCGGCCATCGCGAGGGCCTCCTCCTGATCATGGGTCACATAAATCGCGGTCAGGCCGTTCTCCTTCACGATGCGGCGGATCTCGCGGCGCATCTCCACGCGGAGCTGGGCGTCCAGATTTGAAAGCGGCTCGTCGAGAAGCAGGCATTTCGGCTTCACCACCAGCGCACGCGCGAGCGACACCCGCTGCTGCTGGCCGCCGGACATTTGATCAATCGAGCGGTCGCCAAATCCGGAGAGCTTCACCATGTCGAGCGCCTCGGCCACGCGCGTGCGGATCTCGGCTTTCGGCACTTTCCGCTCCTCCAGTCCGAAGGCCACATTCTGGCCGACGGTGAGATGCGGCCACAGTGCGTAGCTCTGAAACACCATCGCCGCCTCGCGCTTGTGGGGTGGCAGCTTGGTCACGTCGCGATCACCGAAATGGATCGCTCCCGAAGTGGGGATTTCGAGCCCCGCGATGCAGCGTAACAGGGTCGTTTTTCCGCAACCCGAGGCCCCGAGCAGGAAAAACAGCTCCCCTGGCGCAATCTCCACGCTGACCCCATCAAGGGCTCGCACGCCCCCGAATTGTTTCACGACTTTCTCAACGCGTATGGATTCCATGATGAACGATGCTCCATGCTCATGCACAGGCGGATTGAAGCAAGCCGGAAGGGTGCCAATCCTTCGTCGGAATTTTTGCAAAGATTCTCTTGCCAACGACAAGTCGGCCGACTTTTATCGCGCCCCGCGCCGCAAGGCGAGGCACCTGCTCGGGTGGCGGAATTGGTAGACGCGCTAGACTAAGGATCTAGTAGGGCAACCTGTGGGGGTTCGAGTCCCCCCTCGAGCACTTTTTATTTTTCAATATTCAGCCAGGCGTGAACGAGTGATCTGCCATGCGTTGGATTTAACACTCGCGCAAATCATCGCAAGGTTCCGCATTTACAAGAGCATGGCGGTGTCCATGATCAACTCAGATGCGTGAAGAAGACTATAGATCTGTCGGACTGATGATCGAATCCTTGAATGGGTATGGCAGCAAGATTCTGACTGGCATCAGTCGCTACGCCCATCAAAAGTCCAATTGGCGCATTGCCTACTTTGACCGCGAGCAGAAAGAACTCACCGATCTGGTGAGGACATGGCGAGGCGATGGGATCATCTGCACCGCCGTGGATGCCCGCTTCGCCTCTGCTGCCAGGAGCAGGGATATTCCTGTAATCAACGTCACCGGGCGTCACGTGGAGCCAAACATGATCAACATCACCAGCGACGATACGAGGGTCGGGGTGATGGCCGCCAATTTTCTGCTGGAGCGCGGATTCGAGTCTTTTGGTTTTCTTCGTCGCAAGGAAACTTCGCGGTTTGCCACTGAACGAGAAAAGGGCTTCACCGAAACCCTGGCGGCGGCGGGCTTGAAGACGGATTCGATTTCGATCGGAAGTGGTGGAGACCAAGAGGTCGAGCAATGGCTGTCCAAGCTTCCGCGCCCGCTCGCGGTGCTGGGTGCGACGGACCGCCTCGCCTCCATCGTGATCGAGGCTTGCTGGAGACTGGGGCTCAGGGTTCCTGAGGAAGTATCAGTACTGGGAATCGGGAATTCCGAGCAACTATGCGAACTTTGCTCCCCTACCCTTTCCAGCGTGGATATTGACATGGAGCGCCGCGGCTACGAAGCGGCAGAGTGCCTGGACCGGATCTTACAAGGCGAGTCGGTTCCGAGTAAGTCCAGATTGATTCCACCCGCCCACGTGGTGGAACGCCGCTCCACCCATACATTCGCCTTTGAAGACGCCGATGTCGTGGCGGCCCTGCGCTTTATCCACGGACATGCTCCGGAAAGCATCAAGGTGTCCGACGTCGTCAAGGCCACCAACATCTCGCGCCGCTCACTCGAAGGGCGCTTCAACAAGCTCATTGGGCGCACGATCCACGACGAGATTTGGAAAGCCCACTTCGACTTGGCGAAGCGCCTGCTCTCATCCTCCGACCTCTCGCTGCAAACCGTCGCCGAGCGCTCCGGCTTTCGGACATCGAGCGCGCTGGTGAACCTGTTCCGTCAACGCTTCGGGCAAACCCCGAAGGAGTATCGCATCGCCAACCGCCTGCTCATCAGTTCAAAAAACGCGGAAACAAGCCGATAGGGATTCGAGTTTCAACGACCCACTCCACCCGCGTTTTTACCCCCAAGTGGTTTTCATGATTGCGCAGAATTCTGCTTGCCTTGTTGACTTGCCGATACCCCCTTTGGATGGTTGTTGAACCCAATATGAAGAACCCATTGATCCGAACCATGAAAGCCCAAAAACGCCTGTGTGGTGCTCTTGCCACGCTCCTCTATGCCATCGCCGCCACCGGACCGGCCTACGCAGAACTCCCGACTCTCAGTCAGGCACCGATGTTGGGATTCCACTCGGGCTACATGAACAAGAAGTATCAGTTCGGCATCGCCGGGAACGGCGAAATCACCTTGAAGATGGTCGATAACAAGGGCGTGGTGAGCCCCTCGCCGTTCCATGTCAAGATCACCATCGGAATCGAGGAAGTCTTGCCGGACGGCAAAACATCGTGGAGACCCATCAAAGCGGAAACCCTCGAATCCGCGCAGGCACCCAATGGCAGTTTCGAGAAAGCCGTCTTCACTGCCAAGGTCAACGGCGACGCTGTCGTCGAAGCAACCTTCGAACAAACCCGTGGGGTGATTTCGATTGGCGGACGCGTGACCGAACCCGGCCCCTTGGTGAAGAACCCGCTCCGCTTTGCGGCGCACCTGTATTTTCCAACTCCTTATCCCCACGACCTTCCAGGCGAAAAGCCAGACGATAAAAAAACGGCGAAGGCATTTGAGGAAAAGATCAAAAATGACAGCGTCGAACTGAAATGGACTGACGCAAAAAAGAAGAAGCTGACCTTTGGTGAGGACGTGGATACCACCTCGGTAGACGTCAATGGACCTGGAATCGCGGCGGCAGAGGTCGAGGTCAGTGTGTGCGCAGGCAAGAGTTTCCTGCTCACGAACTCGGGGAATTCGGTGATGAAACTTTCGAGCGCCAAGCCGGCACCGCTGTACCGCGGGTTCTCATTCTACTGGTCGACGGATCCTGCCAAAAACCAGGACGGCAAGGCCCGCATCAGCATTGAGCTGAAATAAGAACACAGTTGGGAAGTCAGCCATTCGTGCTTGGTGCGGATGGCGTTGCCAAGCGCAACGCCCCGCGCAGGACGACTTCGAACAAGCGCAATGGAGCTTGTCCGAGGTCTATTGAGCCAGCCCGACCCGCAGGCGCAGGAACTTCTTCAGATCCGTTGGTGAAAGGGTGATCGTGGCCTTCACCAACTGATCACCCACGTTGTCTTCGAGGATCTCCTCACCCACACCGGCCGCGGACCACGAACCGGAAGCCAGCGTGTCCGACCACTCGACCACGGAATTCAATCCGGTGGTTCCATTCTTCCGGCGATAGGTCAGGCTCAAGGTCGTGGTGGTCTTCGATCCGGTGAGCGTTCCGCTGGAGTCCGCGATGCCTGGATTCAGGCCGAGATAGTACTCGATGACGTTTGCCAGCCCGTCACGATCCGGATCAGCAGTTGCGGCAGGATCCGAAAGTGTGTTGTAGCCGCCAACCCAACCTGCGTAGCCGGTTGCGGCTGTGACGTTGAGCGTGAAGGTCTGGCTGACCACTTCGTTGGCCGAGTTGTAGCGCTCGATAATGGCCGTGAAGTTCCCGCTGGCAGATGCATTGATCGTTCCGGAAATGAGTCCGGTGTTCTCGTTGAGCGTAAGCCCTGCAGGAAGTGAGCTGCCCGTGCCGAGGCGGAACAAGGCCGGACTACCGGCGGTGCCTGCCTCCAGCGACGCGATCCAAGCGGCATTCGCGGGAGTATTCGCCGCTCCCGGAGTCACGCCGGCGAGCGAGACTTCATTGTCGGTCACGGAGACCGTTGCCGATCCTTGGGTATAACCGGAGGCGGTGGCATTGACCACCACGCTCTGGGTGCCATCGGTCAATGCATCATCGACCGCAGCCACCGTAAAGGTCGCCGTCGTCTGGTTGGCGAGAACGGTCACAGTGGCAGGAACCGTGAGCTCGGTGGCATCGAGGGACGTGAGGGTAACAGTCAGGTTCGAGGTCGGAGCCGGAGTCACGGTAATCGTTCCCGTGGCTGCACTGGCTCCAGCGTTCTCCACGAAGGAGGATGGGGAGATGGCGAGTGCAAGAGTCGGGCCGGCGCTGGATGAGGAAATGACCACGTTGTCCAGAGCCACTCCATCGCGTGCACCGCTGCCCGTTGAAGTGTATTTCCAGCGCAGATACACCGTGGAACCCTGGCCTTCCAGAGCTGAAGGCAGGCTTAGGTTGGTGTAGGCCGTCGTGGTGTTGGCCACCAGGGCTGCCGAGAGATAGGCACCACCCAGTACCGCCACAAAGCCATCTGTGGGAGAAGTGAGGCTGTACTCCAGATCAAAGGTACAGGAACGCGTGTCATCGCGCATCTTGATGACGTCGTAGGAAATCTTCAGGCCGGACACCCCCGTTGTATTCTGGATGGCCATCACAATGGAAGCGGGATCGAATGTGCTACCCGACCCAAGAAGACCGATGCGGCTCGAGAAGTTGTAGTTGCCACCTGCGCTCGTTGTGACGGTGCCCGCCGCCATCGTGGTATCAGCCGTCGTACTGCTGTAGGAGGTCCATCCGTCCGGATAGGTGGTCCCGCTCGCTCCCGGCGTCGTGTTGAAATTCTGGCTATAGCTGCCACCCGTCAAGGTGATGCCAGGCAACAAAGCCTTCGACTCCCTCAAGCTCCGTGCCGTCAGACTTGTCGTCGCAGTCCAATTCGTCGGAGCATCCGCACCCGCATCGGAGTCGCCCGTGTAGTAAGCCGCCTTCGCAGAACTGACCGCTCCCACATTGATCGCGGCGGAAGTATCGTTTCCGTATCCCACTTCATGAACCACCAACCCATCGGCATCGACCAGATAGATTCCGTCGCCACCGTTTCCTAGCGGAAGCCAAGGGTCAAAGGTCGCATCGAAGTAGGTCGCGTTCGTGCTGGAGAGGACCATCCTGCGGTCGGACGGATCGGTATCGTCCGCTGGCAGAAGCGCATCCTTGGGAGTGCCGGCACTTCCATTGTAAATGACGATCCGGGTGCCAGCGGGGATGTTTTCCCAGACAGCGGTGTCCTGAAACACGAGCAGGTTCCCGGCGGTGTCCTCAAGATCCCAGTACCGGAGGTTGGCATTTCGGAGGACGAGGATTTCGATCCACTCCGACGATCCGCCGGATGGCCCTTGGCTGAATTCGTGGATGATGGCATCGCGCGACACACCACCGCCACCCGAGCGCAGGACCAGACCACTTTGATAGCTGTAGGCGGTGCCAGCAGCGGCAGTGGTGACCGGGCGATCAAGCAGGTTGACGCCATTGGTGAAAAACTCCGCACCGGAGGTGATGCCGTCGGACGGCGTGAGCTTGCAGCGCCAGACCAACCCGGAGCGGGCGGGATCCGCCGGGAGGTTGCTCGCTACCAGGCCCGAGACATCCGTAAACGCAACGCCGTCCGAGCTGGACTGCCATTGATAGGAAATCGTCGGCACGGTGCCGTCCGGATCGCTCGAGACCATGCCGGAAACCGTCAGCACGGTGTCGTCATACGCGGGTGAGGAGCCGATGGTTCCAGCGGTGATCAGCGGTGGGGAGTTTGCCAGGCTGATGTTGACCGCCGATGAACTGGCGATCGCGCCCTCACTGTCGGTCGCCCTTGCAACCAATGCGTGCGCCCCCAACGCGGGAGTCAGGGTGAAGGCATAGGGGGAGGTCGTGTCCGTCGCCACCACGCTGCCATTGTCGAGCAGTTCCACCTGCGTGACGATTCCCTGACCGCCGCCGATGACAGTATCCGTCGCATTGACCGAGACATTCACCGTCGCACTGGGACTGTAAACCGTGCCATCCGCAGGCGAGGTGATCTGAACCACGGGCAACGGATTCACAGGAGTTCCCGGGGTTCCATGAATCGTGAGCACCGCCTCGGAAAGCGACCCGGCGATGGCGTTGCCGTTGGAATTGTCGACGATCTTGAGAGTCCAGGTGCCCGTGGAGTTCTCTCCCCAGTGCCGCGTCGACATGAAAGTCCAGCCGTTGAAGTGGTTGTTGGGATCGTTGTGGCCTTCGGAGAGCTTGCTAACCATGCCCGTTGGCGAGGTCAGCGTAACCGCGAGGTCGCCGCTTGAATTGTGGTTGATGGCCACCGCCACCGTGACCTGCTCGACGCGTATGTTGCTCCCGGAAAGATTAAACGAGCGGGTGATGCCGGTGGCGTTGTTGTTCGGGATCGCAACGCTGAGCCCGGTCTGCGAGCTGACGGACGGGGCCGCCGTGGCTGGAAGGTTGGTCCAGGTGGAGGCGAGAGTGATGGCGGCCGCAGCGTCGACGAGTCCAGCACCGTAGTCATGATTGAAATGGAACCCCGCCCCGTTGTTGCTCCAACCCGCATCTGTGGGATTCACCTTCTTCGCACTGCGGATGAGGATTTCCTGAACATCCCGCCAGCCGAGAGTGGGCTTGCTTTGAAGGAGGTCCGCCACGATGCCGGCCATCGTCGGAGTCGCCGAGGACGTGCCACCGAAGGTCTGGGTGTAGTTGGCGTCTGAAATTTCCCCCGAGGTCGAGCCGGTGTTGTAGCCGACGCTTCCCGAACGATCGACCGTGGTGATTCCAAGCGAAGGAGTGTCGCCGCTCGAAGGAGCGACCGCGATCAAGTTCGCGCCCGGCTCGCTGTAATACGCACGGCGGTTCTGGCTGTCATAAGCACCGACCGCGATCGTGTGAATGGAGTTTGCGTAGCCGTCGTAGTTTGAGTTGTCACTGACATCGCCACCGTTTCCACCAGCCCAGAGGATGATGGTTCCAAGTCCACCTCGACCGCTGGTGCTTGCATTCGCGAGAGCCGCCTTCGTCAATGTTCCGGGTCCCTCAACGGTGG
Source organism: Luteolibacter sp. (assembly GCA_031419215.1). Classification (GTDB taxonomy): domain Bacteria; phylum Verrucomicrobiota; class Verrucomicrobiia; order Verrucomicrobiales; family Akkermansiaceae; genus Luteolibacter. The sequence continues at coordinate 580 of JANOKL010000461.1, read as the reverse complement.
TCGCGTCATCGGCAGGTCCCCAGCTGTTGCTTTTCACCTGAATGATGTTGTTCAGGTAACCCATTGCTTCCGCCTCCTGGGCATCGGTAACGCTGGCGGCAATCAGGCGCATGCCGACTAGAGTGGCCTCGGGAGCCGTGCCGGAGACACCAATGGAGTTGTTGCCTCGTGCCGCCGCGTTTCCCGCACAAGCGGTACCGTGATCATCTCCTGTGCCAGGATTCGGATCGAAGTCCAGGTCGCCGCCGTTCCAGTCCTTATCGTTGGCAGTATCGACATTCGCCGCCAAATCCGGATGCCCAGTCTGGAGTCCGTCGTCGACAATTCCAATGCGGATGCCGCTGCCACGCCAAGTATTCAGAGAGGACGAGGCCGCTGGATAATTCCAGACCGACTCGATGTTCACATCCGTGCCGCTAAGCGCCCCGCTCTGGTTGTTGAACTTCAGATGCCACTGGTTGTTGATGAAGGCATCGTTCGGCAGGGCGCGTTTGAATTGCTGTCGGGCGAGCAAGACATCCGCCGAAGCGACTTTCGCAATCGTCCTCCAAACATCGAGTCCAGCGAGCGCCGCGAGTGG
>JANOKL010000460.1:0-5067 GCA_031419215.1 Luteolibacter sp. | reverse complement strand
CTTCCAAAGGCTGAAATTTTGTATCACTGTATCACCAACGAAAGACGACAGCCCACCTCGGTGAACTGAAAATCTTTCCGACATATCCAGCCTACGACGCTGGCATTCGTTTTGGCCGATCCGGGGGGAGCAAGTCAGACGAAGCGCCGCCAAGGACTCTGGAACATGCGCATAAAAGGGCGCAGACCCAATCGCTATCCCGGGTCTGCGCCCTTTGTCGTTTCAGGAAATCGCCTCAAACACGATCTCACCGCGAGCCAGCGTGCCACTGTCCAGAATCCGGCAGCGCAGGCCGCCCTGGCCCTTCATGAGCTTCTCGGTGCCGGGTGTTCCGCAGGCCTCGTCCATCCAGTGGCAAGGGCTGCATTCCTGGGTGCCTTCGAAAAGGAGTCCGCCAAGTCGGAACTGTTTCCCGACCAGTGCAGTCAGATCTAGCCCGTCGATCACGACGTTGCGACGGAACGACAAGGCGGGCAGTCCGGGATTCATGGCATGAAAGCGCACCGCCTCGACGACCGCCTGATCGATGAACGTGATCTGGCCCTTGTAGCCGTCCTTGAAGTCGAGAAAGCGATCGCCCTCGATCCCCCGACCCGCCAGCAGCTCGATCTCGTCATGCTCCACGGCCAAGTGCTCGCCCGGCGGAAGTCCGTGATGACCGAAGTAATTGTGACCCGGCGAGGTGAAGAGGTGGTGGATCGTGGGCACTTGAAGAAGTGAATGGTAAGTGGTGAATGGTGAATCGTGGAAGGCTCTTCCTCTACTTGTTGGAACTTGGACCTTGGCACTTGGAACTTATTTTCCAAACAGCGCTTCTTTCAGCAGCGGCTTGTTTGTTTGCGGATCCCAGTAGCCGAAGCCGGCCTTCCACTCCCAGAGTGTCCACGGAATGCGGCGGGCTTCGGCGACGGTCCGCACGTCGCGAGAGTAGCGGTTGCGGCTGGCTTGATCGGCCAGGCGGTTGGAGCCGAATTCACCGAGATGGATCGGGCGACCGAAGTAGGCCGACCAACGAATGGCTTCGTCGAGAGCGCGCTCGATTGACTTTTTCGAGCAGGGACTTTCCGTCGCAGGCAGGCGATTGTAGTCCTTGATCCAGGCGACGCGATCCGTTGCATCTCGCAGGGAAGTCGGGAGGGTCAGCGGGCTTGATGGGGGACCGGGATAGGTGATGCCCTTGAGGTCCGTCAGGCCGACCCAACTCGCGCCCTGGTGGGTGAACTCGAAGGGATCGTAGCAATGCACGCTGACGATAATGTTGTGGTCCTCTTCCGGAAGCACGAGGCGGTCGAGTGTTGAGCAGGAGGCCCACTGCGGCGGATCCACCAGGATCGTGCGCCCCGGGTTGGTGCGGCGGAGGGTGTTGATCGCTTCCGCGTAAATGGAGGTCATCACTGCCCCGTCCATCTTGGTGTTCGGCTCGTTGATCAGCTCGAACATCAGCTCCGGCGGCCAGTCCTTGAAATGGGTCGCAATGAGGTTCCAGACCCGCATGAACTCCGCGCGTTTGCCCTCGGGGTCACGGCTGAGTTCATCGAAATGCTGCCAGTTCAGGATGATCCTCATCCTCTTCGAAAGGGCGTGGCGGAGCATCGGTTCGATCTCGGCGAGGAAGGCTGGATCGATGGCGCCGTCCTTGAGTCGATGCTGCCACGCCACCGGCACGCGAATGTGGTCGAATCCCTCGGCGGCGATCTGATCGAGATCGCCCTTGTCAAACTTGATGCCCCACTCGCCGGGCGGGGATTCCCAGTTGTTGCCGAGATTCACGCCGCGCTTGAGCTTGGCCGCCGCTTGATGCGCCGGACTGTCGCCGACCAGACGTTTCATGCCGACAAAGCCCGGTGGCTGGGCACCCAGCACCTCGAACTTCAGCGTGACCGCCACGCCCTTTTTCACCGGGATCGACTGGGTCAGCGGCCGACCATGCCACGACGCTCCGAAGCCATTTCCCTTGGCGGGTTCGGCAGCGGTGAAGGGCCAAACGGTGGGCGCGGGATATGGTCGCCAAGGGGATTTCCATCCATCCGGCGAGCCCTCGCCAGTTCTCTTGACGCCAGGATTTTCAATCGTCGATCCGATCGCGGAGAAGTTCCGCCACAGCACTTCCATCTGTTGGAGCACGCCGGGTCGCGCCTCGCCCCAGGGGCCGTTCAGATCGAGTTCGATCTTGCCGTCGTAAGTCGGCGTGAAGCTCACCTCGACCTTCGTCCAGCGCCACCAATGGATCGGGAAATTGATGTCGGTCAGCCGTTCGCGCTTTTCCGGGGTCGGCTCGTAGTTTCCAGGGCTGGCCACTCCCGGAGAAACACGGGCTTCGCCGATCGGTGGCGAGCCGTCCGGCACCCGCAGGAAAAGCCGCGCCGACGAGGCCAGGTGGGGGACCGGTTCTTCGGCCAGCAGCGCAGACGTCAGGGTGAGGAGGCAGAGAAGCAGTCTCATGGCTCCCAGTCCTAGGGCATCGTCAGCCGCGTTTCAATGCCACAGCCGAGGCCTTGTAGGAGGGCTGGCGCGAATGCGGATCGAAGCTGCCGTGCGTCAGTCGATTCACCTCCGGCTCATGCATCGGCAGAAACACCTGGCCGCGCTGGACGGTGCCGGTGATGAAGGCCTTCGCCGTGATCGTGGCGCGACGGCTGGAAATTTCCACCCTGTCATGATCAGCGATCCCGTAGGTCGCCGCGTCGTCCGGGTGGATCTCCAGCAGCAGTTCCTGCGGCGAAAGCTTCCGCAGGATCGCCGACTTCGAGGTGCGGGTCTGAGTGTGCCACTGGCTCGAACTGCCGCGACCTGTTAGAAGCAGGAACGGGAAGGCAGAGCAGGTCGGTTCCGGCAGCGATTCTGCAGGTGGATCGAAAAGGAACTTCGCGCGTTCGTCCGCAGTAAAGAAGCGACCATCGGCGAAGAGGCGACGCTCAGTTTTCGCGTTCTCCGTGCCAGCGGGGTAGGGCCACTGAATGCCGCCCTCGCGGTCGATCTGCTCGTAGCCCGAAATGCCGGAGATGTCGCAGGGGCGCCCCGCGGTCAGTCTCCCCAACAACTTGAAGACGGCTTCGGGCGTTTGCCACGATTCGAACATCCCGCCACAGCCCCAGGCCTCGGCGATCAGGCGAAAGATCCGGAAATCCGAAAGCGCCTGACCCGGCGGCTTGCGGACCGGACGGATCACACCGATGCGACGCTCGGAATTGATGAAGGTGCCTTCCTTTTCCCCCCAACCGGCGGCTGGCAGCATCAGGTCCGCGATGCGGGCGGTGTCCGTCGTCGAATACATGTCCTGGACCACGAGAAAATCGAGCTTCTCGCGCAGCCGGGTGAAGCGCTCGCGGTCGATCCATGAGTGGTTCGGATTCGTGGCGATGATCCACAGCCCCTTGATCGCGCCGCTCTCGATGCCGTCGATGATCTGGTCGTAGGCCCAGTTCTGCTCCTGCTGGATCCGCTCGACCTCGATGCCTAACAGATCCGCCACCTTGGCGCGATGCTCGGCATTCGTGAACTCATGCCCACCGATCAGGCTGGTGGTGTTCGAAAACAGGCGGGAGCCCATCGCATTGCACTGGCCGGTGATCGAGTTCGCCCCGGTGCCGGGCTTGCCGATGTTTCCGGTCATCAGGCAGAGGTTGATGATCGCCTGCGCGGTGCGGGTGCCTTCGTGCGATTGGTTGACGCCCATCGTCCACCACCACGACACGCGCTTGGTGGGGTCGGACACGACACGGGCGAGGTCTTCAATTTCCTCGATACTCAAGCCTGTGCGATCCGCCACGGCGGACGGCGCATAGACGGAGAGGAACGCGGAAAACTCCTCGAAGCCGTTCGTATGATCTGTTAGAAAAGATGTGTCCACCCGGCCATCGCGGACGATGCAGTGGGCCAGCGCGTAGAGCAGCCAGAGGTCGCCCTTCGGCTTCACCGGCACGTGGCGCGTCGCCGATTGCGCGGACTCGGTGCGACGCGGATCGATGACGATGATTTCCGGCGAGCGCGTATTTGTCAGCACCCGCTGCCAAAGGATCGGGTGGGCGATCGCCGGGTTTGCCCCCACGAAGACCAGCACATCCGACTCCTCGAAATCCGCGTAGGTGAAAGGCGGCGCGTCGAAGCCGAAGGACTGCTTGTAGGCCGTCACGGCGGTGGCCATGCACTGGCGCGTGTTGCCATCGCCATGCTTCATGCCCATGCCGGACTTCGCCAGCACTCCCAGGAAGGCCATTTCCTCATTCGTGATCTGGCCGGTGGAAATGAAGGCCACGCTCTCCTTGCCGTGCCTTTCCTGGATCGACTTGAAGCGCGTGACCATCGTCTCCAGCGCGAGGGCCCAACCGACTTCCTTCTGAAGGCCATCGGCATCGCGCAGCAGCGGCATCGTCGCGCGGTCCGGCGAGTCCAGCACCGTCAGGGCCTCCCAGCCTTTCGGACAAGCCATGCCGAGATTGACCGGGTAAAGGGTCTCCGGCGTCAGGCCCACCGCCTCGCCGTCCTTGAGATGCAGGCGCAGCCGGCAACCGGTCGAGCAGAACCCGCAGATCGAGGTGGTGACCGCATCCGGCACCAATCCCGCCGGGACCTGCCCCAGCCCGAAGCGACCCGGCTCCCGCAGCAGTTCGCTGGTCAGGGGTCCGGTGGTTTGTTTGAGCAGGCGGCGCATGGGAAGGCGGTTTCGGAAAACTGGTGCACCCCTAGAAAGCACGGCCTGTGCACGTGCGCACGGCCATTTCCAACTTCAGCAGGGAAGGCCATCATGCCCCCGATGAATCGGGCTCATCGGTGAAGATCCACACTCGAGCTCGGAAAGGGTCACAACACCCGCTGAACCCATTCTTCCACCTGAAAACTGAACACTATATACTTCAAACTTCTTCGTCCCCTTTTTCCTTCCCGGTGGATGACAAACCGTTAGGTTCCAAACACCGAATTCCTCATGCATTGGACCGAACCCGCCACCGCCGACGACTCCCACGCCGAAACCGAGAAAACCCTTTGGAACGCCGCCAACACCCTTTGGGCCAACGCCGCGCTCAAGCCTTCCGAATACTCTCCCACCGTCCTCGGCCTGATCTTCCT
>JANOKL010000459.1:0-5727 GCA_031419215.1 Luteolibacter sp. | reverse complement strand
GCAGCCGAGCGCCAGCGCGCAGGCCTTGGCCAGTGGAAGCCCCAGCCCGAAGTGAGAAGTGTCGCTGCGGGAGGGATCAAGCCGCCAGCAGCGGTCAAAGAGCAGCGGGAGTTGTTCCGGGGTCAGCCGCCCGGCTGGGTTTGAAATGGATAGCCCATCGGCATCGGCGGTGAGTTCGATCGTGCCGCCATCCGGGGAATACTCCGCCGCGTTGGAAAGCAGGTTTTCGAAAATCGGGCGGAGCATCCCGACATCGCTGCGCCAGATGAGATCGGGCGGCAGGGTGCGGTGCAACGTGAATCCACGGGCCGACGCTGCTTTTTCAAAGGGAGCCCAGCAATCATTCACCAGTTCGGGAATCAGGATGTCGGTCTGGTCGAGGGTCGGCCGGGATTCCCAGCGGGCCAGGGCCAGCAACTTTTCCACCAGGCTCTGCATCCGACGCGAGGTTTCCAGGACGCCATGGAAATCCGCCGAGGTCGCCTGATCGGGCCAGCGCAAGGCGGTCTCCGCCACCGCGCGCAGTTCGGCAATCGGGGTCCGCATTTCGTGGGCGAGGTCGGCGCTGAAGCGGCGCTCGCGGTCGAAGCCCTGCTCAAGCCGCGCCATGAGGTCGTTGAGCCGTCGCCCGATCGGCTGGAGCTCGTCGGGCAGGGTCGATTCATCGAATCGCGAGGCCAGCGATTCGGCATGAATGGTGGCGGCCTTTTCCCCCAGTCGGGAAAGCGGCGCCAGCCCCAGCCGAAGTCCGCGACTGATCATCAGCCAGCCGCCGATCGCAACGAAAACGCCGCAGGCGGCAATGCCACCGAGCAGGAGCGAGAGCGTGTGGTGGACCTCATCGAGTTCCTTCGCGACCACGACCGAGCGGGGTTTCTCCGCACGCTCCAGATCGGTCGCCGGCCGCTTCAACTGGGGATTGATGGCGAAGATGACCGCTCGGAGTTGTCGGCCATCCGCGAGTTCAACCGTGTAAAACTGGTCGGCCTTTCCGGCCTTTCCCCGGCTCGGCAACACGGTTTCGCCCAGGCTTTCCGAACGCGCTACCAGTTCTCCCTGCTGGTCCCAGGCCTGGAAGTAGAGGCCGCTTCCTTCCTGCTCGAATTCGGTCCAGCGCTTGCCGATGCGGTCTGGTTTCGACGGGCGGGGGACTTTTCGTTCCTGGGTCAGGATCTCCTTTGCTCCAATCGAGGCGAGGCGCAGTTGATCGTCGACATTGCCGATCATCCCGGCGCGGACACCCGAGTAGATGGCCGCTCCGCTCGCGATGAAGAGAATACCCATCACCACGGACAAGCGGATCAGCAGGCTGGAGCGGATCGATTTCATGGGGCTCCGAGCAAGTAGCCCTGACCGCGGCGGGTGTGGATGAGAGGTGCGGAATCGGCGTGCACGGCAAGCTTTCCGCGCAGCGTGCAGATCGCGGAATCGACGACGTTGCTCAACGGAGAAACGAGTTCGTCATAGATGTGCGCCTCGATTTCCGTGCGCGTGACCACCTCGCCCGAACGCAGTGCCAGGTACTCCAGCAAGGCGTATTCGCGGGCGGTCAGCTCGATAGGTGTCTCCCCGCGACGGGCGGTGCGGGAGTTGGTGTCGAGAACCAGATCGCCGACCGTGAGCTTGCTACTGCGCTTTCCGTAGTTGCGGCGGCACAGGGCCTGGACGCGGGCGAGAAGCTCCTCCAGGGCGAAGGGTTTCGGAAGGTAGTCGTCGGCCCCGGTCTGGAGGCCCAGCACGCGATCCGCCACGCTTTCGCGCGCGGTCAGCAGCAGCACCGGTGTGGCGACTGCGCTTTTCCGCAAGTCATCCAGCACTGCCAGACCGTCCATGCCGGGCAGCATGATGTCGAGGATGATGGCGTCGTAGCTGCCTTCCTTCGCCATCCACAGCGCGTCCGTGCCGTTGCCGGTTTCGTCGAGCGCATAGCCGGAGCGACGAAACGCGGTCGCCAGTGTTTGGCGGAGGCGTTCGGAATCTTCGGCAAGGAGCAGGCGCATGACGATGTCCGTAATCCTTCCACAGTCGCTTCTCGGAACAAGCGTTGAAATCCGGCGCGAGCGGGCTTGTTCCTCCGACCCCGGCCCGGTCATGCTGCGGCCATGCGCGATGACAGCCGCCGATGGATCGAGGCCGACCGGAGCCACTGCTGGCATCCGTTCACGCGGCAGGCCGAGTGGTGCCGGACCGATCCGCTGGTAATCGTCCGGGGCGAGGGAGTGTGGCTCTGGGACTCGGAAGGAAACCGTTATCTCGATGGCAATTCGTCGATCTGGACCAACCTCCACGGCCACCAGCATCCGGTGCTCGACGCCGCGATCCGCGCCCAGCTCGACCAGGTGGCGCACACCTCATATCTCGGCTTCGCCAATCCACGTGCCTCGGAGCTGGCCGAACGACTCTGTGGATACTTTCCAGAAGGCACCCTGGAGCGCGTGTTCTTTTCCGATGACGGATCGACCGCGATCGAATGCGCCGTGCGGATGGCGCTGCAATACCGGCTCAACCGCCGGGAGACCCGCACGCGATTCATTGCCTTCGAAAACGGCTACCACGGCGACACCCTCGGCGCGGTCTCGCTCAGCGGGGTGGGGAGGTTCACCTCGACGATCGGGCGGTTCGGGTTGGAGGTCACCCGCGTGGCCTCGATGGAGGACTTGGAAACCCTTTCGCCGGAAACGATTTCGGAAGTCGCTGCCATCACCATCGAGCCGCTGATCCAGGGCGTGAATGAAATGCGCCCTTGGCCAAGCGGCATGCTTGCGGAACTTCGCCGCTGGTGTGATCGGCACGGCGTCCATCTCATCCTCGACGAAGTCATGACCGGATTCGGCCGCACTGGGACGATGTTCGCTTGCCAGCGCGAGGACGTGATTCCGGATTTCCTCTGCCTCGCGAAAGGCCTCACCGGCGGCTACCTGCCGATGGCGGCCACCCTCACGACCGGACGGATCTACGATGCCTTCCTCGGCGGCGCGGAGCAGGCTTTTTACTACGGTCATAGTTACACCGCGAACCCACTCGGCTGCGCGGCGGCGCTGGCGAGTTTGGAAATTTTTGAAAAGGAGCGGACGCTTGACGCGCTCCAACCGAGGATCACGCGGATGTCGGACCTGCTCTCCGGGTTGTCAGCCAGTCACCCGGAAGTCCACGAAGTCCGCCAGTGCGGTTTCATCGCAGGAATCGAGCTGCGTCGCCCCGATGGCTCGAAATTTCCCACAGCCGAACGGATCGGTGAGGAAGTCTGCCTCGCGGCGAGGAGACACGGCCTGCTCACGCGCCCGATCCTCGACACGATCGTGCTCATGCCGCCGCTGGCGATTTCCATCGAGGACCTCGGTCACGCGGTGAAGGCGCTCGGTCGGGCGATCCGCGATTGTTTCGGGGCATGAAAAAAGCCGCGCTCCCGGAGGAAACGCGGCTTTGAAAAATCAGTCTCGATCAACGCGAAGCGGTGGACGCGAGGTCCGGGCGCTGGCGAACGATGTTTGCGAGCATTTCGCGGCAATGGCCGTAGCTGGTGCGCTTGCTGAGAAGCTCGGCGCTGCGGGTGAATGAGCCCCACTGGACGACGGTGGCCTCGATTTTACGAGTGCCCCAGGCGTTCATCGTCGCATGGTCTGGCTTGTAGATATCGATCGTTCCGGTGCTGGTGAGGGCGGAGCCGTAGTCGTCGACCACGTAGAGGTAGGGCAGGCCCTTGATGCGGAAGACGGTGCCGACGGGGTAGAACGACCAGTCAGCGGCGGCGCTGCGGACGCGGTTGCTGTAGCGCAGCTCGGTGCCGGTGGCGTTCTTGTTGCCGTAGATGAGGTGATCGCTCTCCTTGCAGCAATAAGCGGTGGTGCGGACCAGGCGGGTGCGCTCGCTGAACGCGTAAACCGGCATGCCATGCTTGTCCTTGCGATGCGAGGAGGCGGCGGAGGCGACTGCCGGTGAAGGAGTGGCGGTCGGAAAGCTTTCGGTCGAGCCAAGTCCGACGGACCAGCTAGAAGACGAAGAAGAGGATGATCTTTTTCCGATGGAGCTCTTTGGAAGAACGTTGACGGAAGAGGAGCAGTTGGAAAGGAGCGGGGCCAGGAGGGCCAGGGCAGCCAGTGAGAAAAGTTGTCGGCGCATGCGTTCTGGGTAGGGATCGAGGTGACGGGACAGAGGACTTGAATACAAGACCTGCGCATTAGGGGGGGCATCCTAGGCCGTGGCAACCTGAAAATCCAACCGTTAGGGACGGGGGTGATGACCTGCAAATCGAGATGCATGGCCGATTTGCGGCTGTATCCACCATTCTGTCAGGGATTGCAGTGGCTCGGGACTGCCGGATGGCATGGGAAAAATATTTCAGAAATCTTAAAATATTTTCCGTGAAATTTGCCCGCATTCGGGTGTTTTGACCGACGACCTGCCGGAATGGACACGAAAAAGGCCGGAGTTCCCCCCGGCCTTTGGATGATGGATTTGCTCCGGATCGGCTCAGACGTAGCCGAGCTGGGTGGCGCGGTTCTCGATGGCCTTCTCGTTGTCGAGCAGCTCCTGGATCGGGTCCCAGCGGCCGGAGATGAGGGCGTCGCGGGCGGAATCCGGCATGACGACCGGGAAATCCTGGCCGGCGGAGCTACGGACACGCATGGCTTCGAGGTCGATGCTGACTTCCACGGTCGGATCGGCTTCGACGGCGTTTTTCAACGCGACAATGTCCTCGGCGGTGGCGACAACGCAGGGCATGGCCAGCGTGGTGGAGTTACCGAAGAAGATTTCCGCGAAGGACTCGGCGATGACGGCCTTGAAGCCGTATTTGGCGAGCGATTGCGGGGCGTGCTCGCGGGAGGAACCGCAGCCGAAGTTGACGCCGGCGATCAGGATCGAGGCCTCGTCAAAGCGCGGGTCGTTGAGCGGATGGTCGGTCTTCTCGCCGGTGGTCGGGTTGAAGCGGACGTCGTAGAAGGCGAATTCACCGAGGCCATCAAAGGTGACGCACTTCATGAAGCGCGCCGGGATGATGCGGTCGGTGTCGATGTCCGCGCCGGGGATGAAGACGGCGCGTCCGGAAACGGTGATGACGGGTTCGAGGGCCATGATGGATCGGAAAAACTGGAGCTGGTGGAGACTGGAATGGAGCTTACTTGTCGTCCTTCTCGGGGGCGGCCTCCGGCTTGGCGTCCTTGTATTTCGCCATGATGTCCTGCAGCTGCTTCTGATACTCCGCGCTGTTCTTGCCTGCGAGTTTCTGGCCAATCTTGCTGGCTTCACCCATGATCTCGGGCATCGTCAGCAGTGACTTCCGACCGGTGGGGGTGTCGTAGAAGCGGAGCATTTCTTCGAGCTCGTCATTGGTGAACTTCTGCTCGTAGAGCTTCACCAGCGATTTCTTCATTTCCGGGTCATTGAAGGTCTTGTTGAAAAAGAGGTCGGTGGCGGTGGAAATCTCGGCCAGTGCTTCGGGGGGGAGCCCCTGAGCCTTGAAGTTGTCCATCATGGGCTTCATGGCGGCCTTGGCAGTGGCTGCTCCGGTGCCCTGCATGTCGATCGCCTCGTAAAGGCGCTCGGCGGGGGATTTTTCCGCCGCATGGAGTGGGACGGAGATCAGGACGAATGTGAGAATGAGGCGGGCGATTGACATAGGTGGGTTGGGTTAGGCCACTGCGGCCGTTTCCTGCGGGATGGCGAAGACCTCCCGGGCGTCGGCGATGGAGCCCTGGATCGCGGCGGCGGCGACCATGACGGGCGACA
>JANOKL010000458.1:0-4581 GCA_031419215.1 Luteolibacter sp. | reverse complement strand
CGCGGGCGATGGCGACGCGCTGGCGCTGGCCGCCGGAGAGCTTCACGCCGCGCGGGCCGACGGTGGTGTCGTAGCCTTGTTCGAGCGAGGCGATGAAGTCATGCGCGTTCGCTTGTTTGGCGGCTTCCTCGATCTCTGACTGCGAGGCACCGGGTCGGCCATAGGCGATGTTTTCGCGGATGCTGCCGCCGAAGAGCATGACTTCCTGCGGGACGACGGCGAGCTGCTTGCGGAGGGCACCGAGTTCCAAACTGGCGGCGTCCTTACCATCGAAGGAAACGAGGCCCGACTGCGGCCGGTGGAAGCCTAGGATCAGGGAAAAGATTGTCGATTTCCCCGCGCCGGAAGGCCCGACGATGGCGACGCGCTGGCCCGGTGTGATGTTGAAACTGAGTTCACGCAGCACCGGCGAATCCGGACGGGATAGGTAGAGGAACTCGACTTGATCGAAGGCCAGCGCCCCACCGAGCGTGCCGACCGTTTCGCGGCCATCCTGCTCGGGAGTCTCTGCCATCAACTCGCGCAGGCGTTCGGTGGAGCCGGCCATGGTTTGAAACTGCGAGACGATTTCCGGAAATGATCCGAGCGAGGCCCCGACGAAGATGCTGAAGAGGATGAAGGCGGTGAAAGCGTTGCTGTTGATCTCGCCAGCGGCAAGCATGCGCGAGCCATACCAGGTCACGAAGGTGATTGCGCCGAACATGGCGAAGATGATGAAGGAGAGAAACGCGCCGCGCACCCTGGAGCCCTTGATGCTGACCTTGAGGAAAGCCGTTAGAGCGCTGTCGTAGCGGTCGCGCTCCAGCCGCTCGTTAGCGAAGGCCTTCACGTCAGCGATGTTCTGAACCGTCTCCTCGATGACCGTTCCGGACTCCGCCAGCGCGTCCTGGGCCTCACGCGAATAGCGGCGGACCTTGCGTCCGAAGAGCGCGATGGAAAGCACGACCACCGGCACGCTGGCGAGCATGACGAGCGAGAGTTTCCACGAGAAAAAGAAGATCGCGGTGAGGCCGCCCAACAGGATGACGGTCTGCCGGACTGCCTGCGGGACGGTGTTGAGCAGGGTATCACGGACGACGCCGAGATCGGCGGAAAAGCGGTTGCTCAGCGCGCCGGAGCGCTCGTTCTGGAAGAAGGGCACGGGCAGCTTGACGAGATGCTGGAAGAGGTCGCGGCGCAGGTCATTGAGCGCGCTTTCCACCGATCGGATGAAGCCCTGCACGCGCCAGAATCCGATGAAGGCCTGAAGGGCGAGCAGGCAAACCATCAGGATCGCGGTCTTGTTGCTCTTCGCCAGCACTTCGGAAGGCTGGACGCCATTGCGCCAGGCATCCGCCGGATCACCGATCAGGTCCTTCAGCAGCAGCGGAAAGGAAAGCGACAGCCCGGCGGTGAGAAAAAGGGCGATGAGCGAGGGGATGAAAATCCCCTTGTGCGGGCCGAGATACGAAAGCACCCAGCGGAGTGCGGCTTTAGTGGGCTTCTTGGCGTTCCCGGAATCCTTGGACATCGGGAGGATGGGAACGGATGGCGGGATGGAAGAAAAGCACGAAGCTCGAAAACCTCCCTACTTCACTGAAGCTGCGAAGGGCTGAAGAAATTCTAAACGAAGATCTCTTCCGCTTCTCACTTGCCACTTTCCACTTTCCACTCTTCGAGAATCCCATTCGCAGTGAGTCGCGCCTCGGCATCGGCGGAAATCACAGCGTCGAGCGAGGTGGCGGGATTGACCTGATGGCGGTCCATCGTTTCGGCGACCAGCCTCCAAATGTCGGAAAAGCGGATGCGACCGTCCACAAAGGCGTCCACGGCGATCTCATTGGCAGCATTGAAAACGGCGGGCAGCGTGCCACCGGTGAGACCGGCGCGGCGGGCCAGATTCAGGGCCGGAAAATCCTGATCGCGTGGGGCCTCGAACTCCAGCTTCGCGAGGGCGGGGAAATCGAGCGGCTTCAATCCCCCGCGCAGGCGTTCCGGCCAGGTCAGCGCGTATTGGATCGGAAAGCACATGTCGGTGCGGCTGAGCTGGGCCAGTACCGAGCCATCGATGAACTCGACCATCGAGTGGATGATGCTCTGCGGATGCACGACGACGTCGATGCGTTCCATGCCGATGTCGAACAGCCAGCGTGCCTCGATCATCTCCAGGCCCTTGTTGAACAGCGTGGCGGAGTCGATCGTGATCTTGCGGCCCATTTCCCAGGTCGGGTGCTTCAATGCCTGCGCCAGCGTGACATTCGGAAGCTGCTCGGCAGGAAGCGTGCGGAAGGGTCCACCCGAGGCTGTTAGAATCAACCGGGAAACTTCTTTCTCTCCGCCGCGATGACCGTCGAGGCACTGGAAAATGGCGTTGTGCTCGCTATCGACCGGCAACAGCGACACGCCTTTTTTCTTCGCCGCTGCGGTGATCGTTTCACCAGCCATCACGAGGATCTCCTTGCTGGCCACGGCGAGGTCTTTCCCTGCCTCGATCGCGGCGAGAGCGGGGTGGAGTCCGCCGGTGCCGACGATGGCGACGAGCACCACATCGGCTTCGGTGAGTTCCGCAAGCGCGACCAGGCCCTCGGCTCCGACATGGATCTTCACATCATCCGGCAGCAGCGCACGCAGCTCGGCTTCCTTCGAGGCATCGTGAATCGCGACGTGCTTCACGCCGGTCTCGAGGGCCTGCTCGGCGAGCTTCGCTGCATTCGTCCCGGCGGCGAGGGCGATGAGTTCGATGCGCTCGGAAAGCTCCCGGGCGACCTTCAGCGTGGAGGTGCCGATCGATCCAGTGGACCCGAGGAGGACAACGCGGCGTTTTCTGGGCGCAGACATGGGAAAGGTCAGGGCATCACCCATTTCACGTAGAAATAGAGGGCCGGAGCGGTGAAGCAGATACTGTCGATCAGGTCCAGCGCGCCGCCGATGCCCGGCAGCATCTGGCCGGAGTCCTTCGCGCCGAGCGCGCGCTTCAACACGCTTTCCGCGAGGTCGCCGACGACGGCGAGCAGCGGCAGGATCAGACCGAGGGCGATCACGTGCGACCACCCGCCAAGCACACCGAGTTGCGTGGGGCCAAGGAGAAAATAATAGAACCCGCAAGCAACGGCCTCCGCGATGATCAGCGCGCCGATGAAGCCCTCCCAGGTTTTTCCGGGACTCACATGCGGGATCATCTTGTTCCGACCAATCAGCGTACCGACCAGGTAGGCGCCCATGTCGGTGAATTTCGTCACGGCCAGGCACATCATCAGCAGAACGGAACCGGGCACCTCACCGGGGCCGGGAACCAGATAAACCATCCGCGCGGCGAAGTGGAAGAACAGCGGGATGTAGACGAAGCCGAGGACGTTGAAGGCCACCGATTGCAGCGCTTCGAGGCCCTTGATCGGATAGCGGAGCTGGAGCGTGAAGGCTCCGGTAGTGGCGATGAAGATGGCAATCAGATCGAACTCCGGTGGCAGCTCCAGCTTTCCACCTGAGGCGAGGTGGCCGGGGCTCAGATAGAACCAGCCAAGCGCGGCCGAATAGGCCACGGAGACGAGGATACCGAATCGCGGAAAGCATTTCACGCCCGCCGCCTTGAGCATCCGGAAATACTCCAGCGTCGAAATCAGGGAAAGCACGGCCACCAGCGCGAAGTGGGCCCAGGCGCGTTGGCTGAAAAAGGCGGAGCCCACCAACAGCCACAGGATGACGGTGCTGATCGACCTCCGCAGGAAAGTGCGGGACTTCGAACTCGCAGGAGGTGGCGGGGAATCAGCCATGTGCCCGCGCATCCAAACCGGGACGGGGGGGATGTGGCAAATCATTCCGCGAAATCCCTGCGCAACCTTTTTCAGAACCCCGGGTTGTAAGAACCAGACGAGGATCTTCAAAACCCTCTCAAACCAAACCGAATACCACGATGAAATCGAAAACCACCCTGTTCGTGCTGGCCTCCCTCCTGGGTGCCGTCTCTCTCGCAACCGCCGAAGATGCTCCAAAGCGTCCCGTTCGTCCACTTCCTCCAGAACTCCTGAAGAAGTTCGACAAGGACGGCGACGGCAAGCTCAGTGAAGACGAGCGTGCGGCCATGCGCGCTGCGGGCCCGGTGAAGAACGGCGAGCTTGAAAAGAAGATGCTTGAGAAGTTCGACACCGACAAGGACGGCAAGCTCAGCGACGAAGAGAAGGCCGCTGCCAAGGCCGCCCGTGAAAAGGAAATGCTCGAGAAGTTCGATGCCGACAAGGACGGCAAGCTCAGCGAGGAAGAACGCAAGGCTGCCCGTGATTCCTTCGGCCCACGTGGTCCGAAAGGCCCGAAGGGTCCAAAAGGCCCGGACGCTCCTCCTGCCCCCGCAGCCGGCAACTGAGCCCCAGTCGCACTGATTGAATCTCCAAGCCGCGATCCGGATCTCCGGGTCGCGGTTTTTTGCGTTCACAGCTCCTGCTCGATCGCCTTCAGCGCGAGGAACAGCGAGTTCCAGCGTTGCAGCCTGGGCTCCAGCGCGAGCTTCTCATTGGCCACATGACGACGCACCTCCTTGAGGCAGCCGGCATAGTCCTGGAAAAGCACCCGCAGCGCTTCCTCGTAATCGCCACGCAGGGCATTCGCGGC
>JANOKL010000457.1:0-2898 GCA_031419215.1 Luteolibacter sp. | reverse complement strand
CCTCCGGGCGGTCCGGCGGGTGATAGCCGATATGGGATCAAGGCGCTTCCGAACCTGATGAGATGATCGCTGAATTCGGCCCGATTGGGGACTCCACCTCGAAGGAACGGGTGACCCTACCCCCAGCCGGACCGCCCGGAGGTCGAATCCCTGCCTTCGTTGCCTTGATTCAAAATAATCGTCCAATTCGTATTCGACGCCGTGCTTCCGCCAGCTTAAACAATCCCTCCCATGAGCAAAATCTGGATCGTTCTTCTCATCATCGGCGGGCTGATTGCCGTCGTCGCCCTCTCCGCCGTTGGTACTTACAACGGACTCGTTGGCAGGCAGCAGGGGGTCGATGCGGCCTGGGCTCAGGTGCTGAACCAATATCAGCGCCGCGCTGATCTGGTGCCGAACCTCGTGAAGACGGTGGAAGGTTCCGCCAATTTCGAAAAGTCGACGCTTGAAAGTGTCGTTAATGCCCGCGCCTCGGTCGGCCGCATGACCATCGATGCCAGCAAGTCACCAAATGATGCTGCCACGCTGCAAAAATTCCAGGAAGCGCAGACCCAGTTCAGCGGTGCTCTGCAGCGACTGCTCCTCGTTTCGGAAAACTATCCGGATCTTAAAGCCAGCGCGGGTTTCCGCGATCTTCAGGCCCAGCTCGAAGGCACTGAGAACCGCATCGCCGTCGAGCGCGGACGTTTCAACGAGATCGTGAAGGACTACAACACCGGCATCCGCAAGTTTCCGGCCGTGATCTTCGCCGGCATGCTTGGATTCCAGTCAAAGCCGTATTTTCAGGCCGATGCCGGAGCCGAGAAGGCCCCTGACGTGAAGTTCGACTTCGGCAACGGTCGATGAGTGGATTTCGCCACTGGCTGCTGTGGATGCTACTCTTGCTGGGCGGCGTTCACGCCGAAACGCCGCTGCCAGACAGTCCGTCGCCCGCTTACATTCGCGACGACGCGAAATGGCTCAGCCCCGCCGCGTTTCAATCGCTGAATGAGAAGCTCAAGAACTACGAGCGGGAAACTTCGTCGCAGTTCGTCGTCGCCATTTTCCCAAGGCTCCCGGAAGGCGCGGAGCTCTTTGATTTCAGCCAGCGGCTCTTTGAAAAGTGGAAGCCCGGTCAGAAGGGCAAGGACAACGGCGCGATCTTCCTGATCTTCGCTGAGGATCGGAAGATGCGCATCCACACGGGTCGGGGCATGGAAGGTGTGCTGCCGGATGCGCGCTGCAAGCAGATCATCCAGGACATCGTCGCGCCGAAGCTCCGCGCAGGAAACCGCGAGGCCGCCATCAGCGCTGGAGTGGATGCCATGATTGCGTCTGCGAAAGGGGAATACAAAGGCGATGGCACGACGCAGCTCGAAGGGCGCTCTCATGAGGAAGACTCTTCCTGGCCATTGATTATCGTCCTCATCATCGTCCTCATCAAGGCCGTCGATTTCGGGCGTCGCGTGAAGTATTACAGCGCCGGAGGCTGGACCTACAGCGGCGGAAGCTCCTGGGGTGGCGGTGGTGGCTATTCCAGTGGAGGCAGCAGCGGAGGCTTCTCCGGTGGGGGTGGCGACAGCGGCGGCGGAGGTGCGAGCGGGAGCTGGTAAAGCATCATGACGAATTTTCTAACAACCGAAGAGGAACTGCAACTGGTCGAAGCGATCCGCGAGCAGGAGGCCCGCACCAGCGCTGAGATCCGCGTGTGCATCTGCGACCGCTACATCTTCCATCCGGAGCGCTATGCCTGGCAAAAATTTGAAGAGATCGGCATGCGTCAGACCCGCCGTCGGAATGCCGCCTTGATCATGATGCTGCCGCGCATGAAGACCGTCGTCGTTCTCGGTGACAGTGGCTTCGACGCCATCGTGTCCCCTGAATTCTGGGAAGAGTCCGTGAAAGCGATGATCGCCCAGATGCACGAACTCGGCCCGCTCGATTCCCTCCGCGAAGGCCTCCGCCGTCTTGGTGATACCCTATCGAAGCATTGGCCTCGCGAAGCGGATGATCTCAACGAATTGCCGGATGAGATCCTGAGGTGAGCGACACCAAGAGGGGCACGGGCGGCTCGCCCGTGATGGGAAACTTGCTGCGGGCGGGGCCGCCCACGCTCCACTTGCCTTTCGGCGGCCGTCGCCAGTCTCTTCGCCGGCACAAGTTTGCTCGCATGGAATCCCAGACATCTGAAGTGAATCGCTTTTCCTTGGTGAAATCACTCACTGCACCGGCCCGTAGCCTATGGATGGGTTTGAAGCGTGTTTGTTCCTTGATTCTGATCGTCGTCCTCTCCTGCCCGTCACTGGCAGAGCCGGCGAATCCCGGTAGCAAGCCGCCCAACATCGTCCTGATCCTCGCCGACGATCTCGGCTACGGCGATCTCGGCGTCACCGGCAGCAAGCAGATCCCCACGCCCCATATCGACTCACTGGCGACAGAAGGCACTCGATTCACCAATGCCTACGTCACATCCGCCGTCTGCGCCCCTTCTCGTGCAGGGCTGATGACCGGCAAGCATCCGGTCACTTTCGGATTTCGCGACAACCTCGCCCCGGTCCAGCCTGGGCACGACCCGGAGTTCGTCGGCCTGCCGCTCGGTCAAGCCACCTTGGCGGAGCGCCTGAAGAAACTTGGATACAAGACCGGCATCGTTGGTAAATGGCATCTCGGCGAGTTGCCGAAATTCAGCCCGCTCCAGCGTGGGTTCGACGAGTTCTGGGGCTACACCGGTGGCGCACACGACTATTTCCGAGCCGAACCCGACGGTGACAAGTCGATGGCCGGGCCGATCCTCTGCAACTACAAGCAAGCCGCGCCACTGACTTTGCCACAATGGCACGCTTCCATCGATCAAGTCTGATTGCCGGAGATTCCAGATGACTACGCCCGTTCACGAACTCGAAGCAGAAGTCCTCGGCC
>JANOKL010000456.1:0-4024 GCA_031419215.1 Luteolibacter sp. | reverse complement strand
CAGCGCGGCCAGGCCGTTGAGTTCGATCTTGTTGCCGGGCTTCTGTTTTCCGCGCAGCTCCTTCAGGATGGCATTGAGTTCCTTCGTCACGCTGCCGAGATCGCGGTCCTGCACATTGGCCACGAGGGTCAGCGTGGGCAGCAGGGTTGTGCGCGAGACACTGGCTGGAGAGCGTTGCTCGATGATCGAGGCAAAGGTCCGCAGCAACACCGGCTCGCCACCGGAGGACGGACGTACCGGAAGATTGAGCAGTTGTTCGGACGATTTCAAATCAGGTGGCGGCACGAGGATCTGCACGTCGTAGGACGCTCCGATCGTTGGGTCCGCCCAAAAATTCGGAGCCACCGTGCCACCGCTGCCCAGAGCCGCGAGCAAGGCGGTGGCTGCATCCTGTTCGGTGATGCCAAGGTAGGCCGCACGGGTGCGATCCACGCGGATGAGATAGCCTGGTTGATCGAGCACCTCGCGGAGGGTCACATCGACCACGCCGCTGACTTTCGAAAAGCGCTCCTTCAGCTCCCGGGTCAGCGCCAGATTCCCCGGCACATCGCGCCCCATGAAGCGCACCTCGAAAGTCGTCGGCGCACCGGAAGCCAGCGTCTGGCTGGTCGCATCCGCAGGTCGGAAGAACAACTGCACAGTGGGGAACTTTTCCTTCATCATCACCCGCACCTGCGCCATGTAGCCATCCGTCGGCTGATGGCCCTCCGCGAGCTGCACCAGGATCTCGCCATCCGACGGCCCGATCGAGGTGCTCTCGACCCACGCGAGGTTGATCGGATTCGGCGCACCGATGTTTTCCACGACGAAGAGCAGGTCCTTCTTCGGAATCACCGCACGGATCTCGCGCTGGATGTCCGCCATCACCTTTGCCGTTTCCTCGATGCGGGCACCGGTCGGCACACGGACGAAGAGACGCATCAGACCGGCATCCGTTCTTGGGAAAAACTCGCGTCCAGCCCGGCTGGCTGCGAGCACGCCGAGGCCGACCGCCAGCAACAGCGGCACCGCGATCAGGATGCGGCGGCGCAACAACCAGGAAACGATGCTGCCCTGGACGACGGCCAGCCTGTCGACGAAGGACTCGATTCCGTGATGAATCCGGAACAGGCCGCGTGGGGATTTTCCCGCCCGCGCCGCCTCATGCCGGGCCTCCGCCGGCAGCATCAGCGAGGCAAGTGTCGGCACCAACGTACGGGACAACAAGTAGCTCGCCAGCATCGCGAACACCACGGCGAGTGCCAGAGGGCGGAAGACATAGGAAGCCGTGCCGCTGAGCAGGAAAATCGGCAGGAAGACGATGCAAATGCTCAGCGTGGAAACGAACTCCGGGAACGCCACTTGCCTTGCCCCGTCGATGATCGATTGCCTCACCGGCTTGCCGAGACTGATCTGGCGCTTGATGTTTTCGATCTCCACCAGTGCGTTGTCGACGAGGATGCCGATGGCCAGCGAGAGACCGCCGAGAGTCATCAGGTTGAAGGTCGCGCCAATCAGATAAAGGCCGACGATGGAACACAGCAGCGCCAGCGGGATCGAGACCAGCACAATCAAGGTGGAGCGCCACGAGCCGAGGAAAAGCAGCACCACCAGCGCCACCAATCCGCCAACGAGCAGGATTTCCTTCAGCACTCCATCGACAGCGGAGCGCACGAAATTCGATTGGTCAAAAATCGGCTCGATCGTCATCCCCGGCGGAGCGGTGGCGCGGATCTCCGGCATTTTTTTCAGAATCCCATCGACCACATCCACCGTTGAGGCGTTGCCGAGTTTCAGCACCGCCACCATCACCGCGTTCTGGCCGTTGAGGCGGGCGATGTTGGTGGAAACGGCCTCGCCGTCGCGGACATTCGCCACATCCCGCAGCAGGATCATTTTCCCGTCCACCGCGCGGATCGGGAGATCGAGAAAAGCCTGCACGGTTTCCGGACTGGCGTTCATCGCGATCGGCAACTCACGCCCACCTTCGCGCAGCACGCCGGAGGGCAGCGTCAGGTTCTGCGTGCTGACCGCGCGGCTCACATCGGTAGCGGAAAGGCCGAAGGCATTCAGCGCGGCGGGGTCGACATCGATCATCACCTGCCGCGCCGCACCGCCGTAGGGCAGCGACAAGCGCAGGCCCGGGATGCTCTGGATCTGCGCGCGGAGATTGATGCGGGCGAAGTCGAAGAGCTGGCCGCCGGTCATCGAGTCGGACGAGATCACGAGCTGGACGATCGGCACGCTCGACGGGCTGGTGCGGATGATCAGGGGCGGCGAGGTGCCCGTCGGCATGCGGCGGAGGATCGTCTGGGAAACCCCGGTCACCTGCGCGAGGGCCGTGTTGATGTCGGCGTAGGGCTGGAATTTCAGCTTTACCAAGGCCACCCCGTTGGAAGTTTCCGAGCGGGCCTCCAGCAAGTCATCGACGTTGTTGAGCGTCGCGATTTCGGAAAACGAGGTGATCTTCGCCGCCATCTCGGCCGCGTTCAGGCCCGAATAGGTCCACACCACGGTGATCTCCGGGCTGTCGACACGCGGCAGGATGTCGGTCGACATCCGGCGTGAGGCCAGCACACCGAAGAGCAGGATCAGGATTGCGAAGACCCCGATGGTGTACTTGTAGCGAAGGGCGAAGAGAACAATCCACATGGCTCGAAGCAGGCAGGAGAAGCAGGCGGAAGCCCAACAGATGAAACGTCTCGAAAAAAGCCCTCATTGCCCATCTGTCCACGTTTCGGGGTGGTTCGGTGCAAATTGCTTGGTGCGATCTTGGTGATCCGAGATGCGCCTTCCCAAGTCTTGGAGGATCTTTTCCAAAGCGGCAAACCGCATGATTTCCCGGGCATTCGTGCATTCCAACTCGCGGATCATCGACGAGCGAACTCACTCATTAACCGCTTAAGTGGTTGGTGCTCTATCAGTTTCGAAAGACTCGTCTTATTTGGCTCAGCGTATGCAAAACAGCTCTCTGGGAACGGACGAACCGTTTCCACCAGTCCAGCCCTGAAAAACCATATGAAACTCTCATTCACCCAATCCGTTCCTCTCGCCCTCGTTGCGGCGGGGGTCAGCGGCATCCTGTCAAGCTGCGTCGTCACCGAGCCAGCCGTGACCGAAGCGCCCTCCACCACCCGCACGGTCACCACCTATCAAACCGGTTACACGACGCCGACCCTGCCTACCGGCTATCGCAGCGAGCAAGTCGATGGGACCGAGTATTACACTTACAACGGCAGCTACTACCGTCCCCGTGGCAGCGGTTACGTCGTCGTGGAAGCTCCCCGCATGCGGTCTTCAACGGGCGGGGAAGTGCGCGTCACCACCCTGCCGTCCGGCTACCGCGTCGTGACCCGCAGCGGCACCCGCTACTACCAGGTGAACGACACCTACTACCAGCGTCAGGGAGACGCCTACATCATTGTCCGCAATCCCCTCTAAGTTTCATTTCACCAACCTCAACCTACCAACCTCATGGGCACCATCCTTCTCATCGTCCTGATCCTCCTGCTTGTCGGCGCGCTTCCTACCTGGGGTCACAGCAAAAACTGGGGCTACGGCCCAACCGGCGGCATCGGTCTGATCCTGGTCATCATCGTCATCCTGATTCTGCTCGGAAAAATCTGAGATCTTCAGGACTACGGCTTCACGGCCCTCGTGAAAGGACACAGGCGCGGCAGCACAAACTGCCGCGCTTGTTCGTTTTCATGTGCCCGGTTGTTTATGGAAGGTCTTCCTCGATCCTCACCGATTCCACGCCCAGCAGATCCCGCAGCCGGGTCCGCAGGCTGGAACTGGCGGTGTCGAGGATGCCGCTTTTGATCGCTTCCTGGCGCATCTGTTCGCGGAGTTCGCGCAGCACGGTGGCGCGGTCCTCGGCCGTGACTTTGTTGAGCCAGCCGTCTTCCTCGTTGAGAATTTCGAAGTCGGTGAGCTCGACGGAAAGGATGTCCGGCTTGGGAAATTTCGCGATCGGCTGGCCTTTCTCGACCCGCAGGGAAATGCCGGGCTTCAGGCGGTAGCCGGCCTTCACCTGATAATGTCC
>JANOKL010000455.1:0-3139 GCA_031419215.1 Luteolibacter sp. | reverse complement strand
GCCTCCATCTCCACGCCGGTGCGACCTGTGGTCTTGCAGGTGCAGGTGAGCACCGCCTCGTTTCCGGAAAAACTGATCGCGATTTGGCAGTCATCCAGCGGCAGCGGGTGACAGAGAGGAATGAGCGAGGGTGTCTGCTTGGAACCCATCACCCCGGCGAGGATGGCGGTTTGGAAGACCGGGCCTTTTTTCGAGACCAACTCGGTGCCATTGAACTGCGCGGCCACGGCATCATTGACCGTCACGCGGGCCTCGGCGACGGCGCGTCGGGCGGTGACGGCCTTGCCCGAAACATCGACCATCGCGGCCTGGTTCGAATCGTTGAGGTGGGAGAGGGTCATGGGGGAGGAAGCACGAAATTCTAAATTCTAAACTCGAAACGAAGAGGCAAAAATCGGCGTTCCGCCTGGAAGGGTGGCGCGTCCGGAGGGGATTTCAAGCAGATGGGTGCTACCGGCGACCGAAACGAAGTCGCCGGAGTTTTGCGGTGGCAGTGGGATGGCTTCGCCGCGTGCGTTGATCCGGCAGGGGAGCAGCCAGGTGAGGGTGGGATGAGGATCGAGAGGGGATGAAAGTGGGAGGGCCAGTCTCGGGCTTGGTTCGCTGCCCTGCATCCTCGAAAGCGCGGGCAGGACGTAATGGACGAAGGTGGCCAGCACGGACACGGGATTTCCCGGAAGGGCGAAGACCAGCGGCGGGCCACTCCAGAAGGCGAGCGGCTTGCCGGGGCGTTGGCGGACGCCGTGGAAGGCGGGTGCACCGAGACGCGCTTCGAGCACGCTGCGGACGTGGTCGCGCTTTCCCTTCGAGATGCCGCCGCAGAGGAGGATGAGGTCGCTTTTGGAAAGGGCTGCGTCGACCGCTTCACCTAACAGAATCTCATCATCGACGACGTGGTGACTGGTGATGTCCGCGATTCCGAGGCCATGAAGCATCGCTTCAAGCATCGGCCCGTTCGAGCGGCGGATCTGCCAGGGCTGGGGCGTCGAGGTGACTGGAATGGCCTCGTCGCCGGTGGTGAGAAGGGTGATCGAGGGACGTTTCGAAACCGTCAGCTCAGCGACTCCGACCGAGGCGGCGATGGCGATTTCCACCGGGCCGAGGATGGAGCCGGCGCTCACGAGAATCTGGCCAGTCGAGGCATCCGTGCCGACTTCATGAATGAAACGGCCGGGAACTTGTTCGCCGGAAATTTTCGCGAGCCCGTTCTCGATCCTGATCTCTTCATAAGGCACCAGCGTATCGCAGTCCTCCGGAACCAGCGCACCGGTCATGATTTCCCAAGCTTCGCCTTCATTCAGCCGACGCGGTGGTGGATCACCCGCAGCATGCAGCCCGGCGATTCCAACAGAAGTCGCGGCGGTGGATCGAAACGCGATGCCGTCCATCGTCGCGCGGCGATACGGAGGCAGCGGTCGGTCGGCGATAAGCGACACCCGCAAGACGCGACCGATGGCCTCGGCGAGCGGAACCGTTTCCTCCGGCAAAGAGGGGATGGCGGCAATGATTCGTGCCGTGGCTTCGGAGGATGTCACCAGATCGTTCATGCAGTTTCAGGCCTTGGTGGGCATCAGGGCCAGGGTTAGGAAAGCGAGGACCGCCAGCGAGACGCCGACATACACCGGCACGCTCAGCGTTTCCCGCAGCAGCAGGAAGCCGAGCACGTTCGAAAGCACGATGGAGGCCGCGCCGAAGAGTGCCATGCTGCGGCCTAGCGCGAAGGTGGAGAACACGTAAAGCTGCCCGAACATCGCGATCTGTCGGAGCAGCCAATAGGCGAGGAACCAGAACGAGAAGAATGATGCCGCCTTGAAGCCGTGGGTCTTCATCGCCGAGCGGCCGATCAGGTCGGACGAGGTGAAGAGGATCTGGGTCAGCACGACCCAGAACACCGGAGAGCGGAATGGCATGCACATCCGATGCCGCGCTGGGCCTTGTCCGTCAAGTCCCCGGGGGATGAGCTTTTGTCATCGGGAATGGAAACACCTTCCATGCCTCGCGGTGAGATTTTCGTTGGGTTAGCGCGTACCCTGCGGAACGTTACGGCATGCCGAAGCTCACCGACCGCCTGAACCGACCGCTGCGCGACCTGCGGATATCGGTGACGGACCGGTGCAATTTCCGCTGCGGCTACTGCATGCCGTCCGACCAGTTTGGCGCGGATCATGTTTTCCTGCCGAAGGACCAGCTCCTGAGCTTCGAGGAAATCCATCGGCTGGCCGTGTTGACTTCGCAGCTTGGCGTGACGAAAATCCGTCTCACCGGCGGTGAGCCTCTGCTGCGTCGCGGCATCGAGGATCTGGTCGGCCTGCTGGCGAGCGTTCCGGGAAATCTGGATCTCGCGATGACGACCAACGGCGTGCTCCTGCCGCATCACGCGGAAGGCCTCGCGCTCGCCGGGCTGAAGCGGGTGACGGTCAGCCTGGATGCCCTCGATCCTGAAATCTTCGGCCGGATGAATGGCACCGGAGCTGATGTCTCCCGCGTGCTGGCAGGGATTTCCGCCGCGCAGGTCTTCGGGCTTCCGGTGAAGGTCAATGCCGTGGTCCGCCGGGGATGGAATGATGGCGAGATCCTGCCCTTGGTTCGCTGGGCTCGTGAGGCCGGAGTGACGCTGCGTTTCATCGAATACATGGACGTCGGCGAAACCAATCACTGGCAGCTTTCCGAGGTCGTCTCTGCCAGCGAAATCCTCGACCGCGTGAACGCCGAGTTTCCGCTCACGACCCTGCCGCCGACCACCTCCGGAGAAACCGCGCTGCGTTTCCAGCATGCCGATGGCCATGGGGAAATCGGAATCATCGCCTCGGTCACCAAGCCATTCTGCGGCGATTGCAGCCGTCTGAGGCTTTCCGCTGAGGGAAAGCTCTTCACCTGCCTCTTTGCTGCCAGCGGCCATGACCTGCGGGCCCTTTTACGGGGCGGGGCGGACGATGCCACCTTGGCCGCAGCGTTCGGTGCGATCTGGTCGGATCGAGGTGATCGCTATTCGGAACTCCGGGGAAGCCTTCAGGCACCCGGACAGAAGGCTGAAATGAGCTACTTGGGTGGCTGACCGAGGAATTTTGGATCTTGTGGCCGAAATAGCGACCACTTGGCCGAATTTGTGGCCCTAGAATGCTTCCAAAGGCTGAAATTT
>JANOKL010000454.1:0-2838 GCA_031419215.1 Luteolibacter sp. | reverse complement strand
CGTTGCTGCTCGCCACCCGAAAGCTGCGAAGGGAAATGGTCCATGCGCGCGGTCAGGCCGACCATTTCAAGCGCCTCCTCCGGAGTCATCGGGTTGCGGGAAATGCTGGTGATCAGCGCCACGTTTTCCCGCGCAGTGAGGCTGGGGATGAGGTTGTAGAACTGGAACACGAAGCCAACGCAGTTCCGGCGGAAAAGGGTGAGCGTGTTCTCTTCAGCGCCGTCGAGATTCCAGCCCTTGTAGATCAGCTCGCCGGATGTCGGCACGTCGAGGCCACCGAGGATGTTGAGCAAGGTCGACTTTCCGCTGCCGGACGCGCCGAGCAGACAGACGAGTTCACCGGCATTCAATGAAAGATCAACGCCGTGCAGGGCCACCACATCGACCTCTCCTGTCTGGTAAACTTTCCGCACCTTCCGGGCTTCGAAGACGACCCCCGTGGAGATCGGTGGCGGTGGATTGGCGGCATTCATCAGGCGGCGGGACGATACACCGCAGCCACCACCACGCCAGCGGAGATCAGGATTTCTCGGATGCAAGTGTTTGAAACGCGGCTACCCGAACCAGCCTATGATGCTCACTCGCAAAGCAGCGTCATTTCCACGACGAGACCACCACCGCTGCGGTTGCGAGCGGTCACGCGACCGTGCATGGCTTCGATGCAGGTTTTGACAATCGCCAGCCCAAGCCCGTTGCCTCCGGTTTCCCGGGTGCGGGCGATGTCGGGGCGGTAGAAGGCATCGAAGATTCTCGGCAATGAGGTCTCGGGCACGCCGGGCCCATGATCGCTGATCGTGAGGACGACCTCGTCGTTGGAGCGTGTCGACTGAATGGTAATCGGCCCGGATTCCCCCGCATAACGGATGGCATTGCGGAGCACGTTGCCGATGGCGCGTGAAAGCAATTCCGGTTCGCCTACCACAACGGTCTCCTCGGCGACCTCCACGAAAATGACCTCACCGTTTTGCTTCTCGCGCTCAATGATCCGCTCGATCTGCTGGCGCAGTGGAATAGGACGAAGCTCGATGCTGCGGTGCAGGCTGGCTTTTGAAAGCGAGAGCAGCTCCTGGACGAGTGCCCCCATCTGCTGAAGTTCGCCATCGAGCTTCGCCATGTATTTTTCCCGGTTGTCCTGGCCGCCGCCGGGGGATTCAAGGATGCCGAGCACGGCCTGCATGCGGGCGATCGGTGAGCTGAGCTCATGGGCGATGTCGCCGAGCAGGCGCTTTTGTCCTTCGACGAGGCTGCCGATCTGATCGGCCATGTGGTTGACGCTTTGACCCAGCGCACCGAGCTCGTCGTTGCGGCGCTCATTGGCACGCGCGGTGAAGTCTCCTGCGGCAAGTTTTCCGGCCGTGCTTCGCATTTTCCGAAGGCTGCGCATGGCGGAATGAATGAAGGGCAGCCAGACCAGCAGGCTGATGACGAGCATCGCCGCGCAGAGCCAGAAGATGCCGAGCGTGTCGGTGTAGAATCCATTTCCTGTCGGGGACTCCGAGCGCGTGACCAGCGCCACTTTCCATGGCCCCTCAACGCGTTCCAAGGTGCCTGGTGTCAGCGACCAGTAGCCATCGGCAGCGCTGAGGATGGGGCGTGGGTTTACCTTGTTTCTCGGCTTTTCATCGGTCTGCTGGCGAGGTGGTGCCGCCGGCGGCGGAGGTGGCGGCCGACCGCCAAAATCTTGTCCAAGTGGTGGTGGCCGTCGCCGATTTCCGATGCCGCCGGTGATTTCGCCATGAACGTTGCCCGGCAGGAAGTCAGCGGGTCCCGCCAAGCGCGGACCGTCGATGGAGTAGAGATAAAAGGTCACAGCATGTTCCTGAGAAGCTCTGGCGAGCAGCCCGTCCCATTCACCCGACGGCAGTTTTTCCAGCTCGCGAAAGAGCGTTTCGCCCACCTTCTCCAGCTTGTCCGAGCGGAATGTCGGCAGTGCGCTGATGCCCCATTGCTGGCGCACGATCCAGCCTAACAGCAAGGCCAGCACAATGACGTTGGTGAGGAAAAGCCCGGCGATTTTCGCATAGATGGAGATGCGGACCTTCATGCGCGCTCCTGATTGGGATCGATGAGCATGTAGCCTGCACTGCGATAGGTGCGGATGAAACGCGGCTCCTTCACATCGTCGCCAAGCTTTTTTCGAAGCGCCGAGACGTGCATGTCGATGCTGCGGTCGAAGACCTGATACTCGCGGTCGCGCACATGATCGAGCAGCCAGTCACGCGAGCGGACACGGCCCTTTCCTTTCGCCAGCGCCACCAGCAGATCGAACTCGATCGGTCGCAAATTCACAGGCTTGTCATCGAGCAGGACCAGCCGTGCCTCGGGCTTGATGCGGAGCGAGCCAACGACGAGGTCCGCCGCCGCGACCTCGGCAACAGGCTCCGCATTCGCCACGCGGCGGGTGACGGCGCGCATTCGCGCCAGCAGCTCGCGCATGGAAAAGGTCTTTGGCAGGTAGTCGTCCGCACCCACTTCCAGCCCGACGATCCGATCCGTTTCATCGCTGCGGCCGGTGAGCATCAGCACTGGCGCGTTGCTGACCTTGCGGATGCCTTTCAGTACTTCGAAGCCATCCATACCCGGCAGCATCACATCGAGAATGATCGCGTGCCAAGTCGCGCCGGTGGCCAGCTCCAGCCCGTCGTCGCCGGTGTGAGCCGCCGTAACCTCATAGCCCATCGGCCCGAGATAGTCCCGGATCAGCTCGGTGAGTTCATGATCGTCGTCGATCATGAGGATGCGCGGAAGGGCGGTCGGAGGCGTGCTCACGAAGCGACTGTAACGGATCGGAAATCGTTCCGGGAAAAATTTACCCGCCGTTGACAATTCTCCATCAAG
>JANOKL010000453.1:0-5678 GCA_031419215.1 Luteolibacter sp. | reverse complement strand
TTGGCGCCGCCCTTCCACTCGGTGCCGCCCAACCATTGCTCGAGTTCCTTCAGATCCTGCGGACCATAGAATCTCCCGATTTGAACGAGCGAGTTCTCGCCGTGTTGCTGCTGATGCTTCACGCCGTTCTTAGTGAATGTGATGCGGAGGCCCTTGTTCCATCCCGGGCTAGGATCCACGCCAAGATCGGTCGGGTTTGCCGAGAATGACTTGCGCTTACCGGCCAAAATTTTCCTGACGGTTTCAGTCACGTCGGCATCCTTGCCTCCCGCGCCGTAAATGGCGGAGACGATCACGACCACTGGCTCCTTAGTAGGCAAGGGTGAAGCGGCTGGTCCAGGGCTTGTTTTGCCGGATTTCTCCGCCGTATTGGAGACAGCCATGAGATCCTTGATGCGGGTATTGACCTCATCAGCCCGACGCTTTGCCTCCGTGGCCAACTCCAGGTCGCCAGCCTTGGTCAATTTCTCGACGAGCGTCTTGATCGCCAACAGATACTCCTGATTGGCTTTCAGGACTCCAAGGCGGGATTGGCCTTCGGCCGCGGGCCAACTCACGAGATAGATTTTTTCCAGATTCGCGACCGCCGGGTCCGCGCTGTTGCCCGGAGTTCCACCTGCATCCAAGGTCTCCATTGCTTTTTTCGCGGCGAGCACGGCTTCGAGCTTTCCCTTTGCCTGCGACTCACCCTGATATCGTTCCAAGGCGAATTTGTATTTGGCGGCCAGTGCAGTCAGCGGCTGACGGGCGGTTTCCTCGGAAGCTTCGCGAAAGGCATCGAGGGCCGCGATCTCCATCTGCACATCGTCGGACTTGGACTTGGGTTCCTGGCCGCGCGAAACAGCCGTCCAGAAAAGCCCCGAAAAAGCCAACAATACGGGCACGCCGGACTTCAATCCGGTCATGATGGTAGCGGGGAGATTGAACATGATCGAAAAGCTCAAACAACCCCGTGGATACGTATTCCCCCTTCAATTGAACAGAAAAATATTGATTCTTGAAATCTTCGATTCCCCTGTCACGACCATAAATAGGGAATCCATGACGGCCATGGCATAAGTTGGCTCTAAGAGGCTTCCCAAAAAATCGAAGCTTGTGATCATGCCCGCCATTTCTCTCCGCAGTCACGGAGGAAGCGCCGAGGATGGCAAGAAGCCGAAAGTCGGCATCAAGTATCCGAAGGGCCGGGGGAAGAAGAAGTGGGCGCTGATTTGACAATTGCTGGGAATCTGGGAATCTGGGTTCATGAAAACGACTCTGGAAATCGAAGATTCGCTTTACCGCGAGGCGAAGGCCTACAGCGCGTTGACGGGTCGCAAAATGAAGGACCTCGTCTCGGACGGGCTGAGGCAGATGATCCAGCCGGTCAAGGGCAAGGAGGCCAAGTCCGCCAAGGAAACCGATTCCGCCTTTGAGCTTCGCCAGTGGTTCAAGGCTGTTGACAAGGCCGTGAAGAGCGCGCCTGCCGGTGTCAGTGCGCTTGAGCTTCTGAATCAGGATCGTCAGCGCCTGGAGACACCATGAAGGCGGTCGTGCTGGATGCCAGCGTGTTCATCGCGGCGGTGGGTCCGGGTGATCGATTTCATGAAGACAGCCGTCGGTTGATGCTCGCTCTGGCGACTGAGAGGCACGCGGTTTTCGTGCCGGCATTTGCGATCGTCGAAGTGGCGTGTGCCTTGTCGCGGATGCTTCGGGATGCAGTGACGGCGAGAAAGCTCACATTGCAGGCTATGTCCGCCGTCAGAGCGAAGGAGTTGCCGATCGATGCGGCTTTTCTTGCGCAGGCGACCTTGAGCGGAACACGGGATTTCCTTCGCGGAGCCGATGCGTTGTATGCCGCTGCGGCGGAGATGGAGAAGGCCACGCTCATTTCATGGGACAACGAGCATCGCTCACGCGCCGGAGCACGGACCCCAACTGAATGGCTGAGTGAACTCTGATCATCATTGTCCCTTCGGCTTCTCCGACGGTGGTGGAGCGGCGACCGGCTTTTTGAGAAACTCCGCCAGCGACTTCCCGCTCACCTTGCTGATGAAGCCCTGCTTCTCGTATCCCTCGTGACAATCACGGCAAGTGGCGGCATCGATCTTGACTGGCCTTTTGGAAGGCAGCTCGATCATTTCGTAATGCCAGTCGTCGGCACGATTGTTGTCGGCGATCTTCGCTAAAGGCTGTTGGTTTTCAGTCCTTCGAGCTTCGCCAGCTTCCGTGCCTTCACATCGAAGCTCCAAAAGGTGTCGCAACCGAGCAGCAGCGCCGAAGACACGTGAAGGATGTCGTAGGTGCGGAAGCCATGTTTCGCGGTGTGGCGGAAAGAGAGCATCTCGAAGGCCTCTTCGAGTTCATCTTCGGGCAGCGGTGACCATTTCAGGAAATCCCCGATGGCGAGGTCCTCGTCGAATTGAGCACGCGCCAGCATGGCGATCTCAGGAGGCATCGTGAGGATCTGTGAGCCATGTTTTGCCTCATAAACCAGTCGCTGCAGCGCGTTGGTGAACTCCATCCGGATCAGGCGGGTGATGGGCAGGCTACCGCCCAATCCCTGAAGCCTGGAAAGCAGCGCATGCGCGGTGCTGGTGGTTTCCAGATCCAGCCACATGGCCGTGAAGAAATTCGTATCGGCGAAGACCTTCATTCCTCGCCGGCAATGAGCCTGTTGAGCCGCTTCAGATCAGCGGACTTGGGACGCCCGAACCCAAGTGCCTGAACGCGCTTGCGATGCTGCTTCAGGCGCTCCACAAACGCCGGGCTGGGCTCGCTGACCGAAGACTCGGGCTCGAAAGGTTCGACCTTGAAGCACTCGCCACTTCGCCCACGAATGATCACCTGCCCGTGGAGCCGACAGGCATTCATCACGGCCAATGTGTTCCGATTCATGTCCCGGATGGTGAATACCGGAATCGCAGCAGCTTTCATGTCCGACATGATGACCGACATGGAAAGCATTTCAAGCTTCGTTCTTTCGGGTGGGAAAATGATGGCGGGCGGGTATCCCTCCCCCATGCGCGAACTCCTTCTGAACGAAGAACTCTATCCCCGCATTTTCGAGGACCTGGCGCCCTCGGCGAAGCGGTTCCTGTGGATCGTGACGGCGGACATCAAGGACCTGCACGTGATTCGCGGAAAGCGCTCGGTGCCGTTTCTCAAGGTCATCGCGGAGTTGGTGGAAAGCGGCGTGGCGGTGAGGTTGATCCACGCGAAGGAGCCCGGGCCCAGATTCCGCACGGACTTCGACAAGCATCCGGTGCTCGTTGAAAGCGATCTGTTCGAACGCGTGCTCTGCCCCCGGGTCCACACCAAGGCAGTCATCGCGGATGGCAAGCGGGCCTTCATCGGCTCGCCGAACCTCACCGGCGCGGGCATGGGCGCGAAGCACAAGGACAAGCGCAACTTCGAGGCCGGCTTCCTGACCGACGAGCCGGAGGACCTGAAGCGCCTGACCGGCTGGGTGGATGAGTTGTTTCTCGGCGAGTTCTGCGGGAAATGCCGCCTGCGCGACCGCTGCCCGGATCCGCTCGACGGAGAATGATCGACGCGGCGGATCCTTTCGCGGAAAGATCGGGCATGGCATTGATTGGTGAGCGCGCGAAGCTGACAGCCCTCCGGGAGCAACCGTTCGGGATCTTTCTCGATGGTGGCGACCTCGGAGAAATCCTGCTGCCGCGACGCGAGATGCCGGGCAAGTGGCAGGTCGGCGAGGAGATCGACGTGTTCATCTATCGCGACTCCGAGGACCGTCCGGTGGCCACACTGAAGGAGCCGCTGGTGAAGCCGGGCGAGTTCGCCTACCTGGAAGTCATCGCGATCACCAATGTCGGAGCCTTTCTCAACTGGGGCCTGCCGAAGGATCTGCTGGTGCCGTTTCGGGAACAGAAGGATCGCTTGGAAATCGGGCGCTCGTATGTCGTGCGCTGCTACGTCGATGAGGAAACCGGCCGCATCGTCGCCAGTCGTCGCCTGCCGCGCTATCTCGATCAGACTCCGCCGCCCTACCGGGAAGGGGATGCGGTGAACCTGCTGCTTTATGGAAAGACCGAGCTCGGCTTCAAGGCGATCGTCAACGGCCAGCACACCGGACTGTTGTTCGCGAACCAGGTTTTTCGCCGCCTCAGGGCGGGGGAGCGGACCAAGGGCTACGTCGTCACCGTGCGCGACGACGGTAAGCTCGACCTCAGTCTGGAACCTCCGGGCCGTGAGAGAATTTCAGATCTGGAGACGCGGATTCTTGAGGAAATCCAATCGCGCGGCGGGTGGTGGGCATTGAGCGATGATGCACCCGCCGTCGAAATCCACGCCGCGCTCGGTGTCAGCAAGCGGGCTTTCAAAGAGGCCTCCGGCGCGCTTTTCCGGAAGCGGAAAATCCGGATCGAGCCTGAAGGGATGCGGTTGCTCTGACTGTTACGCAGGAGCACGTTGACGGACGCCGATCCATTGGGTAGTTTCCTAGGTCTCGAATTAACCCATGAAACCCCTATCCGCCTGGGCCCTGTCGGGCCTCTGTCTGCTGATCACCCTGCCGCTTGCCGTCGCCCAAGGCGTCAAGACCCCCAAGGATGATCCGGCCTTCATCAAGAAGGCCGCGCTGACGATCGATCAGCACGTCGCGACCTGGTATCGCCGCCAGAAGCTGGAGGTTCCGTCCGTGACCGACGACGCGACCTTCATGCGCAGAAGCTTTCTCGTCGCCATCGGTCGCATTCCCACCGCCGAAGAAGCCCGGGCTTTTCTAGAAATCTCCGATGCCGGCAAGCGACTTCAGCTCGTCGACTACCTGCTGGAATCCCCCGGCTACTCCAGCAACCTAACGAACTGGACCTTCGATCTCCTCCGTCTCGCGGATGGGAAAATCGGCACCACCGCGAACAACGAGCCCTACCGGAACTGGGTGCGTAATGCCGTGGCGGAAAACATGCCCTGGGATCGATTCGTCCACACCATGATCTCGGCGCAAGGCGACGGCTGGGCCCCGGGCACCGCCGCTGTCGGCTATTACACGCGTGACCGCGGCATGCCGCTCGACAATCTCGCGAACTCGATGCGGATTTTCCTCGGCTCCCGGATGGAGTGCGCGCAGTGCCACGACGATCCCTTCGACGGGGCCGAGCGTCATGAATTCTACGAACTCGCCGCCTTCACGCATGGCCAGGGCACCGTCAGGCAGGACCTCATGCGGCCGCTCTGGGATGAGATGACCAAGACCGACGGCCAGCGCTCGCCGGAATACGGCATGGCCCAAGTCATCTGGGATCGCGTCTATGGCATGAGCCTTTCCGGTGGCGGAGCGGGACGCATCGAGCTCCCGCAGGACTATCAGTATCGCGATGGCAAGCCGGGCGAAGTGGTCGGCGCGAAAACACCCTTCGGAAAAGGCGTCCGCATGTCGGAGAAAAAGGACGAGCATGATGGCCGCGCGCAGCTCGCCGAGTGGTTCGTCTCGAAGACCGGCACGCAGTTCGCCGGAAACATCGCCAACCGACTTTGGAAGCGCGTGATGGGCAAGGCAGTCTTCGAACCGGCAGACATCTACGTTCCCGCCGCGAAGACGAACTATCCCGAACTCATGGCCTACCTGGAACAGCTCATGATCGAGCTCCAGTATGACCAGAAAGCCTTCCAGAAAGTCCTTCTTTCCACGCGCACCTATCAGTTCGCCACCAATCCGGACGCCTCGGTTGTCG
>JANOKL010000452.1:0-1304 GCA_031419215.1 Luteolibacter sp. | reverse complement strand
GCCAGCGCGGTGAGGGTCACGGAGGTGGCGAAGGGCCAGCTCGGGCCGTTCCATTGGCACTCGTGGCCTTCGTAGGAAACGGCGAAGCCCGGGTGTCTGCGCTCGGTGGTGGTCGGGCCGTAGGGCGCATGGAAACCCTGTGGATCCATCAGTTGTTTCCAGGCGGTTTCGTAGCCTTGTTCGATGGGAGGAATGCCGAAATACCATGGGGTGAAGCCGTGGAGTTCGCGAACATCGACGAGCTTTGCTCCCCCTTTGCGCGGCAGGACTTTGAAGAACTTTGCCTGGTCGTCCCAGAGTTTCTCGAGGATGAGTCGGCGCAATTGGTCGGCCTTTTTCTGATAGGCGACGGCGATGTCCAGCTTGCCTGCCTTTGCGGCGATGGTGGCGATGGCTGACGCGTCACCGCATAGGTAGGAGTTGATCGTCGGGCGCTTGCCTTGCCCGCGAAGATCGCGCCCGCCGACCGAGACCTCCATGCCATCGCGATCGTCGATCTGCCAGAAGAGCCCATCGGGTTCCAGGCGCGCCTTTTCCCAACCTTCGTAGTTCGCGATCAGGTCGGGCAGCAGGTCGATGGCCTGGTCGAAGTTGCCGAGCGTGATGGCGCGTTGAAGAACCGAGTCCGCCGCCCAGAAACTATAGCTGCGGGGAGCGCCGCCCTTGCGGAACCAGAAGACAGCGTAGTCATCGAGGTAGCGCGGATCCCGGATCCAGCGACCTTCGCGGAAGTGGTGTCCGGCAGGGCAGGAGATGGTGTTGTGTTTCCCACTCCACGAGACCTGCGGGAGGAACTCCGTGATCACGAAGCCGTCGACGGTCTGCTTGATGTGCTTTCGGAACGTCCACCAGCGGAAGTGATAGATTTCCGTGATGTCCTTGTCCGGGCAATCGAAGAGCGGGACGTTCGTCGCCATCCAGTCCGCCGCGGCCTCATTGGAAATGGCCTGGCCGAAATGGGTGTGGTCGTGCCGGTTGAATGTTTCCACATCGCGGCGCATGGCCTCCGGACTCAGGATGGCGGGCGCGCCCGCAAGAAGCGGCGCGGCCAGCCACGGGAAAAGGAGCACCAGTAGAGGTTTCATGAGATTCTCGTCGTTGGCTGCTTGGCCATCCTGAGATTCGCCTCGAGCTTTTTCAGGTGCTGGTGCTTCTGCAGATCGGTCATGTGGACCCCGGAGTTCGGAAAATATTCATACTCGTTCCGTGGGCAAAATCTCACACAAGGGTTCTCACTGCGCAGGTATGATTTTAATGCGCAGGAAGCGACTCGGGACTCCGCTGGTGCTCAACGGGTCGGTCGC
>JANOKL010000451.1:0-3338 GCA_031419215.1 Luteolibacter sp. | reverse complement strand
GCCTCGATCGCTGCCTCGCAATTCGATTCGAGCGGCTTTCCCGTTGATCGACCATATCCAGGAAAGTCGTAGGCCAGCGCACCGAATCCCTCGTCCGCCCACAAGTTCACGAGATCCACGACGGTCCCGAGATCCTCGCCGTTTCCATGGGTGTAAAGGATTGTCGGCATGTCCGGTTTCGCAGTTCGTTCGATCGAAGCGATCGTATCGCCAGTCGATGACTGGAATTTCACCAGACGCGAGTCATCCGCATACTGAGGGGGAGGCGGTAAAAAGATCAGCTTCTCGGCAAAGAACACCGCCACGATCACCAGGCAGCCGTAAATGAAGGCCAGCGATTTCAAAGGTCGCTTCCAGTTCCACGTGCCGATCACCCACTTCCGCCAGTTCATGGGACAGGGTATCGCCTGTATGCAGGAAGAAGTCGAATCTTCCTCAACGCGAACACCAGCGGCGGGATGCAGAGGATTCCGAACGAACAGTCGATCACCCCCCACCAGAACGGAATGCCACGAATCGGTCCGCAGATGAAGGCGAGGGGAATGATCAGCAGTGAACACGCGATCCCCACTTTCAGCACACCTTCATAGCGGACCGGATCCCGCCACGGCAGGATGAAGAACAGCGCGATCATCAGGTGCGCGAAGGCCAGCCAGTCGGTGCCGTAGGCGATGAAGGGATAGCGTTCATACGTCACTTCCAGCCCTTCACGGACCGTCAGAATCCAGTGGGTCAATCCATGATGAGCCGAGGGATCACGTGAGCTTCCAGCGAGCAGATCGGCCAGCAGGTTCAGCTCATGAAGCAGAGGAAATGCCGTCACTCCACTCAGCACCAGCCCGACAATCACGATCAGGAGGGCGAGGCGGATCTGCTTCAACGGAGTCATGACGTCATCAAAATCGATTCGGCTGGATCGGTCGATTCCCCAATCATGAAAAGCCGGTGAAGGATCCGCCAAATGGCCTCAGGATGGCTTTCGGTGGCTGCCCAGGAGAAAAGGATTCCCGAATGAAATTATAATCGCCCCTGATTGCCCGGCCTGTTTGGATGCGCGGCGTTCCCAAGCAAAACGCAACCGTGTTCGAGCTTTTCCAGGCATCAATCAGCCAAAACCAGATATTGCTGACGATCCTCCTCGGGTTGGTCGTTTGTTATTGGCTGATGGTCATCCTTGGCGTGTTGGATTTGGAGACCGATGTCGCGGATGGCGGGGCCGACGGGAACATCGACATGGATCCCGGCCACGATGCCACCACCGGGAGCATCTGGATGTCCACCGGCCGCTTCCTCGGATTTTCAAAGGTGCCCATCGTCGTCTGGCTCAGCTTCGTCAGTCTCTTCATGTGGTTCTTTTCCCTGGTCCTGAACCAGTATTGGAACCCGGGTGCCGATGTCTCACGTGCGCTGCTTCTCCTTCCTCCGAATTTTGTCATCAGCGTCATCGTCACCAAGATCGTCACCATCCCGATCGCCAAACTCTTCGCCGCGATGGCAGATGCGGATCGCGAAGGTGAGGAAATTCTTGGCCGCTCCGGAACCGTCATTTCCATGGAAGCGAACCAGACTTATGGCCAGATCGAGATCCCGGTGAAAGGGGCTCCTCTTCTTGTCAATGTTCGCTGTCAGCCCGGCTCACCTGTCCTGAAAAAAGGAACCGCCGTGAAAGTCACGGATGCAGGTCCGGACAACAAATTTTACTACATCGAATCCACCAACCCCTGAATCCATGATCCCATCCTTATCACCCGCTGTGATCCTCGAAGGCGGCATCCTCATTGCTGCCATCATCGGTGGCATTCTCTTCATCGGATTACCTATCCTGTTCTCGCGCTTTTTCCGCAAGGTGCAGCAAGGCCAGGCCATCGTCCGGAACGGCATCGGGGGCACCCACGTTTCGTTCAATGGCATGATCGTCATCCCCGTCGCCCATCAATCGGAATACATGGACATCTCGGTGAAACGCATCGAGATCGAACGCGGAGCCACCGAGGGACTGATTTGCCGCGACAACATTCGCGCCGACATCAAGGTCGCCTTCTTCGTGCGCGTGAACAAGACGCCTGATGACGTCCTCCGCGTCGCCCAGTCGGTCGGTTGCGCCCGTGCTTCGAACGTTGACATGATCCGCACACTCTTCGATGCCAAGTTTTCAGAAGCTTTGAAAACCGTCGGCAAGCGCTTCGATTTCGTGCAGCTCTACAATGAGCGCGACACGTTCAAGAGCGAGATTCTGCAGGTCATCGGCACCGACCTGAACGGCTTCGCACTCGACGACTGCGCCATCGACTTCCTCGAGCAGACCCAGCTCGAAAACCTCGATCCCGACAACATCCTCGACGCGGAAGGCATCAAGAAGATCACCGAACTGACGGCCATCCAGGCGAAGATGTCGAACAACATCCAGCGCGATAAAGAAAAGGTCATCAAGCAGCAGGACGTGCAGGCCCGTGAGGCGATTCTTGAACTCGAAAGACAGCTCGCCGAGACCGAGTCGAAGCAGAAGCGCGACGTGCAGAGCGTCATGGCCCGCGAAGAGGCGGAAACGATGAAGGTGCAGGCCGAGGAGCGTCTGAAGGCCGAGAAGGCAAACATCGCCGCCAACGAGGAAATCGCCATCGCCAACGAAAACAAGGACCGCCAGGTCCTCGTCGCCCAGCGCAACAAGGAGCGCACCGACGCTGTGGAAATCGAGCGCGTCACCCGTGATCGCGATCTGGAGATTATCGACCGCGAGCGCCAGACCACGCTTAAAAGCATCGAGAAGGAGAAGGCGGTCGAAATCGAGAAGAAGAACATTCAGGAGGTCATCAAGGAACGCGTCGTGCTCGAGAAAACGGTCGTCATCGAGCAACAGAAGATCAAGGACACCGAGGCCTTCGCCACGGCGGATCGCGAGAAGCAGGTCGCGCTGACCAACGCCGAGAAGAACGCCCAGGAGCAACTCATCCAGAAGATCAAGCAGGCCGAGGCCGACCAGGAAGCCGCGCGACTCGCGGCCGACCAGGCCGCCTACACCTCGATCAAAGCCGCCGAGGTTTCCAAGCAATCCGCTGAACTCCACGCACAGGAAATTCTCACCCTCGCCGACGCCCGCCAGGAGTCCGCCGTCAAGGACGCCGCCGCGGAGAAATCCATCGCCGAAGGAAGAACCGCGTCGTCTGCTGCGGAAGGTTTGGGTGAGGCTCAAGTTCTCATGGCCAAGGCCGAGGCTTCGCAGAAACAGGGAACCGTCGACGCCGAGGTCACCCAGCTCAAGCTCGCCGCCGAAGCGGATGGCA
This sequence comes from Luteolibacter sp., assembly GCA_031419215.1. Taxonomy (GTDB): domain Bacteria; phylum Verrucomicrobiota; class Verrucomicrobiia; order Verrucomicrobiales; family Akkermansiaceae; genus Luteolibacter. The sequence goes on along the minus strand of JANOKL010000451.1, from coordinate 57 downwards.
TCACCAAGAAGGCGCAGGCCATGAAGCTGCTCGAAAACGCCGGTCGCGAGCACGAGG
>JANOKL010000450.1:0-9599 GCA_031419215.1 Luteolibacter sp. | reverse complement strand
TGACCACGCTCGACGATCCGATTTCGGAAATGCTCAACCCGGACCAGAAGCAGCGTTACTGCTACCCTCAGGTCCGCGTGATCATGCCCGGCGGTCCTTATTTCAAATGGCCCTGGGAACGGATCCACAAGATTTCGATCGCCACGGAAACGGTCAACATGGCCTGGGATCCCGAAGACCCCTCCGCCAACTACAACGGCACGATGCTGGAAGCCGTCACCAAGGACCAGCTCAACACCGGTCTAACAGGACAGATCCGCTACCGCGTTGCCGACCGCAACCTTTACGCCTTCCTCTTCGGCATCAAGAACCCCTTCGCCCACGTCATGGGCTACTTCGTCTCGGTGCTGCGCGAACGCATTGCGAACTTCGAAGCTCCTCCCATTCCCGCCGTCGAAGGTGAGCCGGACAGCGCGGCGGTGATCGGGATTTCCATCAATGACCTCCGGAAAAACCTGCGCGATCTGAACGAACACATGGACAAGGAATGCACCTCGTCCGCCGCCCGCTACGGCATGGTGCTTGATGCCACCCTGATTACCGGCATCGATCCGCCGCCCGAAGTCGAGTCTGCCCTCGCCGCGATCAACACCGCCTACAACCAGGTCTCGTCCGACATCTCCCTCGCCCAGGCCTCCGCCGACCAGAAGATCGTGCAGTCCAGGCGCGCCGTGGAGATTGAAACCCTCCGCGCCCAGGCCGAGGTCGAACCGCTCACCCGCCTCGCCGCCCAGCTCGTCGATCTGAAAAGCCGCGGCAGCGAGGCCCTCCGCGCCTACGTCCGCAACGTCCGCCTCGCCCTCTTCGAGAAGGCCCAACAAGTATTCGTGGAATCCAAGAAATGAACTTCCTCATCGCCGCCGCCGCCACCTTCATCGGGTGCTTCATCGCTCTTCCCATACTCTTCGGCATCGCCCGCATGCTCGGCCTGTATGCGATCGTCAACGAACGCCAGTGCAATGTCTATGTCCTGTTTGGCAAGGTGCTCGCCACCATTGACGAACCCGGCCTGCACATCCTGCCGTTCAAGATCGGGCCCGCCGCGTTCATCGTGAACTGGCTCGGCAAGTGCCACATCCTCGACATGCGGCTCGACCAGGAATACCTGCGCAGCCAGCCGGTGAACTCCGAGGAAGGTGCCCCCATGGGCATCGGTCTCTGGCATGAAATGTTCATCAGTGATCCCGTCGCGTATCTCTTCAAGAACAGCGACCCACGCGGCTCGCTTTCCGCCAACGTCAGCAACTCCGCGGTCCGCTGCCTCAGCAACATGCCGCTCGCCTCGATGATGGTGAACCGCCACGCGATGAGCGACAACGTCCGCAACGAGGTTTCGCCGAAGTCCCACGAGTGGGGCTACAAGCTCGGCTCGATCTACATCCGCAAGGTCCACTTCCGCGACATCGGGATGATCCGCCAGATCGAGAGCAAGGTCGTGAACCGCCTCCGCCAGGTCACCTCCGCGATCAAGCAGGACGGTGCGAACCAAGTCAGCATCATCACCAGCACGGCCGAGCGCCAGGCCGCCGTCGAGTTCGCGAAAGCCGCCGCCATCCGCCCGCAGATCGTTGGCGAGGCCCTCCAGCAAATTTCAGAAGACAATGACGTGGCCGAGGCGATGTTCGAGATTCTGGAGACCCAGAAGGTCATCGGCAGCGGCGCACGACTCACCGTGCTCCCGCGCGGTGGCGAACTCCTCGCTCAATTGATCGCCGGCCAGCCGGAAACCTCCAAGCCCTTCGGCGCTCCACCACCCCTCACCTGATCCACCGCCATGTCTGCGCCAACTCCTGATCCGATCGATCTCACCCAACTTCCGGAACTGGCGCAGGCCACCATGAAGGCCGCGAAATTTCCGGTCCTCGCCACGATCGAGGGCGACCAACCGCGCGTGCGACCCGTCTCCCCGGTCAAAACCGACGGCTTCACGATCTACATCGCCAACCTCCGCGCCTACGGCAAGACCGCCCAGATCGCGGTGAACCCGCGCGTCGAACTCTGCTACACCAGTGACGAGCACGACCAGGTCCGCATCACCGGCATCGCCGCCGTCCTCAGCGACCGACCGATGCTCGAAGACATCTGGAACCACAGCCCCCTCCTTCGCTCCTATCTCGGCTCGATCGACAACCCCGAGCTCATGGTTTACCGCATCGCCCCCATCCAGGTCCGCTACATGAAGGAATGGGCGCTCGAATACCACGAGGTGCCGGTGTAGGGGGGGAAATCCAGAGTCCAGAGTCCAGAGTCCAGAGTCCAGAGTCCAGAGGCTAGGGGTCTGGGGCTAGGGGTCAGGGGCTAGGGGCTAGGATTTCGCCTCAGTTCTCTTTCCTTCGACGTTCGATGTTGGACGTTCAATGTTCGATGTTCCCCAGAGTCCAGAGTCCAGGGGTCAGGATTTCGGCCCAGTTCTCTTTCCTTCGACGTTCGATGTTGGACGTTCAATGTTCGATGTTCCCCCTCCGCAAATCAAAATCAGCAATCAACAATCGTCATTCATCAATCCCGTTCTCCGATTCCCGCTCCCTCTCCGCTAAAGCTTCGAAGGACAGGTCTGAAATTCGAAACGAAGAGGCAGGGACCCGACCTCCGGGCGGTCCGGCGGGGGACGGCTTGGATCACGAGTCCAGCCCGAATGAGAACAAGGGCCCGTTCGCCAGTCTCTGCGATTGAGCATCCCCGGTCACAGAGCGGACCGATGTATTCGGCTCCAATCGACTACGACTCCCACCCCCCGAAACTCAAAGACTGTCATCGTCCGTCTCGTCACCAAACTGCAAGCGCTTCCTTGGGGCGCGACCGCACCTCACGTCTTCCGCATCCTCCTCGGCGTTCCTCAGCCATGCGAGCTTGCGCCGGGCTGTTTGAGTAATCGGTCCGATCAGTGCGTCAATGATCGTCGGATTTCCCTCCCGGTCCCGCATGATGTTGCGGTGATGCAGATCGCTGATCAGCCAGCCTTCCGAGTTCAACCAGAACACGGCCACCTGTCGTTCCAGATTGGTGAACAGCGGAACAATTCCGCCCAGCGCCTTCGTGGCGATCTCCCGGTCATTCTGATAGTCCTCATAGGGAAATGCCAGTGGCTGCTTGGCGATCAGGAATTCGCCGTTATCAGACAGTCCGACAATTTCGGTGGGATGCCCGCCCGCCTCATTCAGGACCGAAAGCTTTTCCAGCGTATCGATCAAACGGGCCGACAGGAGCTGCACCTCAAACCGCTCGTTTTCCAATTCCACCAGACCGATCTTCTTCCCAAGCGATCCGTCTGCCCGGAGATCGAAGAGCTTGTAAACCACGTTCCAATCCTCATCGAAAAAGGGACTCGCTTCCGCACCACTTGGCAGTGCGGTCAGAAAGTCTGAGCCCAACATTCCATCCTCATCGTGTCGGATCCCAAGGCACTCCAGCGGAATCAGCGGGACGTCGCGCTCTCTGGACTCTCGGGCAACAAGGACCTCCCAAACATCAGCCGAAAGCGGTTCCCGGGATGAAGCGAGCTGATCTGCTTCCAGGATTGCCCGCGTTCGCTCTCGGTTAAGGGCTGTGCAAGCTGCTCGCTGGTCGGCGGTGGGGCGGGAAAAGTCGATGCCGGTTGGCCGCCGCGTCCGAAAGTCGATGGGGAGTTGGGTTGGGGAATTTCCATCCAAAATTGTTTTCGCGGAATGATCAGGAGAAATTTGGGCCTCGTTTCGGAGGCAAAACAGCCCTCAAGTTTTAGCCCAGTCCCCTTCGAAGGGCAAGGGCACACTTCTCGCTCAAATGGGGAACTCCGCATCACTAAGACCCCACTCCCGCCTGCAAGGCCACCGGGTCAAAATGGGCTGAACACTGAATATTCGGGACTGACCCCTCCAGATGACCCCTCCAGAGGGACCATTACGGGACCGACCACTGGATTTTCGGAACCGACCTTTTCAGATTGGACCGCTTTTGAACTGACAGCCGATGCAGTAAATCCTGGTCGGGAGCGGCCAAAATAATCTTCGTTTTGAAGTTCAAGCTGCGGCTTGTTTCTGATTGGATCCGTGCGACACACGGCGACCACTTGAAACACCTACCTCAGATCAAAACCTGCTTGGAAGGGATCGGCTACCAATCCGCTCTTTTCTCCGACTCTGTCGGTCTTTGGACAGGCTCGGGGCAAGCGGCTCTTGTAGCTCATTCACGCCTGCCGAAGGATCTGCGCACCGCAGCGTTTGTGGTTTATGACGGCAAACTGAGTGATCAAGGCGCTTTTTCCACCGTGAGGGGGACGGGGGCGGCACTTGCAATTGGGGTGTCTGGCGACAAGTGGCAAACCTGCCGTATCGGCCGTGATGGCCTTCACGACCTTGGACATGGTGACATCCATAGTTTGGGAGGCTTTATCGCCGAACGTGCCGATGGTTTTCAGCCTGATTCGATTTACCGGGCAAAGGCCTGGGGCCGGATTGATCCCACAGCACGGCAGCTTGATTTCGTAGATGCTGGTCTCATGCCTGTCGTGGAGAAAGACTTGGGTGACCGCCTGAGCCGTTTGTTGGAAGAATGTGTCCAAGATTTGGCGGACGATCTGGGCTGGGTGCATCTCGGTGATACACGAACAGACGAAAAAAAGGCGGAATGGCTGATTCAGGCTCCTTTCTGGCTTCTTGCCGCCAAAGCCTTGCGCGACAAACGAGTCTCGCGATTTTCACGCATCGATCTCGGACAGTTCGACGATGTCTTTGCGCGTTTGGCCAAGCACTACCGGAGTGATGAATCGCAAGCCATTCAGGTTCCCAAAGTCAGACAACGCCCGCTTGCGCGCATCGCCGAACGGATCGACCGCTTCGCCTCGTTGGAACTGCTGTCCGCGGAGGCACTGGGTCACGTTTACGAAAGCACCTTGATCAACAAGGCGACCCGGAAAAAACTCGGAACCCACAGCACACCGCCGTGGCTGATCGACTACATCCTCGGCAAACTGAGACCGTGGATCGCCGAAATGCCGCCGGAACAGCGGTTCGTATTCGAGCCTGCCTGCGGCCACGCCGGCTTCCTCGTCGCCTCTCTCAGGCTTCTCGACGAGCTCAGACCTCCAGATTTTCCCGAACCGAGAAATTCCTATCTGCGCAAGCGGCTTCACGGTGTGGACGTGGACTCGTTTTCACAAGAAGTCGCCCGCCTCGCCCTCACCCTCGCCGATGTCCCCAATCCCAATGGTTGGAACCTCCTCAATGAGGACATGTTCACCAGCGACATCATCGAACGCAAATCCCGAGCCGCAAACATTGTCCTTCTGAACCCTCCGTTCGAAAGCTTCGGCGAGGATGGACGCAAGGAATGGTTGAAAAACAAGGCGGCGGAAACCCTCAGCCGCATCGTTCACAATCTGCCAGAAGGAGGCGTGATCGGTTTTGTGGGACCACAGGAAATCCTTCAAAGCAAACAAGCGTGTGATCTCCGGCGGACTCTGCTGGAAAGATATGAAATCAAGGAAGTGGTTCTCTTTGCCGATAAGGTTTTTGAATTCGGGGAACCCGAGTCCACTGTCATCCTTGCGAGGAAGCTCACTAAGCGGTCTACAAAAGGATCCTTAGCCATCCGTTTTACAAGGGTACGGGAGGAAGGCGTGCTTCGCTTTGCTGAAAGCCAAGAATCGGATTTGGTCGAAATTGGCAATGCCGGGAAACTTTTGAAAAACGTCAATTGTCCCATATTTCTGCCCCAATGCTCGGAGGTTTGGGATTATCTTCGGAACAGTAACATGCCCGATCTCGGCTCTGTGGCGATGATGGGGCAAGGCCTATTCCATATAGGATCAGGTGACTTTTTGAGTGAATCCCCAAAGCCGTTTCCTGGAGCCCAACCAGGTTTTGCTGGGTGGGAAAAAAATCAACCTACGCATGGCCTGCCGGAAATCGTATATGTCAACCTCAACCCGGAAACAATTGGCCGTGAAATCATGGGAATCGATGACGCTCCTCATGTCTTGCTGAACTATTCTCGGGTCAGCCGTGGCCCGTGGCGATTGAAGGCCTTAATCGATGAAAAAGGTCACCCTGTGACCAGCCGCTTCATCGTCGTGAAACCCACCGATACCTCCCATTCTCTCCCCGTGCTCTGGGCACTGTTGAATTCCCCACTGGCGAACGCATTCACCTTCTGCCACCTGTCAAAACGGGACAATCTCGTCGGCACACTCCGTACATTGCCTGTTCCGAAATTGGACCGGAACCGAGTCAAAGAGTTGGTGCGGGCCACAAACGAATACCTGGCGGCCGCGCGACTTTGGTCTGTCGCCGAAGCGGAGCCTTCCGATGAGGAGTCCATGCCTTTGTTCCGGAACGCGACAAAGAGGAAATCCAAACCCTTGCCTCCGACCGAGGATGAATTGCGCATTCTCCACCTCCGAGTGGATGCAGAGGTGATGCGCCTTTACGATCTCCCTCCGGAAATGGAGCGCACACTTCTAAGTCTCTTTGAAAGGCAAGAACGCAAAGGAGTCCCCTTCAAACAAGTCGGCTACTTTCCACCGGGTTTGGGAGGCCTGAACACCGTGGCGGAATTGGTGACGGTGTTCGCGGATTGGGAACCAAAGGCGGCACGAAAGTCCGAACTCATCCGCCTGAAAGTGGAACGGAAAGCCACCAAAGCTGATTTGAGCGAACTCGCGGAACTGAAACGCTTGAGTGCCGCACGTCGGGATCTTCTGGCTCCGTTGCCTGTCGAGGAAGCACGCCGCACTTACGAAGAATTAGTCAAACAGCTCGGTTCGATAGATCCCGAGTAAATTTGATGCGCTCGCCCGACCCATTCAGTTATCCGAACGAGCCTCATGTCAGAAGGCATGGACCTCGAGGCTATGCCCATTACCGGGAATATCGCGATTGGTTGCGCGACGAATTCCGCTTCCGCTGTGTCTTCTGTCTCGTCCGTGAACAATGGACCCAATGCAAAAGTTTATTTGACATCGACCATTGGGAGCCACGCGCATTGAAGCCGCACCTCACAAACGATTACGACAACCTTCTATACGCCTGCCGCACCTGCAATTCCGACAAGTCCTCCTCGCTTGTTCCAGATCCTTGTCTTTGCGCCTACGGCAATTCGCTGGAAATTCACGACGACGGAACCATCCATGCGCTCGATGCGTATGGAGAGATCCTGATCGATGAACTCGATCTTGACGCTCCTAGCCGGAACGAGTTTCGCAAATGGCACATCGCGACAGTCCAGCTTGTCGCGGAACACGGTAAGAGAGAACATCTCATCCACTATCTCGGACTCCCCAAGAACCTACCCGACCTGAAATTGAAACCGCCGGGAGGCAATAGTCGGAGCAATGGTCTTCTGGATACTTGGCATGCACGAAGTTTTCGAGGCGAACTTCCCGAAATTATCGAGTAACTCAATCTGAAGGGGCAGTCTGAAGAGGGCAGTCCCGAAAATCCAGAATTTGTCCTCACGGTCGCAAGCGGCTCAGTCGCCGGTGGGAACTCCGCAGGCGTGGGGACCAGAGAGGACCTTGCGTTTCACCTTTCAAAACGCGTGGAAAGCCCTTGATTCGGTTTGGTCCCGCCATTCTCTCCCACGTCCGCCACCATGAAGTCCGGCCTTTTCCTCGTCAGTGTCCTGTTGCTCGCGCCATTCGGTCGCATGACCGCTGCGGAGGCTTCGTCGCAGGTGGTCGATCTCGACGCGAAGACTCCCGCCACCGCCGCGAAGGTGGGATGGAAGCTGAGCTTCAGCGAGGAGTTCGGAGGGACGCAGGTCGACGCGAACAAGTGGATCATCAAGGACGAGAAGGACCGGCTGGCGAAGAACGTGTCGGTGTCGGACGGGATCCTCAAACTGGTCACCAAACGCGAGGGGAAAGAGTGGAGCAGCGCGTGGCTCTCGACCAAAACTTTTCGTCAGAAGTATGGCTGGTTCGAGTGCCGCTTCCGGATCGCCGGAGCCTCCGGACTGAACAACGCGTTCTGGCTGAACACGCCGCCTGAGCGTCTGGCGCTGAAGGATCCCACCCTGCCGCGCTTTGAGATCGACATCGTCGAGGCGCACTACCCGCGCGAGGTGGCGATGAACCTTCACAACTGGCAGGGCAAGCACGGCGGCAGCGGCCAGAAGCACGTGGCGGATACCGATCTCAGCCAGGACTTCCACGTTTACGCCTTCGAGTGGACGCCCAAGGAGCTGATCTGGTACTTCGACGGGAAGAAGATCCGCACGATTGCGAACACCCTCTGCCATGCCGAGCAGGAAGTCCTGCTCAGTACCAAGGTCGCCCCCTTCGCCGGCAAGGCCAGCGCCGCGCTGGACGGCAAGAGCATGGATGTCGATTACGTGCGCATCTATCAGAAGGCGGAATGAGTCGATCCGGGGCGGAGGTATGAAAGGTTCCAGAATGGCGCGCAGTTGAGCGCCATTTCTGCAGAGATGGCTTTCCCCGGAGGGGGTGCTCGAACTTAGCCGGTGCGCGTCAGCCACCGGGTTGGCCCCAGACAGGATTGAGCCCTGGAAGGGCGGGGCGATGGAAGGGCGGGGCGATGGGGAGAAGGGCGTCGATTCTCCGAAGAATCTGCACGCCCCTGCCGGGGCTCATTTCTCTCATTTTCCGCAGTCCGGCGGCTGACGCACGCCGGCTAATCTCCATGGTCCCGCCGGGACAAAGAGAAGATGAAAACAGCCTAAATCACGAGCCGTACGATTCGGCACCGCAAATCCATGGGTCCGCCCCGGACGCGGGACTAGAGGTTCAGTTTGGCAAGTAATTGCTCGACGGTGAGCTTGTGATGGGCTGCGACCGGTTTCAAGACGCCGCCGAGCAGGGTGCCTGTCTTTAAGGGCCGGTGATTGGGAATGGTCAAATGGTGAACGCCTCCCAAGGTAGTCGTCAGACGGATGTGGGAGCCCTCCTGGCGCACGGTCTCCTACCCGAGCACCCGAAGGGCTCGGATGACTTCGGATGCATCAACATCACGAGGGATCTTCATACCGCCAAGGCCTCGTCACGCACGAAGTGGAGGCGGATGATCTTCGGCATCGTTCCGGGAGCGCCATCGGCAAAATGACAGCGCACGGCGTCCCGCGCCATTTCGCGGAGTTCTTCGAGGGTATCGCCTTGCGTAGCGATGGCATGGCCGAGTGCAGTGGCGACAAATCCGCCGTCCACCTCGTCCTCATGGACCTCGAAGATGATTTCCTCCATGGGATGAATGTGGCACGGCTGGAGGATTGCGGGCAAGTCGGATTGTGGCCACATACGGCAGCAAGCGGGGAATGAATCCCATCAAAAGGTCCGTTCTGAGGATCCAGTGTTCGACCTCAGGGTCGCGGTCGGCTCACTTATCGGATGGAACCCCGATGGGGTTCGGAATCATTTCTTCCTCCACTCAGGGTAGCCCGGATTCGGGCAACCCTGGGCTTTGGGATGGAACGCTGATGGCGTAGGGGCGATGGACACTTTGCTATAGACCACAGAAGAGGGGCTCGGGCGGGCCGCCCAATACTGTCCGTTTAGACGATCATGACGGTGGTTTGTCGAATTCTTGTTGCCGCCTTCTTCGCGTGTTTTCTCACCAGAAACTTGGGTCTGAGCTTCGTTTTGAGAGTCCGCTCCGTGCTACGACCTC
>JANOKL010000449.1:0-11227 GCA_031419215.1 Luteolibacter sp. | reverse complement strand
GGCCGAACTGCTCAAGGCGCAGGCGCGGGTTGCGCTCCGGTTCGTCTTCGAGTGGGTTGATGCGGGCCTGCGTGTGGCCCAGCGTGCGGTAGTTGTAAATCAGGCTGACGACTTTCCCATAGAGCGCCAGATCCGTTGTCGGGGCGGATGGCGTCCCTGAAACCGGAGCCGCAGTCGCGGAGGCAGCGGCTCCAGCCTGACGCACCTGCGCGGCTCCTAATTCAAATCCCTCGAAAAACGCCGACCACGTCGGCTCCACCGAACGGGGGGCCTGGGTCCACTGGGCATACTGTTCTTCGAGCAAATCCGCGTTGAGGCGGGCGGAAACCGATGAGTTCATGAGGCTTTAATGGGAAAGCCGGAGGGTTGGGCATGATTTTCTCGCTTGGCCCCCCGCGCGCAGCGCTTAGTTAAGGGGTCGACCCCGGCGCGTCAACCCCTCGGGGCGCTTTTTCACACTGCCCGCCGGGTTCCGCCATTCCATGATCGAAGTCGTCAATCTCACGAAGCGTTTCCCCCGCCACGAAGCCGTGCGCGGAATCTCATTTTCCGTCGCGAAAGGTGAAATCATCGGCTTCCTCGGGCCGAACGGCGCGGGCAAGACCACCACCCTGCGGATGCTCACCGGCTATCTGCCGCCCAGCTCCGGCACCGCCAGCGTGGCCGGGCACGACGTTTACCGCGAGTCCATCGAGGCCCGGCGAAAAATCGGCTACATGCCGGAAAACGTCCCGCTCTACGACGACATGCGTGTCCGCGAGTACCTCCGCTTCCGCGCCAACCTCAAGGGCCTGAACAACCGCGATGCCAAACGCCGCGTCGAGGAGGTCGTCGACACCTGCGGGCTCGACACCGTGAAGCGGAAAATGATCCGCGTGCTTTCGAAGGGCTACCGCCAGCGCGTCGGACTCGCCGATGCCCTCGTTCACTCTCCGGAACTGCTGATCCTCGACGAGCCCACCAACGGCCTCGACCCGAACCAGATCCGCCAGATCCGCGAACTCATCCGCCAGCTTGCGGAAAAGCACACCGTTCTCCTCTCCACCCACATCCTCAGCGAGGTCGAGGCCACGTGCAGCCGCGTCATCATCATCGACGGCGGAAAGATCAAGGCCCAGGACACGCCGCGCAACCTCGTCGAAGGCATGCGCGCCGCCGGAAGAGTCCAGCTCGAGGTGCAGGGCGATTTCCAAACGGTCTCCGGTGCGATCTCGCGCTTGGAAAACGTCAAGCGCGTCACCGGCGAGGACCAAGGCGAGGGCTGGACGAAGTTCGAGATCCTCGTCGACTCCGGAGCCGATGTCCGGGAGCGCCTTCACGAGCTCGTCGCCCAGTATGCGTGGCCGCTCCGTTCGCTTTGCCGCAAGGAAGCCACGCTGGAAGACGTTTTCGTAGAACTTACCCGCAAGGACTGATTCGGAGCGGGATCCCATTTCCCATGACTTACAAAACCCTTCTCCTCCTCGCGCCCCTTGCCGCAGCTGCCGCGCCTGAGACCCACCCGGAGTCCGGCGGCCTCGTGCGCAGCCTTTTCGCGAAGGAGCCGATGTTCATCAATCCGGTGGCCGTCAGCGTCGATGTGGATGGCGCGGTCTATGTCACCGAGACCACCCGGCGGAAGACCCAGGACCTCGACATCCGCGAGGTCACCTGGTGGATCCCCGACGACCTCTCCCACAGCTCGGTTCAGGAAAAATCCGACTTCTTCAAGAAGAACGTCACCTCCGAACGCTTCAAGAAGCATCCCTCGCTGAAGGACTTCAACAAGGACGGCAAGATCGACTGGAAGGATCTAACAATCACCAGCGAGAAGATCCACAAGCTCGTCGACACCGATGGCGATGGCGTCGCAGACAAGGCCACGCTTTTCGCCGACGGCTTCAACACCGAGGTCACCGGCATCGCCGCCGGCGTGCTGGCGTATCGGGGCGACGTGTATTCCACCATCGCGCCAGACCTCTGGAAACTCCGCGACACCGATGGCGATGGCAAGGCCGATGCCCGGAAGTCCCTCGCCACCGGCTTCGGAGTCCACATCAACTACGCCGGCCATGACATGCACGGCCTCACGCTCGGGCCCGATGGCAAGGTCTACTGGACCATCGGCGACAAGGGCACCAACGTGACCTCGGAGGGCACGCGCTGGTTTTACCCGCACGAAGGCGCGCTGCTCCGCTGCAATCCGGACGGCACCGGCTTCGAGGTCTTTGCCCGCGGCCTCCGCAACGTCCAGCAGATCGCCTTCGATGATTACGGAAACATCTTCGCCGTCGACAACGACTCGGATGCTCCCGGCGAGAAGGAGCGCTTCATTTACATCACCGAGGGCTCGGACACCGGCTGGCGCGGCTACTATCAATACCGTGGCACGAAGTACAATCCCTGGATGGCCGAGCGAATCTCCTTCCCCGATGGCCCGGACCAGCCCGCCTACCTCACCCCGGCGCTCTCCAACTACCTCGATGGCCCCTCCGGCTTCGCCTACAATCCCGGCACCGCCCTGAGCGAACGCTTCAAGGGCAGCTTCTTCATGACCCAGTTCCCCTCCGGGAAAATCAACGCCTTCAAGGTCGAGGAGAACGGCGCGGCCTACAAGATGGTCGACGACCAGCGCGTCGCCACCGGCACCGCCTACGTCGGCTGCAACTTCGGGCCCGATGGCGCCCTCTACGTCGCCGACTGGCAGGGCGGCTATCCGCTCAAGCCGAAGGGCGCCGTCTGGAAACTCGATGACCCGAAGGAAGCCGGCAGCGCGATGCGCAAGGAAGTCGCCGCCTTCCTCAAGGCCGGTCCGGCAAAAGTCTCCGACACCGACCTCGCCAAACGCCTCGGCCACGCCGATCAGCGCGTCCGTCTCGATGCCCAGTGGGAACTCGCCGCGCGGAAAAAGTGGGAACTGCTCCAGACCATCGCGAGAAACTCCTCCGCACCGCAACTCGCCCGCATCCACGCCTTGTGGGGGCTCTCGCAGGGAAAGCTGTTCGACGAAGCACTCTTCAACACCCTCCTCACCGACAAGGATCCCGAGATCCGCGCCCAGGCCGCGAAGTGGGTCGGCGAATGTGGCAAGCCTGCGAACCTGTCGAAGCTTCTAACAGACTCCTCGAAGCGCGTCCGTTTCCACGCCGCCATGGCTGTTGGAAAAACCCGGGACGCTACCCAGCTCCCCACCGTCATCAAGATGCTGGAGGAAAATGGAAACAAGGATGCTTACCTCCGACATGCCGGTGCATTTGCTCTCCGTCGGGCAAACAGCCCCAACTTATTCGCGCAATTTTCAGGGCCGAATTTTTCTCCTGCCGTCCGTCTTGCCGCCGTCGTCGCCCTGCGTGACCTCATTCAGGATTCCTTGCGGATTCAGAAAGGCGCGGATGCCGCGATGTTGCAGGAGTTCATCGGCAAGTCTCTCGCCCATTACCTTTCCGACTCCGACCCAGTCGTCGTCGCCGAGGCTGCCCGCGCGCTTTACGAGGATCCCTTCACCAATCTCCCCGCCCTCGCGATGCTGTTGGAGACAAAGCCCGCCGCTCTTGAGTCGGCCATCCGCCGCTCCATCTCCGCCAACCGCCGCGTCGGCGATGACGCCTCGCTGCTCCGTCTCACGAACTACGCCACTTCGAAGGCCCCCACCCGGCTTCGACAGGTTGCCCTCGATTCCCTCGCCAGCCTGAAATCCACCGAGCCGCTCGACAGCGTCGATGGCCGCTACGCCCCGCTCAAGCCAGTGGCGGTCTCGCCTGCCACCGCCTCCCAGATCGCCCTTCTTCTGAAGCCGCTGGAGATCGATCCCACCCTCGCGAAATCCGTCTCAGCCGTCCTCGATGCCCTCGGCGCGAAGCAGGACCCCGTCGCCCTCACCAAACAGGCGCTCGATCCGAAGCTCGACCCCGCCCAGCGCCTCGCCGCCCTCCAGTATCTCAAGGACAGCCGCGATCCGAAATGGACCGACACCGCCGTCGAAATGCTGAAGCAGGACCTCCCGGCCCTCCGCCCCGGAGTCGCCGCCGTGCTGGGCAGTGAAAAGCGCGATCTCACCGTCAGTTACCTCACCAACATCGGCCTGAAATCCAGTGATCTGAGGGAGCGCCAAGCCTCCATTCTTCAGCTCGCCGCGCTTTCGGAAAAAACTCCAATCCTCGCCCTCCTCGACGATCGTTCTGCTGGAAAACTTGAGCCAGCGCTCGAGTTCGAAGTCCTTGAAAGCGCCGCCTTGCTGAAGCTCGACGAACTCCTCGGAATAGGCAACAAGCTTGCCACCTCAAACCCCCTCGTCATTCCAACCCGCGTCCTCCATGGTGGCAACGTCGAGGCCGGGAAAAAGATCTTCGAGGGCAACCTCGCCGCCAACTGCACCGCCTGTCATCGCATGGGCGAGGAAGGCAGCAACGTCGGCCCCGCCCTCACGCAGACCGGTAAGAATGGACGCGATTACATTCTCGAGTCCCTGATCCTACCTCAGGCCAAGATCGCTCCGGGCTTCGGCACGGCGACCGTGACCAAAAAGGACGGCAGCGTGCTCGCGGGTGCCCCCAAGAGCGAAACCGCTGATTCCCTGACGCTGCTTCTCCCCGATGGCAAGGAGACCGTCATCAAAAAGGCAGACATCGCCTCCCAGACCCCGGCCATCTCCGTCATGCCCCCCATGGGAGACATTCTCAAGCCAACCGAACTCCGCGATCTCATCGAGTATCTCGCCTCGAAGAAGTGAGGGGCGGGAAGAGGATCGGGGATTGTAGATAGGAGATCGGGGATGGGGGATCGGGGATTGGAGATCAGGGATTTTGGATAGGCGATGATGGATTAGAAACCGATGCATTCGTCATTCTCTCCATTCCCTTCAACGTTCAATGTTGGACGTTCAATGTTCAATGTTCGATGTTCAATGTTCGTCGCTCTTCCAAAGGCAGGGACCCGACCTCCGTGGCGGTCCGGTTGGGAAGAGCCCCCCTCATCCTCCGACGCCCGATTCCTCCATCCGAGCCGCCCCCCACCGGACTGTCACGGAGGCCAAGTCCCTGCCTTCAGTCTTCCTCTTCACTTCGACTCGTCGTTCGAAGCCTTCTTAGCCTTCGAATCCTTAGCGAAGTAGGCGGCGAAGCAGGTGGCGGAGTAGGCAGCGAAGAATGATGTTCGCCCTCCCCTCTTCCATTCGATGTTCAATGTTCAATGTTGGACGTTCGATGTTCCTCCAACTCTTCACATTCCCAATCCCCGATCCCCAATCGGCCGTAGGCCCCCTTTCGACATTCGGAAATTCCTCATTCGGCATTCTTGACCACCACCCAGCTAACCAGCAAGCTGGCATCATGAAAGCGACCTTCCAGCTCCCGGATGAGCTTTATCGCGAATTCAAGGTGGAGACCGCCCGCGAGGGCCGCACCGTGCGCGAGGTGGCCATCAGCTTGTTCGAGCAGTGGCTGAGAGAGAAAAAGCAGCCCTCTCCTCATCCCACGCCGGTCGACTGGCACACGTTCCAACCTCCGCTGGCCGACCACCTGCCATCCGCAGCCCCCGGTCATGACATGGAGTCCATTCGGAAAACCATCGCCCTGAAGTGGAATGAGCAGCCCTGAAATCCGCGCGGCTCTGGACACCTCGGTGATCATGCGCCTCCTCACCGGCCAGCCCCACGATCTCACCGAGGCCGCCCGCAACTATCTCGCGGGAATCGAACAGGACGGAGCCAAGGTCTTCGTCTCCAATCTAGTCGTCATGGAGGCCTACTTCGCCTGCCAGCACCACTACGGTATGCAGAAACAGGCGGTGCTCGAAGGCTTGCACCTCCTGCTTTCCATGCCCACCTTCGTCGTACACCCCATGTTGCTCGGGCTTCTGGCGCACGAAGGGCTCGCCACTGCCAAACCGGGCTTCCTCGACCGCCTCATCCACGCCGAGGCCACCACCGCCCACCTGCCCCTCGTCACCTTCGAAAGGGCCGCCGCCCGCCTTCCAAAAGCCCTCCTTCTCAAGGCACCCTGAGGACTTCGAAGAGATCGGGGATGGTGGATCGGGGATCGGAGATAGGAGATCGGAGATAGGAGATCAGAAACCGTGCTGGATGCGTCTCCTGCCTCTCTTCTCCCCATTCAAAAATCCAAAATCGTCATTCATCAATCGTCATTCAATTCCTCTTCCCTTCAATGTTGAACGTTCGATGTTCATCCTCCCTCTCCCCTGAAAACTGAACACTGAAAACTCCAAACCTCTTCGTTCAACGTTGGACGTTCGAAGCTCTTCCATAGGCAGGGACCCGACCTCCGTGACGGTCCGGTTGGGAAGAGCCTCCATCATTCTCCGACGCCCGATTCCTCCATCCAAGCCGCCCCCCACCGGACTGTCCGGAGGCCAAGTCCCTGCCTTCAGTAATCCTCTTCACTTCGACTCGTCGTTCGTAGCTTTCCTGGCCTTCGAAGCCTTCTTGGCCTTCGAAGCCTTGGCGAAGTAGGCGGCGAAGAACGATGTTCGATGTTCGATCTTCTTGACTCATCGTCCATGGACCGAATCGCTTCGGGCGGATGGACTATGAGTCATGGTGAAACATGATTCCGTCCTCAATTCCTTGGGGCGAAACGTGCGGCAATCACGTGAAACCAAGTCGCTGACGCAGGAGAAGTCCGGCCTGCCGGGCAGCGTGCGGTTCTTCGGGCCGTTCACCGTGAAGCGGTAGCCGAGGCCGTGGAGCATCTTCCGCAGTGACAGCTCCGGCTTGGTGTCCCGCCCACGGATCCGGGACATGACCTCGGAGCGCTTTTCGGGGGTGAAGACGTCCATCCCTGGAGGATGGAACGTTGAACATCGAACGTCCAACATTGAACGTTGAAGAGAGGAGGGATTGAATGACGATCCTACTTCGCTTGGCAGTTACGAAGGACGGGATGAGGAATTTCCGCATGACGAAATCCCCAATCCCCGATCCTATCCTATCCTCAGCCTCTCAGATTTTCGGAATTGCGCGACCGATGCTGGTAGCGCAAAGTTTCACCATCGTGAGTTCCAAAAAAAACCGGGAGAAGGCGACAATTCCCACGACGACGGAGAGGTCCGGCGGAGTGCGGGTGATTCGCTTGCTGCCTTCGAGTAGCGACTACGAGTGCTTTGTGAACACGACGGCGCTTGCCATGGGACGGACCGTCACGCCTGCATCCAGGCACAAGCCAAACACGCGCTTACTGTCGCTGCTGAACTTGGGTGCCTGATCGAACCGGGTTGCTCTTGGGCGGAGTTCATTGCCCTTTGCGATGACCCAACACTGGGCACCGAGCACATGGTGGAACTGGACGAACGATCCGGTCTTGTGGGCAAAACCACGATACCACCCGCCTTCGGACTGATTCCGCAGGTCAAAAGCCATCCTCTGGCCGTGCTGGATCCGGATTCAAATGCTCCACGTGAAAGGTCCGCCATTGAATTTCTACCCGCGACGCCGGTTGAATACCTATCCAGATGGGCTGCCTGCAACGAGTGCTTTGGGGATGCGGTCCGTCTGGTATCGGTCATCCGGTGGGGCGACGGAGCCGTCTCCTTCGGCATTACCCAGCCTCAATACCACGGAGTTCCCGCCGAACCTCGGGAGATCGAGCATTTCTTTACCGAATCAGGATGGACGCGATTGAGGGACCCGTCCGGACATGCCGTGTTTTTCAACTACGCCTTCGGCATTCTCGCGATCGATGCGGAGACACGAAACTGCTACGTCAACGAAGGCGGCTTGCAGCCGTTCGATGTGATTCTCTGCGAGCCCGATGAGGAAATGGACGGCTATTTGGGGATTTATCCGTGATAAAAATGGAGGGAATGACGAATGACGGGATGAGGAATTTCCGAATGACGAATGCCGGTGAGAAATCCGAAATCCGAAATCTGAAATTCGAAACAGACGCGAGAGGCTTCAAGGGTTCATTTTTCAGGGAAGAAGGAAGAAGATCCGGAGCCACCATTCACCATTCACGACTTACCATCCACGATTCACTCCTCACTCCTCTTCCCTGACACCCCTGACTTGCCGGCCCCTGGCCACTCCTAGAAAGGCAGACCCGGAGCAAGCCTACTCCGCCAAGGCTTCGAAGGCCGGGAACGCGCCGGGGACGGACTGGAGCGGGACGCTCACAGCCACGGTCTCTGATCTCCAATCCCCGATCGGCCGCAGGCCTTCCGGCAAATCAATCATTTGACAATTCGCCCCAGCTCCCGAGTTTCTGCGGAGGCCGATGACTGACTTCGATCTGCGAACCCTCCGCTCGAAATTGCCCCCTTGGGTGATTTTGCTGGTCGGGCTGTTTGCGTTGAATGCCGTCACGCCAGCCCAGTCGCGGGCTCGGAAGGCGGAGTCGCCGGGAGAAGCGGGGATTTCCCAGAAGGTGGAGCATTCCCAGGCCGAGGGCCGGGCCACCGATGCGGTGGACTGCCTGCCGCCATCGGCGGAGGCCTTGACCGGACTTCCGGGATCTCCTTCGCAGATTCCCAGAGTGGTGATTCCGGGAGAGCAACCGACGCTGCCGTCTACGGATGGCGCGATCCAGGGTCGCGCGCCGCCGGTCGGAGAGCTCGCCTGATGGCAGCACTTTTCCGTGGGATGATCGACCGATTCCGTTCGGGCATCTGCCATTCCGCGTGAACGTCTCCCGGCCTGCCGTTCGAAGCATCAGCGAAGAACGGTGCCCGCCCTGCCGCGTTGGCAGGGTTCATTTCCACTCAATTTTTTCATGATCACTTTCCCATTTCCATCCGACCTTTCCACCCTGCGCCCGATGGCCCAGATTTCCCCAAGCCTCATCCCCACCCCGCTCCCATGATCAAGTGGCTTTTCCCGAAACTCATCGGCGGCAAGAACGAGCGCGAGGTGAACCGCATCCGGCCGACGGTGGCGCGGATCAACGAGATCGAGGACGCGCTGCAACGCGAGCCGCTCGAAAAGCTCCACGAGCTGACCCGCGGCTGGCAGCAGCATCTTTCGCGATATCATCCGCTGGGCGCACCGACGAAGGTCCAGCTAGACCAGATGGACGAGGCCGGGCTGCGTGCCACGGCGGAGACCATCGGCTCACGGCTGTCGATCCTGCGAAAGGAGTTCCCTTCCCTGCCGTCGGAGGTCGCTGCCTCGGTGCAGTCGATCGAAGCGGCGAAGACTGCCTTTCATGAGGTGGAGTCACATTTCGCCAAATCCCGCGCCCGGTATCTGGAAAAGATCCTGCCCGATGCCTATGCGGTGGTGAAGAACGGCGCGCGACGTCTTTGCGGCCGCGAGGTGCTGGTGAACGGTCATCCGCTGAGGTGGCAGATGGTTCACTTCGACGTGCAGTTCATCGGCGGCATCGCCCTGCATCGCGGGATGATCGCCGAGATGCAGACAGGTGAGGGCAAGACCCTGGTGGCGACGCTGCCGGTTTTCCTCAACGCATTGACCGGGCTTGGCGTGCATGTGGTGACGGTCAACGAGTACCTCGCCAAGCGCGACTCGGAGTGGATGGGCGCGCTGTTCCGCTTCCTCGGCCTGACGGTGGGCTGCATCGAGAACGACATGTCGCCTCCTGAGCGTCGCGCGGCCTACGGCTGCGACATCACCTACGGGACGAACTCGGAGTTCGGCTTCGACTACCTGCGCGACAACGGGATGGCGACCACGAAGAACGAGCAGGTGCAGCGCGGCCACTACCTGGCGATCATCGACGAGGTGGACTCGATCCTGATCGACGAGGCGCGCACGCCATTGCTGATCACGGGTGCCTCGCCGCAATCGTCGCGACCGTTTGAAATTTACAAGCAGCCCGTCGAACAGCTCGTGAAGCGCCAGACGGAGCTCTGCAACCAGATCGCCGTCGAGGTGAAGCGCCTGCTGGCGAAGGGCGACACAGCAGCGGCCGGGCTGATGCTTTTCAAGCTGAGGCTGGGCCAGCCGCGCAACCGGCAGTTCATGCGCTTCATGGAGGATCCGGAAATCCGACGACTGTTGGAAAAGACATCTCTTTCCGCGCAACATGGCGCTTTCCAGAAGGACATCTTCAAGCTGAAGGAGGAGCTGTATTTCGTGGTGGATGAGAAAAGCCGCGTGGCGGATCTGATGGAGAAGGGCCGCCGCCTTTTGTCTCCTGGCGATCCGGATTCGTTCACACTGCCCGACACCGGCCCGCAGCTCGCCGCCATCGAGGCCGACCCTTCTCTAACAAAAGAACAGAAGTCCGCCGCCAAACAGGAGGTCCGGTCCCGGATGGATGCGCAGGCGGCGAAGGTCCACGTCGTTTCCCAACTACTGAGTGCCTACTGCCTCCACGAGCGCGACGTCCACTACGTCGTCAAGGAAGGCAAGGTGACGATCATCGACGAAGGCACCGGTCGTGAAATGGAAGGCCGTCGCTGGTCGGACGGGCTGCATCAGGCGGTCGAGGCCAAGGAGCGGGTTGACGTCGAGGAGGAGAACCAGACCTACGCGACCATCACGATCCAGAATTACTTCCGCCTCTACGACAAGCTGGCGGGCATGACCGGCACGGCCGAGACCGAGGTGGCTGAGTTCCACGATATCTACAAACTCGACGTGCTGCCGATCCCGACCAACACGCCGAACATCCGGATCGATGAGAACGATCAGATTTTCAAGACCCGCCGGGACAAGTTCAACGCGGTGATCGAGACGATCGGCAAGGCGCATGTAAAAGGACAACCGGTGCTGGTGGGAACGGCGTCGGTGGAGTCCTCGGAGACACTTTCCCGCCTGCTGAGACAGGCAAAGATCCCCCACTCGGTGCTCAACGCGAAGCTTCACGAGCAGGAGGCGGAAATCGTCGCCCTAGCCGGACAAGCGGGCGCAGTGACGGTTTCCACCAACATGGCCGGTCGCGGCACCGACATCAAACTCGGGCAAGGCGTGGCCGAACTTGGCGGGCTCTTCGTCATCGCCACCGAGCGCAACACCTCGCGTCGGGTCGACCGGCAACTCCGTGGCCGGTGCTCGCGTCAGGGTGACCCCGGTCGCTCGCAGTTCTTCATTTCCCTGGAGGACGAACTGATGCGGAACCACGCCTCGCCCGAGCGCATGGCCGCGATGATCGAGCAGGCACAGAAATCGGGAAAGGCCTCGCCGATTGGCTCGCTGGTCGAGACCGCCCAGCGGCAGGTGGAGCAGCGCGACTACAAGGGGCGGAAGCAGGTGCTGGACTTCGACGACGTGATGAACCTCCATCGCGAGATCGTCTACACCTACCGCAACGAGGTGCTGACCACCGAGGACACG
>JANOKL010000448.1:0-15737 GCA_031419215.1 Luteolibacter sp. | reverse complement strand
AAGGACTGGGTCGATTCGCATCGGAAGCGGACGGATCGATGGTCGTGCTGAGGGAGTCGGATGGAACGATCTTCACCCACAGCAGCGGCGTGCTGGAAATGGCGCGGGCGCTGGGGTTTCCGTGGGCGCTGTTCTCGATCTTCGCGGTGGTCCCGAAGCCGCTCCGCGATGGCGTTTACAAATGGATCGCCCGGAACCGTTACCGCTGGTTTGGAAAGGCGGATGTCTGCCAACTCCCGACCGAGGACGTGGTGCGGAGGTTGGTCTAGGATCAATCGAAGGCGGTTGGATCTTGAATCAGTTTACGCAACGCCAAGGCATCGAGCTGGTCCTTCTCTCGAACGGACTTTTCCTTCCAACCGATTAGTGAGGACTTGGAGGCGAAGGGAATCGACTGGCCTCGCAGGTTGAAATGATCGGCATCGACGATGACGGCGTCAAAATTCCGTCCTGACATTCTTGTGAACAGGTCGATTTGGCAGTTTTCGATTTCTTCGACGATTCGGATGGCTCCCTCACTGGCATCAAAGTCCTTGATCGAGAGCTCCTTCGCAAATCCTTCGCCGTAGCCGCCCAAACATTTCAGGAGCAAACTCAGATTTTCAGTCTGGTCATCCACAAGGAGGTCAACGTCCTCCGTCAATCGGACGTATCCTTGAAGAGTGACGGCCACCCCTCCCACGACGATGAATCGCACCCCGCTTTCAGCGAGGAGCACCAACAGTTTTTCGAACGAGGGTTCCATCATCCGCAGGGGGTTTCCATTTTCCGCCGCGAAGCATCACAGCGTTTTTCTGAAGCATGGCGAGCCTCTGAAGAACCGGAAGCCTGCTGAGGCTGCCGCCGACTTTCTTCTTCAATGGCTCTTGGAACTGATCGTTCACCGGGGAAACATAACCTAATAATTTGCGTCCGCCAATCCCTCACTTCGCCGACCTCGGCTCGAGCGCGTCGCGGAGACCGTCGCCGATGAAGTTCAGGGCGATGATTGGACGACCGGCAGGAAGGGATTGGTGAGGGTGGGATCGCGGTCGGGTGCTGGCTCGCCCAACCGGATCTGAAGGATCTATTTCGAAGGATCTGCGAAGTAGCGGATCATCTCGTCATCAATGGAATTTCCCATCTTCGTTCGCTCGATCGACTTCTTCAGCTTTTCCTCAAATTCCGGCGAATCAGATTCAATACCTTCCAAGCGGCGACCCGTGATCAGTCGATCATAGAGGACGTCGCCACGAAGGGCCACCGCGAGCTCGGCGTCGGCTGGCAGATCGAGCTTTTTGCTGGAAACCTGGGCTGCAAACCAAGCTCCCTCGGCGATGGCTGTCTTGGCATCATCCTTGAAGCGCCGCAGATCAGGGACATGCACGACGAAGAGGCAGCGATTTCCCTGAACCTCACACCAGGTGATGAAGTGGTCTTTGCTGCTTTCGGATTTTTTCGATTTCGACTCTGAAACTGCAAGGGCTCTGTAGGCTTTCAAAACCGTCGTGAAGTTCTGGGCTGCTTCCGTTGCCTTGGCCGTGTTGCCTTTTCCGTCCGCGCCGGCCCAGGAGCCTACGAATTTTTCCGCCTGTTTGAATTGGACGTACCCGGGTTGTTTGGCTCGTTCCTGTTCCTGCTTCGAGCTCGCCGCCGCCGCGAGCATCATCAGCACGGGGATCAAAATCAGGGGTGAGAGGAACAGCGCCCGCAATCCCCAAAGGGCGCCGGTCTTGTGTTTGGGACGCATGCGGATCATCAGGTCCGCCTGCTGAGGGCCCACCAACTGAGCCAGGATGGGCTCGGTGACATCCACGCCTCCGGCTGAATTCCGCCACAAGGCCCCGATCGAGTAGATGGGTCCCCACGGGATTCCCCACCATCCAAGGAACAAGGGGATCATGGACCAGCCGAACGCGGGCAAGACCCCGGATTGCCCCGGTGCGAGGTAGACGATCGGAGAACTCCTGCGGAACGTGATGACGATCAGTGAAATGGCATACTGAAACAGCACGAAACGGCCACCCGCTGCGATTTCATCGGCGATCTTGCGCGCACTCTTTCCCTGGGTTCCAGGAATGATCCGGCCATCCATCATGAACTGCTGGTCGAGAGGCGAGGTGCTCGGTCGTGCCGGCATCTGGGGTGGAGTTGCTGGTGCGACAGCCAAGCCGAGGAGTTCCGAAAGCGGACTCCAGTCGGCAGCACCCGGCGCAGCGCCAAGATCAGAGGAATTCAACTGCCCCTGCTGCAACATTTCTCGAATCTTTTCGATTGGAAATGGACCTTCGATCGTACCGGCGCGGCTGATGTATAATTCCATGATGGAGTTGCGGGTTGAAGCGGACTCTCTAGGTCTACTCTAACAGTTTCAAGACCGTTCTCCCCAACTGGGTCAGGGAATTCCCAAGGGAGGTCTCAGTCCCTCACTTCGTCGACTTCGGGTCCAATGCGTCGCGGAGTCCGTCGCCGAGGAAGTTTAGGGCGAACAGGGTCAGCGAGAGGGCGAGTGACGGAAAGAGCAGGAGATAGGGGTTGGTCAGCATGGCGTCCGCGCCTTCCTTGATGAGGATTCCCCAAGAGCTGTTGGGAGCCTTCACTCCGAGACCGAGGAAGGAGAGCGTGGCCTCGAAGAGCATGACGCCGGGGATGGTCAGGGTGGTGTAAACGATGATCGGGCCGAGGGTGTTCGGCAGAATGTGACGGAAGAGAATCCGAAGGTGGCCGAGCCCCAGCGAGCGGGCGGCTTCGACGAAATCCATCTTCGCCACGTTCTGGACTTGGGCACGGACGATGCGCGAGACCGTGAGCCAGGAAAGCGCGCCGATGGCGATGAACAACGGGACGAGCGTCGTGAGTGGCTCTACCCAGGTGCGGGTCTTTTCCTGAACGAGACGGTCTGTCGATCCGCCGGTAAAGAGATCCACGGTCCAGTCGGTCAGCTCGCCGGTCCATTGCTCAAAGTTGATCGAAAGCAGGATGACGATGACGAGAAAGGGAAGCGCGTAGAGGATGTCCACGATGCGCATGAGAAGGGCATCGGTCCGCCCCCCGACATAACCGGCGATGGCGCCCCAGACGATGCCGATGGTGACGGAGACGAGAGTGGTGATCAGGCCGACGGCGATCGAGATCCGTCCGCCGAAGATGACGCGCGAGAAGATGTCGCGTCCGAGATGGTCGGTGCCGAACCAGTGGGCGGCGGATGGGGCTCGGTTTTTCCCTGTTAAGTTCTGGAAGTTTGGATCCTGGAGGAGGTTCGGAATGAAGGGCAGTATGATGCAGGTGAGGATGATGCCGATCAGGATGAAGAGCCCGAGCATCGCGGCGCGGTTGTGGCTGAGCCGCTGCCACGCGTCTTTCCAGAGGGAACTGCCTTTTTCGGTCGTCATGGGAAATGGAGTGGGGTGGGGGACCGATCAGTTTTTGCCGCTGCGGAGGCGTGGATTCAGCCACAGACCGACGAGGTCGGTGAAGAGGTTGGCGAGGATGACGAGCGTGCCGTAAAGCAGCACGACACCGAAGATCACGGAGCCGTCGCGGGTTTCGATGGCCTTGATGAAGTGCCGGCCAAGACCTGGGATCTGGAAGATCGTCTCGATGACCACCGAGCCTGAGATGATCCCGGCGAAGGCCGGTCCGATGTAGGCGACGGCAGGAATGAGTCCGCCGCGCAGGCAGTGTCGGATGAGGATCTTCCAGCCGGGGACGCCCTTGGCCTTGGCCGTGCGGACGAAGTCCTGGGAAAGCGTTTCGATCATCCCGGCGCGGGTCAGGCGGGAAAGGTAGGCCGCGGTCACCAGACCGAGCGTAAGTGCTGGAAGCATCCAGGTCTGTGGGGACGATGCGTTCCATCCCATGGCCGGGAACCATTTAAGGTTGCGGCCGAATGTTTCAGCGAGGATCGGTCCGATGACGAAGGATGGCAGGCAGATGCCGATCATGGCGACGGACATCGAACCAACGTCCAGCAATCCATTTCGCCGTGCGGCGGCGATGCAGCCGGCGGGGATGCCGATCAACAGGGCGATGATCATGGCGACTACTCCGAGTTGGAGGGAGACAGGGAAGGCTTGGGCGATGATTTCCGTCACGGGTCGGCCCTCCATGCGGGTCGATATGCCGGGATCGCCCTTGAGATAGTTGCTGAGTATTTTGAGATACTGCTCGCCCACGGATTTATCCAGGCCGTAGTAGGCCTCGATCCTCGCCTTGATGTGCGGGGCGAGCTTTCTTTCCCCATCAAAAGGACCGCCCGGCATCGCCTTCACGAGGAAGAAGGTGACGGTGAACAGGACGAAAAGAACGACCACTCCCTGAAGCAGGCGACTGAAGAGATTCCGGATCATGGGGGTGTCAGGGTTCGATGCGAAGATCCGAGTAGGGATGGTTGTCGAGCAGGAGTGGATACCAGCCCTTCACCTCGGGACGATGAAGATAGTTGCGGGCCTGGAAGGCGAAGGGGGCGATGGGGGCCTCCTCAATGAACAGCCGCTCGGCTTGTGCGAACTTGGCAAGGCGCTGGGCGGGGTTGTTCTGGAGGGCGGCTTCGCGCAGCAGGCCTTCGAATTTCTCGCTGTGCCAGCCGGTGTTGTTGTTGCCGTTGCCCTCGGTCCACATCATCAGGAAAGTCGTGGGATCGAGGTAGTCACCCACCCAGCCGGCGATGGAGATGTCGTAATCGAGCCGCTGCTGGGCGCTGTTGTAGGAAGCGAAGTCCATCTTGCGGATGTCCACCTTCACGCCGATCTGCTTCCACATCGACTGGATGGCCTCCGGGCCAGCCTGGCCGCCACCGCTGCTGATCAGCAGGGAGAATTTCGGCAGGTCCTTGCCGTCGGGAAAACCAGCCTCGGCCAACAGCGCCTTGGCCTTGGCGAGGTCATAAACGGCGACCTGCTCAGGCTTGTAGTCACCCATTTCCGGAGTCACCGTCCCGGCCGGTTTGAAGCCTTCCAGGATGGTGTCGCAGAGTTCCTTGCGATTGATGGCGAGGGAAAGTGCCTGGCGGACCTTCTGGTTGTTCAGTCCAGGCCGGGTGACATTGAAACGAATGAAATTGTTGCCGACGTAGGGTTCCTGTCGGAGGAACTGCGGGTAGTTTTTCTTGATCTCATCCACTAGGTCGGGAGGGATTTTGTAGGTGCTGTGGAGTTGCCCGGCGAGGAAGGCGCGTGATTCCGAGTAGGAGTTCTCGATGGGGAAAAACTTGATGCCGTTGAGCTTCACATTGGCGGCATCCCAGTAGTGGGGATTTTTGACAACCTCGATGTAGTCGTTGAACTTCCACGTTTTCATGGAGAAGGCTCCATTGCCGACGATGTTCTTCGCTTCGCTCCATTTTGAGCGGTCCGAGATCTTCCCCCACTGGAGCACCACATGGCGGGGCACCGGGAACCAGGTGTAGTGGCGGGTGACGCCGGGGAGGTAAGGCACTGGCTCACGAAGGTCGACCTGGAGGGTGTAGTCGTCTGGTGAGGTTGCCCCGACCTTGGCGATCTCGAACAGATCCTCAGCCTCGACCGACGTCGCGGCAGTGGGATCGGCAGCCTTTGACGCGAGGACGGTGAGCAGGGAGCGTCGTTGATCAGGCAGGCTTTCGGTGGGCCACTCGAAGCGTGTCTCGGGGGATTCGAGGATCCATTTCAATGCGGGTTGATCGAGGGCATCGAGGCCCTTGTTCAGGACAAGGCGGCGGCGGTTCTGCTCGTTGAGCTCCGCCCATTTCGGGGATTTCCCGAGATCCTCGGCGATGGTTTTGTCCGGCAGTCCTTCGAGGTTGAACGTCTTCACCTGCGTTTCGTTCAGGCCGGGAATCAGGTTGGCGCGGGCAAGGAGGATGGATCGGCGGTTCTTGTTGTAGTCCTCGGCATTCTTCAGGAAGTAGAGCATTTCCGCGTAGGGTCCGGCGAGTTCCGGATGGAGCAGGCGGTGGTAGGCGAAGACGAAGTCCTGGGCGACGACCGGAGCAAGGTTGTCAGACCAGCGGGCACCGGGCCGGAGATGGAAGGTCCAGGCGGTGAAATCGGCATTATGCGACCACGACGTGGCGGCCCCGGGAGGGTAGGCGTTGTCTGATTTTGGATCGTCCGCCACCAGTCCTTCGAAAATCGCGCCGATAATCTTGCTTTCCGGCACGCCGGTGACGAGATGCGGATCGAGCGCTTTAGGATCGGCGCTGTTTCCGATCAGCAGGATCTTGTCGCGGTTTGCCCGGTCGACCTCTGTTTCCTTCTGGCAGGCCGCGAGAAGGAGGCAGGAAAGCAGAAGGCAGGCGGACGATCGAAGCATGACGGGCGGAGTGTGGCTTGGCGTGGCAGGGTTTGAAGCGGATTTTTTCTAAATCCGAAGCTGTGGAAGCGTTTCCCGTGCCGGGTTCAGTGCTTGCATGGATCGGGGAGGCGGCTAGAACCCTGAAGTCCTTACGTGAAGAGCTACTTTCTCCGCCGCTTGCTGCTGATTCCACTCACCTTGCTGGGAGTGACGTTGCTGGTGTTTTCCATCATGTGGAATGTGCCGGGCGGTCCGATGGAGGAGGATCTTCAGAAGAAAATGGGCGGTGCGGGCGACAAGAAGGGCAGCTCCACGCGGTCCCGTGAGCAGTCGGGGACTTCGCTGAAGCCGGCGGATCTGTTGGAACTTGAGGAGCAGTACGACCGCGACAAGCCAATGATGCGGATGTATGCGGAGTGGCTGGGCATCCTGCCCCGTGATGTGGCCAGCGGCATGAAAAAGGTCGGCGCGGTTTTTCCGAAAGACGCGAAGGAGGTGGCCATCGCCATGCCTGGCACCGAGCAACAGGTAACGATCACGCTCGAAGGATCAGGCATCAAGGTCAAGCCGCCGGAGGGTGTGGATTTCTCCGGCTGGCAGGTTCGCCTGCAGACTCCCGAAGAACAGGCGGAGCGCTGGAAGGCACGGGTGAAGGACATTCCGCTCAAGGAGACTCCAACCCCGCGGGCCATCCTGATCAAGCCGGTCTACGACGGACTCCTCCAGGGCTCCCTCGGGATGTCGAAAAACTATCAGGAACCAGTCTGGAACATGATCCTCGACCGCATGCCGGTTTCCATCTTCTACGGACTCATCACGATGTTCCTCGTCTACGGCATCTGCCTGCCGCTGGGGATCGTCAAGGCCATCAAGCACCGCACATGGATCGACAATGCTTCTTCGGTGGTCGTGTTTTTCGGCTACGCGATTCCGGGCTACGCGCTTGGTTCCTTGCTGGTCGTCTTCCTGGGAGCACGTCTCGGGCTGTTCCCGCTCGGCGGGTTCACCGGCGAGGCCTTTCCGAATCTGGATACTTGGGGGAAAATCAAGGACCTCGCTAATCACGCCGTGATGCCGCTGATCTGCTACATGGTGGGGGCCTTCGCCTTCCTCACGCAGATCATGAAGAACAACCTGATGGACAACCTCGCCGCCGACTACGTGCGCACGGCGGTGGCGAAAGGCGTGGGTTTCCGACAAGCGGTGTTCCGGCATGCGTTCCGGAACTCGATCATTCCGGTGGCCACGACTTTCGGCTCGAACATTACGATGCTCGTCAGTGGCAGCATCCTGATTGAAAAGGTTTTCGACATCAATGGCTTCGGCCTCCTTCAGTTCAATTCCCTTTTGGAGCGCGACCAATATCTCGTGATGGGCCTGGTCACGGTCAGCGCGGTGCTGATGCTGTTAGGCAATGTGATCTCCGACCTCTGCGTGGCCTTGGTGGATCCACGGGTGAGCTACAACTGAACGCCGCATGACCTTCCCCCGAAAGATCGGCCTGCTTCTGATCCTCGTCGCACTGATAGCTGCGACGGGCTACGAGTGCGGGCTCGCGCTGCCTTCGCTCCGCTGGTTCTACTCGTTCGAATCTACCGACGGTGCCGATCCCCAGCGGGCGCGTTGGATCGGTCATTCGATCACCGGTGTGATGCTGGCCATTGGCGTAATGATGATTTTTCTCGGCGGGGATTTTCGATGGAATCCGCTCACCCTTCGCAAGCTTTCCCGATTCCGGGCGATCACCCGCGGCTACCGCTCGTTCCTGATCCTGATGGTCATGGTGGTGGTTGCCCTGCTCGATCAGGCACTGGTTGGAAAGCAGGCGCTGGTGGTCCATTACGACGGTCAATGGTTCTTCCCCGCCTTTGTCCGGCAGAGGATCGACGCCGAGATCTTCGGCGGGGCGAGCCAGGCGGATCCTGATTACCGCCAGCTTCAGAAGAAGTTCGCCAAGGACGGCGGAGCCAACCGCGTCTGGATGCCGCTGGTTCCCTTCGATCCGACCTTTGATACCGATAACATCCAATACCGGGTTCTTCCGGTCAGCGACGGAATCGTGAACGATCATAAAGGCAGCGAGCCCTTCAGTGGAATCGCTTATGTGCTGAATCCGAATGATCCCTTGGTGAAATTCCAGATGGCCACCTTCCGCAAGGGCAAGCGCAGCGGCCGGGCCGAGGTCTATGATGAAAAGGGCGAGACCGCGGTCGTGGAGCAGTGGCTCGATGGCGACCGTTTCAGCCGCCGTGAACTGGGCGCGGAAACATCCTCCGATGTGCCTGCCGTGGACTCGTCCGCATGGACTGAGCTGCTTTATCCACCCGCTCCGCCGTCGATCGCGAGCCGCCATTTTCTCGGCACCGACTCCCGCGGCTGGGACGTTGCGGCGCAGCTCTACGGCGGGTTCCAGGTCACCCTGAAGGCTGCGGTGATCTACATCTTTCTCACCTACCTGATCGGGATCGCGACGGGATGTTCGATGGGCTACTTCGGCGGCAAATACGATCTGATCGGACAGCGCTTCGTCGAGGTGCTGAGCAATGTGCCCTTCCTCTATCTGGTGATGATCATCTCGTCGAACATCGGGCAGGAAAGGATCACGCTCCTCGTGATCCTGTTGGTCATCTGCGCTTTCTCCTGGATCAACGTTTCAGGCTACCTTCGTTCCCAGACCTATCGGGAAAAGGCCCGCGAGTATGTGGCCGCCGCCCGGGTCCTCGGTGCTGGAACGGGTAGCATCGTGTTCCGGCACATCCTGCCTAACAGCATCTCGACGCTTGTAACCCTTGTGCCGTTCAGCGTGGTCGGCATCGCCACTTCGTTGACCGCACTCGACTTCCTCGGCTTCGGGCTGCCCGCCCAGTATCCGAGCTGGGGCAGACTGCTGAACGATGGCACGGCCAACCTCGAAGCCATCTGGATCGTCAGTTCGGTCTTCGGCATGATGGTGCTGACCTTGCTCCTTGTCACCTTCGTCGGCGAGGCTTTCCGTGAAGCCTTCGATCCCAAAAAGTTCACCTACTACCGCTGATCCATGTCACGACTCCGCAGCCTTTCGATCCTCGCCTTCGCGGCCTTCGCTCTTTTGGGCGGATGCCGCAAAGAGATCGTCGAGGCTCCTTATGACAACACCACGGAAAAGCAGGCCTTCTTCGAGCGCTACAACAAGCAGGTGATCGAGCAGTTGGCCCAGGACACGGCGAAGCTGGAAAAGGAATTGGCCGATCCTTCATCCGCGCCTCCCGCCGAGGGTGAGCCGGTGAGCCGGGAGGAGAAAGAGCGGCAGCTTGCAGCGCTGAAGCATCGGGCTGAGCGACCCAACTACTTCGAGTTCCTCTCCGAGAAGGAGCTTCCTTCAGAGCTGGCTTGGCAAACGAATCTCGAAGACCCGGACATCGGTTCGCCTGAAGCCAAAAAAGGCGGCACGATGCGGACCTTTTTCGCCGAACTTTCCTTCCCTCCAACCATCCGCTCCCTTGGCAAGGAAGGGAACAACGGCTTCCGTTCGGATCATTGGGACAACATCGAGATGGGCCTCGTCGGCAGGCATCCCAATACCGACAAATCCATTCCGGCGCTGGCCGACCGTTGGGCGATCGGGGCCGACGGCCAGGAGGTTTACTACCACATCGACAAGGAAGCCCGTTGGTCGGACGGCAAGAAGGTCACCGCCCACGACTTCATCAACTTTTTCTACATCGGCCTCTCACCCTATCTCACGGAAACCTTCTATCGGACCTACTGCGGCGAGCAGTTCTGGGGGATCGCCAGCTATGGCGACGACTACCTCTGCATCCGCCTCGCGGATCCAAAGCCACGTCCGGAGTTCTTTGCGAATACATTGCCCTACCAGGTCGACTACTTCAAGGAGTTCGGGCCCGACTTCGAACAGCGCTACAACTGGCGCTGCCGACCCACGACCGGGGCCTACCAGATCCTTCCGGAGGATGTCGTCAAGGGTCGTTCGATCACGCTCAGCCGCGTGAAGAGCTGGTGGGCGAAGGACCGCCTTTACTACCGCAACTGCTTCAATCCGGACCGCATCCATTACCAATTGGTGCGGGACATGGAAAAGGCGTTCGAGATGTTCCGTCTGGGTGAACTCGATTGGTTTCCACTGGGCCTTCCAAAGTACTGGTATGAGAAGACCGAGATCCCCGAGGTCTTCAACGGCTACATCGAGAAGGCGCAGTTCTACAACGAATACCCGCGTGTGCCCCGTGGATTGTACTTCAACCTCGCCAACCCGCTGTTGTCCAACCGCGATATCCGTATCGGCATTTCCCATGCGACGAACTGGCAGAAGGTGATCGACTTCGATCTCCGTGGTGATTCGGAGCGGCTCAATGTCTTCAGCTCTGGATACGGAATATTTTCCGAGCCCAACATCCGCGCTCGCGAGTTCTCGGTTTCCAAGGCGCGTGAGTTTTTCGCCAAGGCTGGATTCAACAGGGTCGGCCCGGATGGTATTCTGATCAACGATGCCGGCAAGCGGCTCGCACTTTCGATCAACTACACCCGTTCCGAGGCGATCGATGCCATGATGCAGCGGTTGAAGGAAGAGGCCAGAAAGGCTGGCCTGGAGTTCCAGTTGGACAGCCAGGACAACACCGCGTCGTTCAAGAAGACGATGAACAAGAATCACGAGATCGCATTCACCGGCTGGGGCATCACGCCGCCCTATCCGAACTACTACGAGCACTTCCATTCCAAGGATGCCTTCCTCCCCGGCACCCGCCAGCCCCGGCCGATGACCAACAATATCTCCAGCTATGGCGAGCCGGTGATGGATGCACTCGTCGAGGGCGTGCGCAACGGGCGCAGCGAGGACACCATCCGGGAGCTGAGCTACAAGGTCGAGGCGATCATCCACGATGAGGCGCTGTGGGTTCCCGGATTCCAGAGGAGTTTCTACCGCCTCGGCTACTGGCGCTGGGTCTGCTGGCCGGACGATTTCAATGGCCGCATTTCCGAGCTGCCGGAAACCCTGAACCTGCACTGGATCGACGAGGACAAGAAGCGCGAAACCCTTGAGGCGAAGCGGACCGGAAAGACCTTTCCCGAGCAGAGCATCGTCTACGACAAGTATCGCCTGAAGAGCGCGGAGGACACGAAATGAGCGACGAAGAACCATTGCTGGAAGTCAGCGACCTCATCACCGCCTTCGATACCGATGGCGGTCTGCTTCGCGCCGTCGATCATGTCTCCTTCGACGTGAAGCGCGGCCGCACGCTCGGCATCGTCGGCGAGTCCGGCTGCGGGAAAAGCGTCACCGCCATGTCGATCATCCGCCTGCTTCCCCAGCCGATGGGCAAGGTCCTTCGCGGAAGTGTGACGTTCAAGGGCCGTGATCTACTGAAGGCCACCGACGCGGAGATGCGCAAGGTCCGTGGTGGCGAGATCGGCGTGATCTTCCAGGAGCCGATGACCGCGCTCAACCCCGTGCAGCGCATCGGCAAGCAG
Organism: Luteolibacter sp.; assembly: GCA_031419215.1. Lineage (GTDB taxonomy): Bacteria > Verrucomicrobiota > Verrucomicrobiia > Verrucomicrobiales > Akkermansiaceae > Luteolibacter. Next base: position 4,019 of record JANOKL010000448.1, on the reverse strand, counting down.
CTTTCCGAGTGTTTCCTGCTGCACACCAAGATGAGCCGCAAGCAGGCCTGGGAAGCTTCGATTGAAATGCTTCGCCTCGTCCGCATCCCGGCTCCGGAGCAGCGCATCGGCGATTATCCCCACCAGCTTTCCGGCGGCATGCGCCAGCGGGTCGTCATCGCCATGGCCCTCGCCTGCAAGCCCGATCTCGTGATCGCCGACGAGCCGACCACCGCGCTCGACGTGACGGTGCAGGCACAGATCCTCGATCTGATGAAACAGCTCCAGAAGGACATGGGCATGTCGGTCATCCTGATCACCCACGACCTCGGTGTGATCGCGGAAACCTGCGACGACGTTGTCGTGATGTATGCCGGTCGCGTCGTCGAACGCGCACCGGTCGCAGACCTTTTCGAGCGCCCGCTGCACGCCTACACGCGCGGCTTGCTGGCCTCGATGCCGAAGCTCGACACCCCGCGCAAGTCCGTGCTCCCCACGATTCCCGGCATGGTGGCAGGGCTAGCCGATCTCGTGCCCGGTTGCCGTTTCTGCCAACGCATGGGCCGCGAAGGTCCTGTGCTCCGTGAACGCCCGCATTTCGAGGAAATCCATCCCGGTCACTGGGTGGAAACCTGCCCCAACTGTTTTGAAGAACCCGCCTGATGGACCCGCTGCTTTCAGTTCGTGACTTGAAGATGCACTTCCCGGTGCGCGGTGGACTATTCCTCAAAAGCATCGGTGCCGTGCGCGCGGTCGATGGTGTTTCACTCGACATCGCTCCCGGCGAAACCGTCGGCCTCGTCGGCGAATCCGGCTGCGGAAAATCCACGCTCGGCCGAGCCATCGTCCGTCTCAACAATCCGACCGCTGGTTCGATCGATTTCAACGGCCAGGACATCACCACGATCAGTCGCCATGCGATGCGTCCGGTCCGGCGCGACCTTCAGATGATCTTCCAGGACCCGGTGGAGTCCTTGAATGCTCGGCTCAGCGTTCGGCAAATCATCGAGGAGCCACTGGTGATCCATGGCATGGGAAATGCCTCCATGCGCCGTCTCCGCGTCAACGAGCTGCTTGAACGAGTCGGTCTGCCGAAGTCCGCCGCCGAGCGCTATCCTTTCGAGTTCTCCGGCGGCCAGCGGCAGCGCATCGGCATTGCTCGCGCGATCGCGCTCGAACCGAAGCTCATCATTTGCGACGAACCTGTCAGCGCGCTGGACGTCTCGGTGCAGTCCCAGGTGCTCAACCTGTTGCTCGAACTCCAGCAGGAAATGGGCTTGTCCTATCTCTTCATCGCCCACGACCTCGCGGTGGTGAAACACATTTCCGACCGCGTCGCCGTGATGTATCTCGGAAAAATCGTCGAGCTTGCGGACGCTGATGCGATCTATCGGAACCCGCGCCACGCCTACACCAGGGCTCTGCTTTCCGCAATTCCCGAACCGGATCCGAGCTTGAGGAAAGAGCGCATCCTCCTCGAAGGCGACGTTCCCTCACCGATCAATCCGCCCGCCGGCAGTGCCTTTGGCCACCGCATCGGCCATCCGCGCTACCAGGAAACCATCGGCATGGACCTCGGACTCGCCAAAGTCGAACCCGGACACTGGGTCGCGGCCGATCCCTGCTGCCTGACGCCGGAAGACTGGGAGAAAGTGAGAGGCTAGTCGTGGCGGTGCTTTCCAAGCGCCAAGCCAGATACAGAGGCCATGCGCTTGGAAAGCGCCGCCACGATTTACTTCAACCACGCATCCACGAACGGTGCGAGCCTGCCCGCCATGTCCGCAGCGAACCAGGCGGCGAAGGCTCCGGCGACGACGTCGAGGGTGTAGTGGGCGCGCAAGACCAGCACCAGCAGGGCTTCGCCCACGGCGATCAGGATGGCCAGCAAGCCCACCCACCAAGGCGCGACGTGGCAGATCTCGATCGCCCCGAGCACGACCAGCGCGGTGTGGCCGGAAAAGAAGAAGTCGTTGCTCACGCCATAGGTCACCAGCAGCGTGGGGAACCCCGGATCCCGCCAGATGATGCCCGGCGGCGGCGGCAGCGTGCAGAAGGCCTGGCAGACCTGCCGCAGGCTGAAGACGATGAGGATGCCGAGAAAGGGCGCGAAGGTCGGACCGAAGATCGCCGCGCCGATCAGGAACAGCCCGAAGACATCAATGAACAGCGAGCTGAGGATGAGGGAACGGTCCGCCGCCTTCGGGTTCTCGATGAACCAGCCGTGAAGCCGGGCGCTGAGGACGTGGGCGGTGTCGCCGATGCCGTCACCCGCCGGACCTTTCCCCGCGATCAGTTTCTGCGTCCAGAACCAGATGACGAGGGCCACGGCGATCACGCCGACCCGCAGGCTGCCGCTTTGCCAGGTGAGGGCGAGGAGGTTCATGGGAAATCGGCTCCGGTCGCGAATTTGCGGCGATGCGACTTGGTTTCCTCCAGCATCGTCTCCATGCGTTCACGGATTTGTCGCGTGATCGGATCGCCGTCTTGGGAACGATCACGTTCCGGAGAAACCTCGATGGCCTCACCCACGGTGATGACGACGTGCAGTGGTGGATGCGCGCGGGAAACATCGGTGAGATCCTCCTCATAGCGTTCCACCGTTTCAAGAATTCGCTCCGGGGTGGGGGACTCGATGTAGTCGCCGGGGTAGCAATGAAGCTGCTGCACGAGGTAGAGGTCCGTTAGATGCCGCCAGCGCTCGGCTCGGTCCGCTTCGGTCAGTTCACCGGTGACCAGTTCGGGCAGGATCGTGGTGCGGAGGCGTTTCACGCGGGCCATCGTCTCGTCGTCCTTGCGGCCATGGGTCCAGCGTTGTTCGAGGGGGGCGAGGATGTGGTCGATCAGTCGCTGGAGACGTTCTGTTAGGGTGCCTTCCCCGGCGCGGCCGAGGTGCTCGATTTCCTTCAGTGCGAGCAGGGCATGTCCTGCTTTGACGATGCGGTCCTTCAACTGAAGCTGCGTCTGTGGCTGCCAGGAAAGTCGGTTCTCGATCTCCTGCATGACTGGAGTCACGGCCTTGCGCAGGTCACCCTCGAAGAAATAGCGGATGAAGACCGGATGGATGACCACCTTGCCCTCCTTGCGTTGCTTTGCCGCCGTGCGGGCCATAAAGGCAGGGCCTTCCATGAAGCTGTGCATGCGGTCGTTGCTGCGGGTGACGATGCCTTCCGCGAAGATCACCAGCGGATGCTTTCCATCGGAAATGATCTTCGTTGCGCACTTCAACGACTCCCGATCTATGCCCTCGCGATAAACGCTGAAGCAACCGACTCGTGGCAGCAGGAAACGCTGGAGCTTTCCCTGCATGAACAGGTGCCAGCTCGCGATCGTGTGGATCGGTCGGTCCATCGCCTGCGCCAGGAAATCCATCACCAGCGGATCGCAAGGGCGGCAGTGATTGGGGATGATCATCACGCCATGCCCTGCGGCCAGCGTGGCCTTGATTTTTTCGACGCCGAAGCATTCATGGGAAACAATTCCGTAGTCCCTTCTCAACTGCTTCGGCACGATCTTGCGCCCCACCCACAACCAGAACCGGCTGAACTTCGGCCCGATGAAAACGTAGGGCTTGTCGATGACGATGTTCTGCATGGAAAAGCGTCTTCAAGGCAACACGCCGTTGATGCCGGTGCCAAGCAGGAAGAAGGTGAATGATGGGGTGCCGGCCCCGTCTGCGGGCATCTCCCCAGGTTCTGGATCCGGAAGATCCCGAGAGCAGAAGCTGCGTTCTATTCTGACGCTTCCTGAGGTTCGATCCTCCCTAACAAATGAACCGCGTCCTCAGCCCTCGTCGGCCCCCAGCAGCTCCAAGATGCGCTGGAGATCGTCATTCCCGTAGTATTCCAGCTCGATCTTGCCCTTCTTGGCACTGTGCTGGATCGAGACGTGGGTGGCGAAGAGTTCGCGCAGACGGTTTTCGATCGCGCGGATATGGGTATCAGTTTCGCGGGAAGCGGCTGGCGTGTTCGATGGCTTCTTCGCGTCGCCCACGGCTCCAACAGGATCGTTGAGGAAACTCTGGGCCAGCTTTTCGGTGGCGC
>JANOKL010000447.1:0-6708 GCA_031419215.1 Luteolibacter sp. | reverse complement strand
AAGGACGCCGCGCTTGAGCGCCGTTTCCAACAGGTGAAGGTCGATGAGCCTTCCGTGGATGACGCGATCAAGATCATGCAGGGGCTTCAGGAAAAATACGAAACCCACCACAAGGCCCGCTTCACAAAGGAAGCCGTGGAGGCTTCTGTGCGTTTGACCTCGCGCTATCTGACCGGACGCTTCCTGCCCGACAAGGCGATCGACGTGCTCGATGAAGCTGGTGCCCGTGCCCGCATCGGCCAGATGACCCGTCCGCCGGCGATCAAGCTGCTCGAAGCCAACATCGAGCAAATCAATCGAGACAAGGTCGGAGCCATCGCCGAGCAGGATTTCGAAAAGGCCGCCGCGCTTCGTGATTCGGAAAAGAACGCCAAGAAGGAGCTCGAGGAGACCCTCAAGAACTGGCGCGCCAAGTCCGAGGAAACGATCGTGACCGTCACCGATGACGACATCATGGCCGTGGTCTCGAAGTGGACCGGCGTGCCGCTCCGCCGCATGGAGGAGAAGGAGGCTGAAAAGCTGCTCAAGATGGAATCCGAGCTTCAGGGCCGCGTGATCGGTCAGGACGAAGCGGTCACCGCCATTTCGAAGGCGCTCCGCCGCTCCCGTGCCGATCTCAAGGATCCACGCCGTCCGATTGGTTCGTTCCTGTTCCTCGGACCCACCGGTGTCGGCAAGACCTACCTGGCCCGCAACCTCGCCGAGTTCATGTTCGGCGATCCGGAATCGCTCATCCAGATCGACATGTCGGAGTACATGGAGAAATTCACATCAAGCCGTTTGATCGGTTCGCCTCCCGGCTACGTCGGCTACGAGGAAGGTGGCCAGCTTTCCGAAGCTGTCCGCCGTCGTCCGTATTCGGTCGTGCTGTTCGACGAAATCGAGAAGGCCCACCCGGATGTGATGAATCTGCTCCTCCAGATTCTGGAAGAGGGGATGGTGACCGATTCGCTCGGTCGCAAGATCGACTTCCGCAACACGATTATCATCATGACCTCGAACGTCGGGGCCTCGACCATCAAGCGCCAGACCTCGCTCGGCTTCGGCGCGATGAATGCCGATGAGTCCGACTTCGAAGGCATGAAAGAGAAGATCATTGAGGAATCGAAGCGTTACTTCAAACCGGAGTTCCTCAACCGCCTCGACGAGCAGGTCGTCTTCCACATGCTGGAGAAAAAGGATCTTTCGCAGATCGTCGACCTTGAAATCAGCAAGCTCGCCAAGCGCCTTCGCGAAAAGGACATGGACTTCGTTCTCACCGACGGAGCCCGCGACCTGCTTATCCTGAAAGGCTACGACCCGGCTTATGGCGCGCGTCCGATGCGCCGCGCCGTGGAGCGCTACCTCGAAGACCCGCTCGCCGAAGCCCTGCTCCGTGGCGACATCAAGGCCGGTGACATGGTCCAGGTCGTCCGCCAGGACGACAGCGAAGTCCTTGTCTTCACCCCCATCAACACCCAGGCCGAGCCCGACGAGGCGAAGGTGTAAACCGTGAACTTGTTCCGCCAGAAGTTGGCGATCTTCATCATCCTTTCACGGGTGATGTTGATCGCGGCGGTGGTGGGTTGCTTTGCAGGATGGGTTGGAATCGCCCTACGGCTTCTATTTTCATTTTTTCATTTTCCGCGTGCTCGCTGCGGGTGGGAAAATGTTCTCCAAGATCGTGCGTGACGATTCAGGGAAAGCGCTTCAATCGCTTGAGAACCGGGATCCGGAAAAGGAGTGGGGTCGGAATGAGCCTCTCGGGCTTTTTTCTCTCCAGAGATTCCTAGTCTTTTCCTGCGTCTTTCTCCTCCTCGGAATGATCCCTCTTGAAGTTGCTCTTCTGAGAATCTCTGAGTTTTTCGAGGTGAACCAAAAGAATCTTCGTTTAATGATAGGTATTCTTGCAGGCGTTCTCGCTTTGATTCACTGGGACATTCGGGTGCTAATCAGAAATGCGTCCCTTTGAATTCCAGGATTCAGTCATAGAACGAAAGCCTCATCGGGCCAGTGAGAAAGAGAGTCTACCTATCGCCTTCGATCCGCAGCCTCAATCGCCGATCAAACTGCTCCTGCTCGCGATCCCGGGCCTGGAGGAAATTGAGGATTTCCTGTTCAAGCTGGTCGCAGTTCTTGTCCCATTTCTTGGCACCCCGGAGTTCGAGCGTGCTTTCCTTCAGGTCAATGAAACGGATTTCCTCGGCCCCGATGCGGCGCAGCTCTTCGAGTTCGCTGCGCAGGCATTCGAAGAAGGCCAGTTCGAAACCGTTGCCGGCGGATCTGGCAGCATGAAGAAGTGACACGGTCAGCGGCGGGGCCAGTGGTTCCAGCTTTTCGGCGATCGTCTCGCAGCCGATGGTATGGAGCATTTTCCGCATTCGCTCGAACAGATCGTTGAGCGGCAGAAGTTTCAACGGGCAACGATGCTCAAGATACTGGACAATGCCGGAGCGGATGTCGTCGATGAAGGGGAAATCATGCCTCTCCGCCGCCAGCGCAGCACGCTGCAGGGCGTCGCCCAGCCACGCGGTGTCGTAGTCGATCACCTGATAGCGGCCGACTTGCAACGCGGGGCGGTTGCCGATGAGTGAAATCACAAGGAGAGAATCAGCTTGGGAGGCAGTAGGTTAGTCCTTGAACAGACGCCGCTGCATGGGATCGCGGGCGGCGCGGCGGGAAAGGGATTGGATTTCCTGGATGAACTGGTCGACGTCCTCGAACTGCCGGTAAACGGAGACGTAGCGGACGTAGGCGACGGGGTCGATCTGATGGAGCTTGTCCATGACCTTCGCGCCGATGGCGGAGGAGGGGACTTCCGAGAGATGGTCCTTGTGGAGATCGGTGAGGATTTCCTCCACGGCGCGATCGAGGCGGTCCATCGGGACGGGACGCTTCTCGCAGGCCTTGACCAGACCACTGAGGATCTTTTCCCGGTTCAGGGATTCGCGCGCGCCGTCGCGCTTCACGACCCGCAGATCCGTGCGCTCGATCTGCTCGTAGGTGGTGTAGCGATAGTTGCAATTCAGGCATTCGCGTCGGCGGCGGATCGTCGTTCCATCCTTCGATGCCCTTGAATCGAGCACTTTGTCCTTGAGGGAGCCACATTGGATGCACCGCATGGGAATGCAGAGAGAGGAAACGAATGGCTTGCAGAGTAAAAACCACATGTAGTGGCGTCAACGCGAATTCTATGGCAGATTTAGTACTATGCGGCTCGGTATTCCGGAGTTCCGAAGCGAGCTTTTTGAAATTTTGGTGCCGGACCAGCCATGTGGGCACGAGTGGGCCGGATGGGCCACGAGGCAGACTTGATGGAAAAGCTTTCCGAAGCAGTCTGAGCGTCGGCTCAGCGGCGGCACTTTTCAAGCAGCGCACCAAGGAACCAGGTGATCTGTTCCAAGGCTTCCGCATGCTCGGACGGCGGCAGCACTGAGAGATCCTCACGGCAGGAGCCGAGCATGTCCTGAGCCGTGTCGAGCGCACTTTCTAGGGCTCCCTCGTATTCGGCGATGCCGACCAACACCGGCAGATCGAGCGGCTCCTGGTTGACGATGCGCTTGGTCAGCTTCGAGCGCTGGGCCTCGTTCGAGGTTTCCAGCAGATTGAGGATCGGAAGGGTCAGCTTGCCCTTTTCGAGGTCGGTGCGGAGGGTCTTGCCGACGACTTCCTCGGAGCCGACAAGATCGAGGCAGTCGTCGTAGATCTGATACGCGGTGCCCAGCTTCATGCCGTAGTCAAACAAGTGCTTCTCGGTGTCCGCAGAAGCGCCCGAGAGATGAGCGGCGAGTCCGGTGGCTGAGGCGAAGAGGGCCCCGGTCTTCATTTCCAGCACGCGGAAATACTCGGCCTTGGTCAGCGTGAGGTCGAAGCGGCGCTGGGTCTGGATGATTTCCCCCTGACAGACCTCGCGCGCGGCCTGGCCGACCTTGCGGCAGATGTCGATGCTGTTGAAGTCGGTGGCTAGGCTGAGAGCGTGGGAAAAGAGCGCATCGCCGAGCAGAACGGAAAGCCCGGCTCCCCATTTCGCATTCGCCGTGGGAACCATGCGGCGGGTGCTGGCACCGTCGATGATGTCGTCGTGGACCAGCGTGGCCATGTGGATTAGTTCCAAAATGACGCCGACCTTGAGGTGGTCGTCGGTCACGCCGCCAGTGGCACCGCCGGAGAGGATCGAGAGCGCGGGGCGAATGCGTTTTCCGGAGGTGTTGCAGACGTAGGAAACGTAGGGCTCGACGGCGGAATCGAAGGCCCGGACCTGATCGCGGATGGAGGCCTCCACTCGCTCCAGTTCGGGACGGACAAGCTCGAAGGGGAAGCGGTCGCTGCGTGGGGTGGAGGTGATCTTGGCTGCCATGGCAAGGAAGTTGCCGGAAGGAGCCACAAACCATCAAGGCCCGCAACCCCGGATATCACAGGGCTTGAAAGATCGGGCGGAACCTGCCGTTTCTGGTGCGGATGAAACCGACCGGTTGGATTCTAGCGGGCGCACTGGCCTCAGTGTGCGGAACGGCTCTTGGCGATGGCTATGGCGTGAAGTCTGGCAACCCCGTGATTCCTGGTGTGCCCTACGAGGTGCACGATGGCACCCGGCCGCAGCCGCCGATCATCACGACCGGTGGAGCAGTTTCCGTGAAGGCTCCGTCCGATGCCACGGTGCTCTTCGACGGAACTTCCCTCGATGCCTGGACGAATGCCGGCGGCCCGGCGAAATGGGTGATCAAGGACGGAGCCCTCGTGGCTTCGCCTCCCGGCGATCTGAGCACGAAAGAATCCTTCGGCGCGGTGCAGCTTCACTTCGAATGGCGTCTGCCGGCCGGTCGCAAGGTCGATGGCCAGGGCGGCGGCAACAGCGGCGTCTTCCTGATGGGGCTTTATGAAATTCAGGTCCTCCAGAGCAACGGCAACAAGACCTATCCCGATGGCCAGGCCACCGCGCTTTACGGTCAGCTTCCTCCGTTGGTGAACGCCACCGGCCCGCAAGGCGAATGGCAGAGCTACGATGTCGCCTTCGAGCCCCCGGTTTACGACGGGGAAAAGGTCGTGAAGCCCGCGAAAGTCACCGTGATTCACAACGGCGTCTTCACCCAGCACGGCGAGCTTTACCTCGGGCCCACTCAGCACAAGAAACTGGCCGCCTATCCGCCCAAGCATCCGCTCACGGGGCCGATCAAGCTCCAGTTCCACGGCGACCCGATGGAGTACCGCAACATGTGGATCCGTCCGCTCGGCGAGCGCGACAAGGGACCGGCCGAGCCGCAGAAGTGAGGGGCTCCGAGCTTCACTGTTTTTGAAATGAGGCGTCTTCCGGAAGGGGGACGCCTTCTTTGTGCACGTGGATCCCAGACGCGCTTTTGAGGCATTCTTCAACTCTACAAATGGAACGGTTGCCCGGAGCCGCCACCATGGTTCTTGCCGCTTGATAGGCAAAATGCCATTACCTCAGGTGAACTATGAAAGCGATTCTCATCATGATCACAGCGCTGGTGGGGCCTCCGATTTTAGCCGAAGAGAACGGGGGAGTGGGGCCAATTTGTAACCCTGTTGAAAGCCGTACAACCGGGATTTATTCTCAGGTGACTTCGATCAATCTCACAACCGCCCAAACTGTCGGCGATGCTGTCAAGCAGATCATCGAGGGACTGCCGCCAGAGGGACGAAGCTCCTTCGTGGTCGACGTTCCGGAATCGGAGCTGACGAAGATGCGGATGAAGAAAGACCTTCGTCTGAGGAACGTTCCTCTTCCAGTTTTGCTCAAGTATCTGGGTGAGGCTTCCCCGGTGGGCTACCGACTCTGGAACAACGAATGGCACATCAGCAACCAGCGTTCGGACGATCTCATTGCGGTGAAATACTGGGTATCGGAAGCCGACCTGGAGCAGCTCGGGATCGTGATTGGGAAGGGGCAGGCATTCACCACAAAGTCGGGCAAGACGTGGCCTGCGGAAAGCGAATCGAGCGTCACGTTCGCCCCTCGCTTCCCGGATACCAAGACGAATCCAGAGACCGGAACTCCTTCGGATCGCACGGAAACGATGGTTCTCCGGCTGTATGCCGCACGGAGCTATCATGAGGAGTTTAGCGCTGTCCTGCTTCTCAAGTCGAAAGGCTACGAAAAGCTGTCGCTGGAGCGCTGAATGCCTGAATCCGAATTAATTATGGCCTTAGAGGCCGTCTGAAAACTGATCTTCCATGGGTGAAGGTCCGCGTTTTGTCACCGCAGAAGCACGGAACGAGCGCAGCGAATCGCGGAAAATCCACCAGCACTTCTGGATGGAGTGAATTTTTGGATAGCCACTAGTCGCCTTCCCAGAGGCGATTCAACTCACGGCTTCACATCAGGCGGAGTGCCTGAATTTTCCAGCCAGCTCTGGATCAGGGGCCAGGTGATGGCGAGGCTGCCTTCCTTGTTGGGGTGGGTGCCATCGGGGATGTAGGCGTGGAATTTCTCGGCGTCGGTTTCCTTGAACTTCTGCCAGGCCGGATAGTGATCGAGCAAGGGCAGGTGATTCGCCTGCGCATGGTCCCGATAGTTCTGGTTGTAGGCGGCGAGTTCAGGACGATGGAGAGAGCTGCCATTGCCGTTGGGTGCGTCCCAGTTGGCGTTCATGACCGCGACGAGCAGGGGAGAGACCCCGTCGGGATCCGGCAGGTTGATGTCGGCGCGGTTCTTCAGCAACACATCGACGCAGGCCATGCAGTTTTCACGTGCGGCGTAGTGCAGCGGCG
>JANOKL010000446.1:0-3154 GCA_031419215.1 Luteolibacter sp. | reverse complement strand
CCACAGGGTCACGGTGGAGCCGAAGGAGTGGAACAGCGGCAGGCAGCCGAGGATGCTGGATCCCTTCGGCATGTTCAGGCGCGTCGCAAACTGGCAGACATTGGCCAGCACATTGCGATGACTCAGGGCCACGCCCTTGGGTTCTCCGGATGAGCCCGAGGTGAAAAGCAGCACCGCCTCGTCATTGTCGGAAAACTTGTTCAGTCCGAGCATGGAAACGAGCACACTGGAGGGCAGCAGTTTCGAAAGCAGGAACCAGCGCTTGGCCTGCTTCTTCAGCGTCGGCAGCACGCGCTCGATGAAGATCAGCTCTCTGTTGGGTGGCCACGGAAAGGAGGAGACTTTTCTAACAAACGGATCGGCGGTGATGAAGCGGTCGATTCCTGCCTGGCGGATGGCGGATTTCACAGAGTCCGGCCCGGCGGTGAAGTTCAGGTTCACCGGAACCTTCCCCGCGAAGATCACGGCGAGGTTCGCGATCAGTCCGGCCTTGCCCGGTGGCAATACGATGCCGATGCGACGCTCGCTGGTGGCTTCGATCAGATGCTTTGAGAACGCGATGGCAGCGGCGAGGAGCTTGTCGAATCTCAGCTCGGAGTCGTCCGACCCATCGAGCACCCGGTTCTTGGAACCATGCTTTTTCAGCCCTTCCAGAAGTGCTGTAGCCAGTGAGCCCTTCAGGAACGAACGATCGGAAAACGACAGCTCGGCGGCTTCGAGCAGACTCTGTTGGAAGGTGGCGATCGTTGCCTTCCCGGCTTCAAGTGGGGTGCCCACGACGATCACCCCGGCGGGCAGCGACGATGGTTTTTCAATCGAAAGCGCGGACTCACGGGGAGCATCGACGGCCACGGGCACGACGCTCAGGCCGAAGGCGCAGAGCGTTTTCAAATGCGAGGAAGGCACATGGCAGATCGAGGCGTTTCGCGAAGCGGCAAGGCCCGGGATGTAGACCAGCAGTCCATTTGCATCGAGGGAGTCCGCGAGCTGCGAGCCGACTGCCGCCGGATCGCCATCGCTGGCACCGAACATGGCACCCGAGCCCGACCGTTCCAAATGGGTGCGGATCTGGGGATCGAGTTTGGAATCCTCCTCGATAAGCCAGGTGATTTTGCGGCCGGAAAGCAGTTTTTCGAGTCCCAGCAGCTGGGCGAAATCGAGGCGACTGGGAATGACCAGCGCCTTCCCTGCTGGAAGTCGTTCCCGGTGAATCAGTTCAATAGAGGCGGAACTCATGGAAAATGGTGGTGTGATCCAGCGGGTTCGCTGAAATCATCAAGGAAAGTATTGAAGGAAATACCGCGTGAGTGACACGGATTTTTTATAAATTTCCGGTGAGGTGGAAATGAATCCTCTCAAAGACCAGCTTCGGCCAGTCGCTCCGCCATTTCCACCTTTTGCAGCTCGTTGGTGAATTCGCCCAGATCTCCCGCCATGACCCCGGTCAGGTTGTGCGAGGTGAAGCCGATCCGATGGTCGGTGATGCGGCTTTGGGGGAAATTGTAGGTGCGGATTTTTTCCGAGCGATCTCCTGAACCGATGAGCGAGCGGCGGTGGCTGGAGTAGGCGTCCTGTTGCTCGCGGAGCTTCTGCTCGTAGAGCTTGGACCGCAGGATCTGGAGGGCCATTTCCTTGTTCTTGATTTGTGAGCGACCATCCTCGCAACGGACGTAGAGCCCGGTGGGAAGGTGGAAAATCTGCACGGCGGACTCGGTGCGGTTGACGTGCTGGCCTCCGGCCCCACCCGCGCGACAGACCTCGATCCGGAGATCCTCCTGTTTCAGCTCCACATCGACTTCCTCGGCTTCCGGCAGCACGGCGACAGTCACGGTGGAGGTGTGAACGCGACCCTGCGTCTCGGTCGCGGGCACACGCTGGACCCGATGAACGCCCGATTCGTATTTCAAATATCGGAACACCTCCTGGCCAGTGACCTTGAGGATGACTTCCTTGAAGCCGCCGACTTCGGACGGGCTGCTTTCGAGGTGCTCGCATTTCCACCCACGGAGGTCGGAATAGCGTTGATAAAGGCGCATCAGCTCGGCGGCGAAGAGCGAGGCCTCGTCGCCTCCGGCACCTGCACGGATTTCGATCAGCGCGTCGCGATCCTCGTTCGGATCCGCCGGCAGCAGGGCGTATTGCAAATCCTTGCTGAGCTGCCCGATCTCGATTTCCAGTCCGGGGATTTCCTCGGCGGCCATTGCGGAGAAATCCGGATCATCGGATTTGGCGAGCTCGAGATTGTCCGTGAGATGGCGTTCACGGGCTTGGAGTTTCTCCCACAGATCAAGTGTCTGCTTCAGCTTCCGGTGCTCGCGCAGCAGATCGGTGGCCCGCTTCTGGTCGGAAAAAAGCGATGGATCCGCGATCGCATGATCGAGTTCTTCGAAGCGTTGGCGTTGTTTGAGAATGATCGCGGAGTAGTCCATGGGCGAAGAGTGGAAATGCAAAACGACGGCGGGCCCCTTCATCGGAACCTGCGCCGTCGTTGGATAGTCAGGAAACTAGACGTCGCCGGTGTGGGCCGATCTCGAGAAATAGCCGATCGAGGTCAGAAAGATGCACCCGATGAATTCCACCAACAGTTTCTTCATGCTCCAGAAGACTAGAGTGATCAGGAAATGCGGCGCAAGCCCTTCAACGCAAAACGGCTGCGGTCCAGAGGAGCGCAGCCGTTTTGAAAAAGGGAATCGACGATTACTTGGTCGAAGCCGTGCGGACCTTGCGGATGATGCTGGCAACCGTTTCGGATGCCTGGGCACCTACGCCGAGCCACTTGTCGGCTTTTTCAAGGTCGAGCTGATAGTTGGCACCTTCCTTGAGGGGATCATAGGTCCCGATCTGCTCGATGTAACGTCCGTCGCGGCGCTTGCGGCTGTCCACGGCAACGATCTTGTAATACGGGCGGTCTTTGGTGCCTTGGCTATTGTGTCGGAGAGCTACGGCCATGTCGGTGGGTCGTTCGAGAAGATGCCCGAAAGCGGGCGGGGCGCGGAAAATGCACAAACGGCCCCGGGTTGCCAAGAGGAATCTCGGGTCTGCGTGACTTTTTTCCGCTGCGGGATTGTGAGCCTGCTTCCTGCATGGTGGGATTCCGGAACATGGACGTCCAATCCTACCTCCAACAGACGCCTTTCACCACCAAGGACGGCTC
>JANOKL010000445.1:0-1503 GCA_031419215.1 Luteolibacter sp. | reverse complement strand
ACGGCGGCGACGAGCTTCTTCATCGGGAAAAGCATCAGCTTTCCCGCAGCGAAAAGGCGGTTCAGCGCGATGGCCGCCGCGACACAGCCGCCGGTGATCGAGGCGGTCCTGGTGCCGCCGTCGGCCTGGAGGACGTCGCAGTCGATCCAGATCGTGCGCTGGCCGATCTTGGTGAGGTCGATCGCGGCGCGAAGGGCACGACCGATGAGGCGCTGGATTTCAGAGGAGCGACCGTCGAGCTTGCCCTTGGAGATGTCGCGCTGCTTCCGGTCGAGCGTGGAGTAGGGGAGCATCGAGTACTCGGCGGTGAGCCAGCCGCCTTCCACGCGCTGGGTCTTCATCCAGCGCGGGACATCGTCCTCGATGGTGGCGGCGCAGATGACCTTGGTGTTGCCGAACGAGACCAGCACCGAGCCGGTGGCGTAGGGGGCGACGTTCGGGATGAAGGAAACCTGGCGGAGTTGGTCGGGCTGGCGGCCGTCGGGGCGGGACATGGAGGGAGGAGAAAGTTCCAAGTGCCAAGTGGCAAGTTCCAAGGCAGAGGAAGACGCTTGCCATGGGTCTCCAGCGCGGGAAAGTGGAGCGTTCATGTTGGAAATCTGTATCGATGGGGTGGCGTCGGCGCTTGCGGCTTCGAAAGGCGGAGCGGACCGGGTGGAGCTTTGTGCCAATCTGCCGGAAGGCGGGACGACGCCCAGTGCCGGGGTGATCCGTGCGGTGCGGCGGGTGTTTTCCGGCGGCCTGATGGTGATCATCCGCCCGCGGGGCTACGATTTCCTCTATTCAGAGGGGGAAATGGAGGCGATGCTGGAGGATATTCACGTCGCCCGTGATCTCGGCGCGGACGGCTTGGTGATCGGCTGTCTGAAAGCGGATGGAACGGTCGATGAAGAACGATGTGCCCGATTGATCGACGCGGCGGGGCCATTGGACGTCACGTTCCATCGGGCCTTCGACATGACGCGTGATCTTGGCGAGGCGCTTGAAACGATCCATTCATTGGGCGTGAAGCGGATCCTGACCTCGGGCGGCATGGCTGACGTGCCAGGAGGAACGGCGGTGATTTCAGCACTCGTGAAGCAATCGACGGGGCGTGTCTCCCTCATGCCAGGAGGTGGCGTGACCCCGGACAACCTCGCGGAGATCGTCACCTCGACCGGAGTCCGTGAAATCCACCTCAGCGCCCGGCAGCGGGTGAACGGCGGCATGATCTTCCGAAACGCAGACTGCTTCATGGGCACCTTTTCCAAGGACGATGAATACTCCTGGCGCGAGGCCAGCGAGGACCTCATCCGTCAGGCCAAGGACGCACTTCTTTCCTCCATTGTTCCATGAACAAGCCGATCCGCATGGCCATCGCCGGCATCCACATCGAGAGCAGCACCTTTTCCCCGCTGCGCACCTCGAAGGAGGATTTTCTTGCGACCCGTGGTGCGGAAACGCTCAGCCGCTATCCATTTCTGGAGCTGCCGGAGTTCGCGTCGATCGAACCGGTGCCGCTGT
>JANOKL010000444.1:0-5699 GCA_031419215.1 Luteolibacter sp. | reverse complement strand
AGTTCTTTTTAGTGATGCGGACGTCGTTTTCCTCCGAAATCCACTGACTTGGTTCCCGGACGAGCACTTGACGGATTTCGCATTTCAGTCGGACAGCGACTCCGAAGTGAACGGCCATTGTCCATCGTTGCTTTGCAGTGGTCTCTACTTTGCCCTTCCGACCCAAGCCGCCATTGAGACCCTCAACTATAATGAAAGCGATTTGAACGCTCATGGAGGAGAACAGGATTTCTTTCGGCATAGGTTGGACGCAGTTCACAGTGCTCGCTGCACGATGCTGCCTCTTGAGCTTTTTCCAAACGGAGCCTATTGGCAGAAGCACTCTCCTTCAGATCCTGTGGCAGTCCACGCGAACTGGGTAGTGGGTGAAGCAAATAAAATTGCACTCTTGCGACGTACTGGTCTCTGGTTGCTTTAATCCACTACGATGAAGAAAGCTGACGAAATTTACACCAAATACCTAGCGCCTTTAAGCGGTGCGTCTGGCTGCTGCGATGCTCATGAATATCGGGCAATCCTAGAGCACCTCACCGAGAGAGCTCCTTGCCGCCTTCTGGTGTTCGGATGTGGAAATGACAGCGCAGCCTGGTTGGCGGCGAACGAGGGAGGACAAACACTGTTCCTAGAAGACTCCCTCAAATGGGCGAGGCAAGTCGGAGCAGCACAGCCCGACGCGGATATCGTCATGATTGCCGTCACCGCCCGGCCTGAACGATGGCGGTTTAATCTGAACGATTTACGACAAGGACGTGGAGAGGCAGGATTATCTCTGGATCTGCCGGATCGCGTTCGCGAGATCGCTTGGGATTTTGTTATAGTGGATGGCCCAATGGGTGAAATCTATGGCGGTGCGGGACGTCAATCGAGTTTGTTCGAAGCTTCGCGGCTCGCCGCTCCAGATAGTGTAGTCTGTGTCCACGACGCTGAGCGGCCGCTGGAGAGGCACTTTTGCCAGGAACTTTTCGAATCCGATTGGAGTTGCCGTTGTGTGGGTCGGCTGCGGGTCTACCAGAATACTTGCGAAAATATCCACACAGCTTCTGATCAAGTTTCCTAATCAAATTCGTAGCACTCCCAGCGTAACTTGGACGTTTTACAAATGAACGAGAGCAGCACACACTGCCCCCGTTCAAAGAAAATCGTCACTCGCCCTTCAGTGAGGCCATGTCGATGACGAAGCGGTATTTCACATCGCTCTTCAGCATGCGCTCGTAGGCTTCGTTGATCTGGTCCATGCGGATCATTTCGATGTCGGAGGTAATGTTGTGCTGGCCGCAGAAATCGAGCATTTCCTGCGTTTCGGCCAGGCCGCCGATGAGTGAACCGGAAAGGCTCTTGCGGCCCATGATCAGTGAGAACGAGGCCACGGGCAGCGGCTTTTCCGGCGCGCCGACGAGGGTGAGGTTGCCATCGACCGCGAGCATGCCGAGGTAGGCGTTGAGGTCGTGATCGGCGGAAACGCAGTCGAGGATGAAGTCGAAGCTGCCCGCGTGTTTCGCCATGTCGTCGGGATCGCTGGAAATGACGACCTCATGGGCTCCGAGGCGGAGGGCGTCCTCACGCTTCGAGGGCGAGGTGGTGAAAACAACGACCTGCGCACCGAAGGCCCGGGCGAACTTCACCCCCATGTGGCCGAGCCCGCCGAGGCCGACGATGCCGACTTTTTTCCCGGGTCCGACGTTCCAGTGGCGCATTGGCGAATAGGTGGTGATCCCAGCGCAGAGCAGCGGCGCGACGGCGGCGAGATCGAGGTTCTGCGGGATGTTCAGCACGAAATGCTCATCCACCACGATGCCCTCGGAATAGCCGCCGTAGGTGGGCAAGTTGAGATGCTTGTCCATCGAGCCGTAGGTCATCACCGAGGTCGGCGAAAATTGTTCGAGGCCCTTCTTGCAATGCGGGCAGGACAGATCGGCGTCCACAAGGCAGCCGACGCCCGCGATGTCGCCCACCTTGAAACGACTGACGGCGGAGCCGACCTTCGTCACGCGGCCGACGATTTCATGGCCCGGCACTGCGGGGTATTGGGTGAAGCCCCACTCGTTGCGCGCGAAGTGAAGGTCGGAGTGGCAGACGCCGCAGAAGAGAATCTCGATCTGGACGTCGCGGTCGGTGGGGTCGCGACGCGGAATCTGGGTGGCGGCCAGCGGCGAGGCGGCGCTGGTGGCGGAGTAGGCTTTGGTTTCGTTCATGAGAAAGCGTTAAATGAAGAGCGGTGATGCTACACGCGAATGGACATTGCGCGACCGATCATTTCACCGATTCGCGTGGCGCTATCGGCACCGTGAGCCATTCCTTCGAGGTCGACATCCTTGCCGATACGGACTAGGGACGGAATGTCACAAGCACTGCCCGTGCGAATGCATTGCCTTCAATTCCATTTTTATGACCACCACCCTTGTAGGTCTCTTCATCCTGATCGTGCTGTTGACAGGCATCGGGATCGCCCTGTTTTTG
The DNA here is from genome assembly GCA_031419215.1 of Luteolibacter sp. Taxonomy (GTDB): domain Bacteria; phylum Verrucomicrobiota; class Verrucomicrobiia; order Verrucomicrobiales; family Akkermansiaceae; genus Luteolibacter. Next base: position 3,242 of record JANOKL010000444.1, on the reverse strand, counting down.
ATCGCCTTGACCTCGAAAAATCGTCGCCCCGACAGACTTCAGCAGAATCCACAGGATCACTTCGGCAGCAGTGGGTTCTCCAGTCACGATTCCGGCGGCTTTTCACAGAACGACAGCAGTTCCCACTCGCCTGCTCAGCATTCGCACTCGGATTGGGGCGGGCATTCCCATCATGATTCCGGCGGCCACTCGCATAGCGACAGTGGCGGATTTGGTGACAGCGGCGGAGGATCTGGAGACAGCGGTGGTGGAAGTGATGGTGGCGGCGGTGGCGGTGGAGATTGATTTTCCCGTTGGGATGGCCGTATTGGAGATGCCGTCTATGGATTTTGTGGGGACAGGAATGTCCCCACTCCAATGGCGCTTTTCAAAGTGGAAGGCGGTTGACTAGGCTGCGGGCATGTCACCGATTTCGTTCAAGCCTCTTTACATGGAACGCGTCTGGGGCGGGCGTGAGCTGGAGACGGTGTTCGGTCGGACGCTGCCGGATGCCGTGACTCCGTTTGGTGAGTCCTGGGAAATCGTGGATCGCGATCCCGAGCAGTCGGTGGTCAACGGCGGACTGTTTGATGGAAAAACGCTGCATGAACTGTGGACCGATCATCGTGAGGAGATTTTCGGAACCGGTCTGCCGGAGTCGGAGCGCTTCCCGATCCTGATCAAGATTCTGGATGCACGGGATGATCTTTCCATCCAGGTGCATCCACCGGTGGCGAAGGCGGATGAACTCGGTGGCGAACCGAAGACCGAGATGTGGTTCATCGCCGACGCGGCTCCGGACGCGAAACTCTATGTGGGATTGAAAAAGGGAGTGAGTCGGGCGGACTTCGAGGAGGCGATCACGAACGGCAAGGTGGAGGATTGCGTGCATGCGATCCATCCGCAGGCGGGTGAGTCGATCTTCATTCCATCGGGTCGGCTGCATGCGATCGGGGCCGGGCTGCTCATTCATGAGATCCAGCAGAATTCGGACACGACGTACCGGGTCTTCGACTGGAACCGCAAGGGACTCGATGGAAAGCCGCGTGCCCTGCACGTGGCGGAATCGCTGGCGAGCATCGACTTCGACGACTTCGAACCGGGGATGGATGTTCCGCAGGGTGACCTTTTGGCGGAGTGCGAGTATTTCAAGACCAGCCGCAAATCCCTGAAAGCGGGAGAAACCCTCGGCAATCCCCTGCCCGGCCGCTTCAGCATTCTCGGAGTCGTCGAAGGGGCTCTAACAAGTGAGGATGGCAGGAGCTTTTCGAAGGGGGCGTTTCTGCTTCTGCCACGAGGAGCCAATGCTCTTACGGCCTCAGAGCAAAGCGTAGCGTTGTTGATCGAGCTGCCGGAGGAGAAGTGAATGGTAAGTAGTGAATGGTGAATCGTGGAAAGACAGGTGCTCTGAATCTCCCCCAATCTCCTATCCGCGATCCCCGATCTCTTCAAAAAAAGTCAAGCTGCTGCTGCTCACGCGGCTTGCACTCCTGCTCGGCCGCGAGTTCCCACCACGGTGAGGCCTCTGCGCAGGCGCAGTGGAGTTCGATGTGGCGATGGCCTTTTTCCTCGAGGGATTTCCGGAGGATGGAAAGCGCAAGGTTGGGGGCGTTGCAGTCCTGGCTGAGGTGACCTAGGACGACGCGGCGGAGGCCGGGATGGGCGAGCTCGGCGACGAGTTCGGCGGTCTGGGCGTTGGAGAGGTGGCCGTGGCGGGAGCTGATGCGTTGCTTGGTGGACCAGGGGCGCTTGGTGTCGGCCTCGAGAAGGGCCTCGTCGTAGTTGGCCTCGACGAAGAGGCCGTGGACGCCGCGGAGGCGCTCGACCATGCCACGGGTGACGAAGCCGGCATCGCTGAGCAGGCCGAATTTCGCGCGCGGGCCCTGGAAAACGAAGCCGACGGGATCGACGGCATCGTGCTGGATCGCGAATGCTTCAATCTGGACGCCGCCGATGCGGAAGACCTGCCCGGCGTCGAAGATTTTCCACGTGGCACCCTGGATGCCGGTATCCTTGACGACGCGGGCGGTGGCGGCGGTGGCATAAACGGGAACGGGCATTTGTTTCAGCAGAACTCGAAGGCCGCGAATGTGGTCGCCGTGCTCGTGGGTAAGCAGGATTCCATCGAAGGATTCGGGCGAGAGGCCGAGCCCCTGAAGGCGGGAAATAAGCTGCTTGGCGCTGAGTCCGGCGTCGACCAGCAGGCGCACGCCTTCCGACTCGACGACTGTCGAATTTCCCGAACTTCCGCTGCCCAGCACTGCGAATCGAATCACTGGACCGATGCTAGGAAGCGCCGGGCGGAGGAGCAACGTTGATTGCGAGGACGGATTGCATTCCCATTTCGGGAGCCTAGGATGCTGCCACTTCTGCCATGACGCGCTTCCGCCTTTTCCAGAACCTCCGCACGACGCTGATGCTGTTGGTGTCGGCGGGCGTGATCGCGCTGGGGGTGGCGCTGTGGTGGGCGAACAAGACCGGCCTGCCGGATACGTGGCGAGCGATGATCGAGGGCGAGCTGGAAAAGCAAGGCCTGCACGTCAGCATCGCGCGGCTGAGCTACCAACCGCTGCGGGGCGTGGTGGCGGAGGAGATCCGGGTGTTTTCCGACAGCGGCCATCAGCATCAGGTTTCCCGGATGGAGCGGGTGGTGCTGGATATCGACAAGCCGCGGCTGGCACGCGGTGAGGTGAAGATCACCCGTTTCGAGTTGGTGGACGGTCGGCTGGATCTTCCGGTGGACACGGAAAACCCGGACTCGGAGGTGCTGGAGGCGACGCATGTGAATGCGGTCATTTCGATGCCGGGAGGCCGCATCCTGGAAATCCGCGACGCGAGTGGAGAGGTCGAGGGCATCGACATCACGCTTTCGGCACGGCTGCTCGGCTATCGCCCGACGATGGGCAATCCGGATGCCAACGATCCTGGTGCGAAGAGCCGGATGGAGATGCTGCGGCGTTGCCTCGTCGCTTCACGGGAGTGGAACTATGACGAGAAGGAAAAGCCGAAGATCAGCGTGGTGATCGACGGCGATCTTTCCGACCGCACGACCTTGCATGGCCGGCTGCGATTGACCGCCCCGAATGTGGAAAAGAACGGTTACGTCCTGAACAAGATTTCCGCCGACGCGGAATGGAATGGGACTCTGCTGACGGTGACTTCGCTGAAAGCGATCGACGCGCGGGGCAGCCTGGACGCACGGATGGACTTCGACATGAACGGCCGTGAGGGGCGCTTTGGTGCTTCATCCACCTTGGACGCCA
>JANOKL010000443.1:0-7791 GCA_031419215.1 Luteolibacter sp. | reverse complement strand
TACCCCACCCATCGCCTCGCCATCCGGATCCCAGCACAACCGGTCATTCATCCCGCGAATCTTCGTTTTTCAACAGGCTGCTAAGTCCCCGATGAACGTGCGTCGTGGGACCAGAGCGGGTGACCGTGGTGGTGATTTGGTTACCGTTGCGATTGTTGGTGTGGACTGTTCTTTTCTTGCTCATTTTTTTAGTGGTTCGCTTTTCTGGAGGTTTAGCCTTCTTGATTAAGTAGGTTTTTACCTTCATCCTTTAAGAAGCCTGTGTTGGGGAGTTTTCCGGAAATTTTTCTCCTTCCGCCGAGAAGCCGATGGGGAGAGCTTGTCGCGTGCATGAAAAACCGAAAGCCGGCTCCGAAGCTGCCACCGCGCTGGTGGTGGCGAGCATGATCGGCACGGGCGTGTTCACTTCGCTGGGATTTCAGTTGCTGGACTACCAGGCCGCTCCGCCGATCCTGATGCTTTGGATCGTCGGCGGACTGATCGCCCTTTGCGGGGCGCTGTGCTATGCGGAGTTGGCGAGCCTGCTGCCGAAGTCAGGCGGCGAGTATCATTACCTGAGTGAGATCTATCACCCGGCCTTTGGTTTCATGTCCGGCCTGCTTTCGGCGGTGGTCGGGTTCGCCGCGCCGACGGCGCTCAGTGCGCTGGCACTCGGCGGCTATGTGCATGCGAGTTTTCCCGAGATCCCGGTGCAGGCTGTGGCGGTGGTGGTCATTCTGTTAGGCACGGTCGCGCATTCGGTCAGCACCTCGACGAGTGCCCGCGTCCAGACGGTGGCGACTGCGCTCAAGCTGCTGCTGATCCTTTCCTTTTTGATTGCTGCCGCATTGCTTCCAGGGAAGGGCGACATTCAGTGGTGGCAGCCGGTTGGCCTCACGCAGCGGGCGATGCTGGAGCCGGCCTTTGCCTCGGCGCTGCTGTATGTCTTTTACGCCTACAGCGGTTGGAATGCGGCGGTGTATGGGCTGGAAGAATGGGATCGACCGGTGAAAGCGGTGCGCCGTTCCCTGATCGGCGGAACTCTTCTTGTTATGCTGCTCTATGTCGCCCTGAATGCCGCCTTCCTTCATGCCGCACCGATGGCCGAACTAAAAGGTGTGCAGGAGGTGGGGCATGCGGCGGCGGTGTCGCTGTTCGGCAGTCCGGTGGCGAAATGGATTTCGATTCTGCTGGCGGTCGCGCTCTGTGCCTCGGTCAGCGCCATGCTATGGGCCGGGCCACGCGTGCTGGGGGCGATGGGTCGGGATCTGCCGACGCTGCGGTGGTTCGCTCCGGTGGCTGGTGTGCCGACCCGGGCGCTGCTGTTTCAAGCGGGCTTCGCACTGGTGCTGGTGGCCGTGGGGAATTTCGAGTCGCTGCTGACCTACACCCAGGTCGGGCTGACGCTGGCGACCTCCCTGAGCGTCTTCGGCATTTTCATCCTCCGGCGGCGGTTGCCGCATTCCCTCAAGAAATCCACCATTCCGCTCTATCCGTTGCCGCCGATCCTGTTTCTTTGTGTGACGGGGCTGGTCGTGGTGGTATCCTTGATTCATCAGCCTTGGCCTGCCATCACTGGGCTGCTCACTGCCGTGGTCTGTGCCCTGCTGTGGATTCCATTCAACAAACGCCCTTCATGAAACCTGCCCTGTCCCTCGTTCTCGCGCTGGCACTCACCGGTTGCGCCTCCAAGCCAAAGCCCCAGCCGGGTGAGACGCTCACGCTGGCCCCGCCACAGTCCGCCTTCGCGCCGGTGTCCGGCGTGGCGGATGCGAACGACATCACGCTCTTTCTCGCCGGAAAGCCCGTCCGCCATGGAGCCGCGCTATCGCAGATCCAGCAGACGGTGAACTACCGCGCCTACCTCGATGAGATCGCGTTCAAGTGGAAGGCCTACGGTGCACGCCGTACTTCGCGCCAGACCGGCTGGTCGAATGAAACGCTGGGCCCGATCATTGGCTCGCCAAACACGCTGCTCTATCCCTTCGGCGGACCGGACCTGCTTTACGCGATGTCGATGTTTCCCAATACCTCGACCTACGTGCTGCTCGGACTGGAGCCCGCTGGATCGCTGCCGGCACTGGAAAGCAAGGACCCTGCGGCCGTGGTCGATGCTTTGTTCGGACTCGGAAAGTCGATGGATACTCAGCTCAAGGTCGGCTATTTCGTGACGAAGGACATGAGGGGCGATCTCGCCAACGGAGCGATGCCGGGTGTGACTCCGATCCTGCTGACCTCCATCGGCCTGATGGGCGGCGAGGTCGACAGCGTGCAGTCGATCAATGCAGGCGGAAACACCGGAGTCGACATCCGCTTCAGCCTGCCCGGCGGTGGATCGAAGCGCGCGATCTATGTCTCCGGCGATCTTTCGAACGGCGGCTTCAAGTCCGGCTACCAGTCGTGGGTTGGCGGGTTCGGCGGATCGACCGCCTACTTCAAGGCGGCCTCCTACCTCATGCACGACGAAGGGTTCTCGAAGATCCGCAACCAGGTGCTCTCGCAGTCGCGCGCGATCGTGCAGGACGACTCCGGCATTCCCTTCCGCCATTTCGTCAACGGCTGGGATCTGCGATTCCTTGGCCGCTATGATCGACCGATCGAGCTCTTCGCCAAACACGACCAGCCCGATCTTCGCGCGGCCTATGAGGCGAATGGTGGCACGCGCATTCCGTTCGGCTCCGGCTACCACACGAATCCGGACGGCGCGAACATCCTCGTCGCGGTGAAGAAGTGAGCGTCTCGTTCGTGGGGTCCCTGTTGTTTTCCATGCTTGAGCCGGGGCGTTTTCCGGACTAACCTACGGTCATGATCCTGACCTTGAATGAACTTGCGGCTGCGGCGATGCAGTTGCCTGCTGCGTCTCGGGCGGAACTCGCTGAGAAGCTGGTTGAGAGTCTTGATTTCCTTGAGTCCGATGAGCACCAATCGATCTGGATCAGCGAAGCAGAACGACGGATCGAAGATGTCCGGTCGGGTCGGGTCGAAGGCATTTCAGGAGATGAGGTGATGGAGGAAGCGCGGCGGATCGTTGGCAGATGAGATTTGTGTTTCACCCTGACGCGCGATCGGAGTAACTCGATTCGGCAGCATTTTACGCAGAAGCGGGATCAGGCTTGGGTGCGGAGTTCACTCGCGAGATCGAGTCTGTCATCCAACGCATATGCGCTGACCCTCTTCGCTGGAGGATCGTGGGTCGCTATGTTCGTCGAGTTCAAACGAAGCGATTTCCGTTCTCAGTACTCTTTTTAGTCGAGGAAGATCATCTCCTCATTTTGGCAATCGCGCACGCAAGCAGGAGGCCTGGTTATTGGCACAGACGGCTGAATCCAGAACCCGAGTAAATGGATCAAGCAAGCGCCTCCAGCAATGGCGCGTCCTTCCACTGCGGCGAACGTCCTAGACGGACGAAAACCTGATCCTTCGCCGGCCAGATGAACACGCGCTGGCCGGCGGAGCCGATGAGCGCGACTAAATCAGCCGGGTGGCGCTTCGACAAACAGGCACCCAACCAGAATGATGACGAGCGCGGGGGATCGAGGTAGTCTTCGATCTCGACGGCGTGGCCGGACGATGCGCGGATGTTTTTCCAAAGCCCGCCGCCGAAGATTGGATTCGCGGCGGAGGATTTCGTGACGTCGGAATAGATGCCGGGATCGAAGCCGTCCGACCTTTCACCGCGCAGCAATTTCGCCAGCGTGCGGCCGAGTTTACCGAGATCCTCGACTGTCAATTCCGCGCCGGTTGATAGGAAATATCGTCCTTTCAAGTCCGCCCGCCACTTCGGGCTGTGCAGGCCGATAGGTCCCATCACGTTGCGTGAAATGAAGTGCTCGAGTGTTTCCTTGCCGAGCTTCCGCTGTAGGAACTCCGCGAGCACTTCCCAGTGCGAGGCCCCGTATCGGAACTGGCTGCCGGGGGCGCTCACCACCCGCAGGGAAAGCGCGACCCGCCCCTTGTCTGCGAGCGGTCGGTGGTAGAGCGCGCTGGATCCGGCATCGAGGCCGGAGGTTTGCTGGAGCAGCATGCGCGGCGTGATCCGGGATTTCGCAGCGTCGCTTTTCCATTCAGGAAAAGTGTCCCCCAGTTTCTCGTCGAGCCGCATCGCTCCCCTCGCCACCAACCGGGCCACTGCCAGACCCGCAAGGGATTTCGTGATGCTGAGGGCGGGCCCACTGGCATTTAAATTTGCCCCCGCCACCCGGGATCGCCCGTCCCAGAGCCCCCAGCCTTTTGCTCCGTAGCCGGACGCGATGCCGGAGAGCATTTTCGGTGGCTCACGATGGGGAGTGGAGCCGCAGCCGCAAATCGAGCCCGCCAGCCCGGCGGTCGAGAGTTTCAGCCAGTCGCGACGCGTCCACATGTCGCAGTCTCCCAGAATCCAACGCTCACTGCAAATCCCCGCGAACACCTTTGTGGAAAAAGCACCCTGAATTCCCATGGTCCGAGTCGGATCGCCTCTTCTAGGGTCCACGAGTGATTGAGATTTTCTTCGAACTCGTTGGTGAGCTGTTGAGTCTTGTGATCGACCTGGTGCTCTCGCTGTTCCAGTCGGGTGGTGATTTGAGCAGCCGTAATCCGAAGGACCCTGAGTGGCCCAGAACTTGAAACTTGGCACTGCGGGGTTCTCCGCCTAAACCCCGCGCGTGCTCAGCATCCATAAGCTCTCCAAGACCCTCGGCGGACGAACCCTGTTCCGCGAGGCCGAACTGACCATCAACTGGGGCGAACGCGTCGCCCTCGTCGGTCCGAACGGCGCGGGAAAATCGACCCTGTTCCGCATGATCCTTGGCGAGGACGATCCGGACGAGGGCATCATCGAGCGCGATGAATACGCCATCACCGGCTACCTCCCGCAGGAGGCGGGCGACCCCGGCGACGAGACGGTGCTGGAGATCGCCATGGGCATCACGCCGGAAATGGTCGGCATCCTCCGCACGATGCGCGAGCACGAGGCCGCTGGCACGCACGGGCATCCGGACTACGCGCATGCGCAGGATCAGTTCACGCTTCTAAACGGCTACCAGCTAGAACCGAAGGCGAAGAAGATCCTCGCCGGACTCGGCTACAAGGAGGCCGATTTTCACAATGCCGCCCGCACCTTTTCCGGTGGCTGGATCATGCGCGCCCACCTTGCGAAGCTGCTGGTGATGGAGCCGGATCTGCTGATGCTCGACGAGCCGACGAACCACCTCGACCTTCTTTCCCTGCTCTGGCTCCAGCGCTACCTGCGAAACTACTCCGGCGCGATCCTGATGATTTCGCACGATCGCGACTTCATGGACGTGCTGGTCGAGAGCGTGGTGGAAATCGATCCCGACGCGCAGAAGTTCATCACCTACACCGGCAACTACACCTCCTTCACCGAGCAGCGTGAGGCCCGCTACGAACAGCAGGTCCAAGCCTACCGGAACCAGGCCAAGGAAATAGAAGGCCATCAGGAATTCATCGACCGATTCCGTCAGGTCGGATCAAAGGCCGCGCAGGTGCAGTCGCGCATCAAGTTCCTCGACAAGCTGGAGAAGATCGAAAAGCCGCGTGCCCCGCGCAAGCCGTTCAAGTTCGCCTTCCCGCAGCCGCAGCGTTCCAACCAGAAGGTCATGGAGCTGGTGAAGATGTCGCAGGCCTACGGCGAAAAGCAGATCTACAAGAACCTCGATCTCACCCTCGAGCGTGGCGAGAAGATCGTCCTCGTTGGACCGAACGGCGCGGGTAAATCCACGCTCATCAAGATCCTTGCGGGCGTGCTGGACATCAACGGTGGCAAGCGCGAAGTCGGCCACGCCACCAAGCTCGGCTACTACTCGCAGCACCGTTCGGAATCGCTCAACGAGCACAACACCGTGCTTGAAGAAGTGATGACCTGCTGCCCGACGCTCCGCGAAGACGAGGCCCGCGCCATCCTTGGCTCGTTCCTGTTCCGCCGCGCCGATGTCGAAAAGCGCTGCGGCGTGCTTTCCGGTGGTGAAAAGTCGCGGCTCAACCTCGTCAAGTTCCTCACCGATCCGCCGAACCTCCTCCTGATGGACGAGCCGACGACCCACCTCGACATTCTTTCGATCGACTCGCTGGTGCAGGCGCTGAAAAACTATGAAGGCACGCTGGTTTTCATTTCCCACGACGTGCACTTCATCCGCACGTTGGCGGAAACGACGCTGCACATCAACAACGGCACCCTCACCCGCTACGCCGGCGGCTACGATTACTTCCTTGAGAAGAGCGGCCTCGATGATGACCGCAGCGCGGTGACCGCCAAGTAGCACAACTTTTCAAGTTGTGCTATGTCTTGCCGCCTCCCTGAGGTGCAGCGTAGGATGCCGCCATGGCTGGAATGAATATTCCCCGGACGACTCTCGCGGACGTTTACAACGGGACAAAGATCGCCTCGGCGGTCGATGAAATCACCGACTTCGGCAGCCGGATCCACAGCCTGGAAATCCAGGTCGAGCATCTACGAACGCTGAACCGCGCGTTGATCGAGCACATGGCTTCGAATTCCGATCTCAGCCCGCACGAATTCCTCGAACGGCTTTCCCTCGAGCATCCCGCGCAATCCATCAGTGAAACCACCCACTGCAAGTCCTGCGGCACCCTCATCGCCAGCGACGCCAAGGCCTGCTACTCCTGCGGCAAGCTGCTGGAGTCCGACGCCTATATTCTCGGCTGACTGGAGCCGTCGCTTCCGTTCCCGCTGAGATCTTGCCCTGACTTACCAATTCGCTAGTTTCCGAGCATGAGCATCACTGAAATGTCTGCCTTTCCTGTTGAGGATGGATCCGAAATCCCTGGGTGGCATCTCGCGGCTTTGCAGGCGACGGAAGCCCGCTGGAAGTCGGGTGAGGAAGTGCCGGTGGATTGGACCAAGGCCAAGGCGGAACTTCGAACACGCTGCGAATAAAAACCGTGGCTGGAGCGTCTCCGCTCCAGTCCGTCTCTGGAGCATCCTGCTCCGAGTCTTGAAGACAACGGATGCCTCCTCCCTTCCATCCCTTTTCCCGCGAGCACGGCATCGCCATCCTGATCGGTGCGGTGGCGATTTTCGCGATGATTTTCGCGGGGAAAAAGAGCGCACAGGGGAAACTCCTCTCCACCGGGCTGCTGGCCTTCCTGAACCTGATGGCCTATCCGATGTGCCAGCTGGCGTGGTTTGAGGTTCCGAATGCTGGATTGGAAAACACCGTGCCGTTCCACCTCTGCGATCTCGCGGCCATCCTCGCAGGCTTCGCGCTGCTGACACGGCGGCAGGTGCTCTGTGAGTTGACCTTTTACTGGGGCCTTGCCGGAACGATCCAAGGCCTGCTCACGCCCGCGATCCAGGTGGGTTTTCCAGCGTGGCCGTTCGTAACCTTTTTCGTGATGCACTTCTCGATCGTCGCAGCGGCGCTGTATCTCCCGATCGTCGATGGCTGGCGTCCGGAAAGACCCTGGTGGCGCAGCCCGTGGCGGGCATTCCTGTGGGTGAACGCCTACATCGTTTGCGCGCTGGCCCTCAACGCGATGCTCGGTACGAATTTCGGCTTCGCCGCGCACAAGCCGGTGAACCCGAGCCTGCTCGACCACCTGGGGCCGTGGCCGTGGTATCTATTGTCGCTTGAATTGCTGGCGCTTGTGCTCTTCGGACTGCTGACCCTGCCGTTCCTGCGAAAGCCTGATGATCGGAAATATGGGAAATCGCCGCTTGCATCTCCCTAGGATTTACCGCCATGCTTCAGTGTCATTCGTAATGACATCAATGAAGATTTTCTAAATCACACACAACTGCTTTTGCGACCAACAAAAGCTACTGGGTCGACTCCAAAACCGCGAATTTTATTC